>CAIWFK010000584.1 GCA_903911905.1 uncultured Myxococcales bacterium
CCACAAGCGGCGGCGTATTCGGGAGGTGGGTCACCCGCGTGCTCCTCCGCGACCCTCAGCGGGGTCGGCGGCGCAGGTGGCGGCATCGTACGGGTCATCGCTCCGGTGCTCACCAACCAGGGCCTCTTGAGCGCCGACGGGGCCGCGGGAGAATCTCCGCACGGCTCGTACGCGCAGTTCGGCGGCGGCGGTGGCGGTGGCGGCGGAAGCTGGGTCTTCTTCGTCGACCGCTTCGACAACCGCGCCTCCATCTCGTGCATCGGCGGCGTCGGTGGGGCGAGCGCGGGCGGCGGCGCCTCGGCGGGCGTGGGCATTCTGTCGAGTCCGGGCGGCGGCGGTGGTGGCGGCGGGGGTCGGGTCTTCATCGCCTCGACCGATGGCGGCACGCCCGACATCGTGACGCTCGGCAACGTCTTCGTCGGCGGTGGGCTGGGCGGGGCCGGACTCTCGGCGGCTGGGGCCCGGGGCGACGACGGGTACGTCTTCACGCACCCCTGAACACGCGCTGCCACAGCTCGTCGTAGCGGCGAATGCCGTGCTCGAGCGAGAAGTGCGCGCGGGTGCGTTCACGCGCGAGGTCGAGCTCGCTGCTCGCGTGCCGCCGAACGATGGCGTCTGCGGCCTGGGTCAGGGTCTGCTCGTCGAGCGAGTCGAGCGACAGCCCGCTGCCGGCGCGACGCACCCACTGGCTGACCTCGTCGTTGCACCCAGACTGCACCGGCCGCACGCCCGCCGCGAAGAACTCGGCGAGCTTGGTGGGCATCGACGCGCGCTTGGCCCTCGACGCCGGCACCAGCAGCAGCAGCCCCCAGTCGATGAGCGAAAGCCACTGCGGCATGTCGTCGTGGTGCGCGCGCCGAATGAGGAGTCGCCGCGGGTCGAGGCCTGCGCGGTTGGCCGCCTGGGTCCACGCCTCGCCCTGCCCCGAGAGCACCAACACCTGCGCGGTCGCGTCGCGCTCGAGCACCAGGCGCGAGAGCCGCAGCGTCTCGTCGACGCAGTAGCTGCGGTTGAGGGAACCGATGAGGCCCAGCACCCGCGTGCCGTCGAGTCTGGCTCGCAGGTCTGCAGGGACGGCGAGGCAAGCGTCGAGCGGTCGCCGCGCGAAGTCGTCGTAATCGGCACAGGTCGGAATGCAGACCACCGGCCGCTCACCGAGTGGGCCGAACTGGCCCGACCGCACGTCCTGGGCCTGCAGTTCGGTCAGCGTCACCACGCCCGCGGCGCAGGCGAAGAGCTGGTGCTCGAGACCGCGCGCCACGCCCAGGCGAACCGGCGTGGTGAACCACTTGCCGTCTTCGAGGCGCTCGTCGATCCAATACGCGCGGGTGTCGAAGACGAAGGGCGTCCTGGTCGCAAGCCAGACCGCCTGCGCCGCGGTCGCTGCCACGTACGAGCGCGCGTGGAGCGCGTCGAGGCCACCCTGACGCACTCGTCGCAGCGCGGTGGAGGTCAGTGCGCCGAGGTTCGAGGCCGCTGCGCTCGCCCCACCCGCTTCATTCCATTCGAGCCGCGTCCAGCGAATGTGCGCTTTCGCAAGGCGCGTCTCGACGGCGTGGACCCGAACCGGGTCCGTCAAGTCCTTCCGCTTCTCGAGCGAGATGACGTCGTACCGCCAGCCGCGCGCCGCCAGCCCCTCGATGACCCGCACCACCTGCGAGAACCCGAGCGGCTCGAGCAGCCCGTCGACCGAGAGGTAGAGCAACCGCTTCATGCGGTACGGCGATACTGCCACCACGCCGCCGACACGAGCGCAAACAGGAAGCTGATGAGGGTGGTGCCGAAGGCCAGGCGCTGTGCGGGCCCGTAGCGAAACTGCTCGGTGCCGATGGTCACGAAGCAGCCGCGGAAGGGCCACTGCGCACAGCGCTCGCCGACGCGGGTGTACAGCCAGGGCTCGGGAAAGCTGATGGTCGCTCCGGCGAAGACGTTGGCGTCGGGCGCGCCGTCCTTCGGGCGTCGCCACTTGAGGCTGGTCGCCTCGGAGATTTCGACCGACGAGGCGTAGTCACCGTCGGACAGGTACGACGAGGTGTAGAGCGGGTCGTACATGATCCACCCGTTCTGGGCGTCGTACACCTCGAACACGTTGTGCCCGCGCTCGTGCGCCGGGAGCAACTGCACGACGCGCGCGGGAATGCCGAGCGACAACAGCGCCGTCGCGCCGAGCGCGCTCCGAGCGGTGCAGTGCCCCAGCCCACCCCCAAGGTGAGTCGCCAGCGCGGCCGCGGGGTCGAAGTCGGCGTCGACGAACTCACTGGTCGGCTGCCCCACCGGGCTCTTCGAGAGAATTTCGCTCACGCAGCGCGCGGCGTCGATGCCCAGCTTGCCGCCACACGGTGGCCCGAAGGTGGCGCGGAACGCCTCGAGCGAGGGCGCGGTCTTGTAGACTTCGTAGTCCCATTGGAGCGACCCGACGTGGACTCCGGGCCCCGGCACTTCGAGCGCGCTCGAGGTCGGTGCCCGCGACAGCCAACTGGTCGTGTACGGCAATTTGATGAAGACGACGAAGGCCACCATCCCCGCCACCAGTGCCACGACTGCTGGCCACAGTCGCGGCGCTGGGCTCGACGTCGAAGCGTCGGCCACGGCCGTGAGTGGAGTGTCGGAAACGCGCAATGCTTCCCCCGTTGTGAAGGAGTGCCCATAGCACTGCGGGGCATTCAGCAACAACTCGGGCCATGGAGGGTCCAAACAGACCGTGCTACGCGCTGAACGTGCTGGGCCGATGTGGGCACAGAGCACGGAGCCAACCCGATGTGCGGCATCGCTGGAATTCTCTACCGTGACGGATCTCGCCCCGAAGAACGGGTGCTTGCGGCCATGGCCGAGGTCATCGCCCATCGAGGCCCTGACGGTCAGGGCGTGCGGGCGTTCGAAGGGTGTGGGCTGGCGCACCGGCGCTTGGCGATCATCGACCTGAGTGAAGGCGCTGGGCAGCCGATGACCTCGGCCGACGGCCAGGTGCACATCGCCTTCAACGGCGAAATCTACAACTTCCAGCACCTGCGCTCGCAGCTGAGCGCCAAGGGCCACGTCTTTCGCACCCAGGGGGACACCGAGGTCATTCTTGCGGGGTACCTCGAGTGGGGCGAAGGCGTCGTCGAACGGCTCGACGGCATGTTCGCGCTGGGCCTGTGGGACGCGCGCCACCGCCGCCTGCTGCTGACCCGCGACCGCACCGGGAAGAAGCCGCTGTACGTGTACGAAGACGACCGCAAGGTGCTCTTCGCCAGTGAGGTGAAGTCGATTCTCGCGCACCCCGACGTCGACCGGCGCATGTGGGCCGAGGCGATTCCCCAGTTCCTCTCGCACGGCTACGTGCCGACGCCGGGCAGCTTCTGGGCGCGCATTCGCAAGGTGCGGCCGTCGACCTTCGAGGTCTTCACCCTCGGTGCTCGCGAGAGCCGGGTCGAGCAGTACTGGGAATTCCCCCTGGGCCCCGAGCGCGAGGTGAAGGACCTGGGCGAAGTCGAGGAGCGGGTTCGCGAGTTGTTCACCGCGGCGGTGAAGCGACGCCTGGTGAGCGACGTGCCGCTGGGCGCGTTCCTGTCGGGAGGCATCGACTCGACGCTGGTCGTGGCGACGATGTCGAAGCTGGTGGGCAAGGTGAAGACCTTCTCCATCGGCTTCGAAGGTCACCCCGCTTGGGACGAGACCAGGTACGCCAAGCAGGTCGCCGAGCGGTACGGCACCGAGCACACCGAGTTCAAGGTGAAGCCCGAGAGCTTCGAGCTCATCGAGAAGCTGGCGTGGCACTACGACGAGCCGTTCGGCGATTCGTCGGCGATTCCGACCGCCATCGTCTCGAAGCTGACTCGGCAGAAGGTGACGGTCGCCCTCACCGGAGACGGCGGCGACGAGCTCTTCGCCGGCTACCCGCGCTTCCAGGCGGCGGTGTTCGCCGAGCACGTGCCCTCGGTGTTGCGCAGCGTCGCTCGTCACGCACTCGAGCCGATTCCAGCGGGCGAAAAGCACGGGTCGCTGTGGGAACGGTCGCGACGGTTCGCGCTGCACGCCTCGCAGCCCCTTCCCGAGCGATTGCGGAACTGGGTCTCGCTGTTCTCGGCGACCGAGCTGGCGACGATGTTGCGGCCGGAGTTCGCGCGCTATGCCGCTCCCTCGCTGCTCGGTGCGTCGTACAGCACACTGGCCGCGAAGGCCGGCAAGCTCGACACCCTGAACCAGGTGCTGTTCATGAACGCGCGCACCTACTTGCTCGACGACCTGAACGTGAAGGTCGACCGGGCGTCGATGGCGGCGAGCCTCGAGACCCGGGCACCGTTCCTCGACACCGCGCTGATGGAGTACGCGTTCTCGCTGCCGGGCTCGCTCAAGGCGAAGGGCACGAACCTGAAGTGGATTCTCAAGCGCGCGATGGCGGCGGACCTTCCGGACGAGGTGGTGAACCGGAAGAAGATGGGCTTCGGCGTGCCGCTGGGCGCGTGGTTCCGCGATGAACTGCGCGAGGTGTTGCGCGAAAGACTGCTCGCTGATGGTGCGAAGTTGCACCGGTTCATTCGCAGGGAGGCACTGGAGAATCTGGTCAAGCAGCACGACGACAAGAAGCGTGACCTGGGACTTCACTTCTGGTCGCTGTGGCTGCTTGAGACGTGGCTGCGCGCGAACCCGCAGGAGGCGTGAGTGGAAGACGTCCTCTTCACACTCGTCGTGTTGATGGTGGGGATGTTGGTGCATCAACTCGTGCTGCGACGTTACGACCAGCCCTTCGAGCGGAGACTACTCTCCCGAAGCTTCGGCCTGCATGTCGCGTCGTCGTTCGGGCTGATTCTCGTCTACCAATACTACTACAACGGTAGCGGCGACATGTTCGGGTACCTGCACTTCGGTGTGCCAATCACCGAGGCGCTTAGGAGCGACTTCGAAACGGTAGCCCCGCAACTGTGGGCGCTCTTCGTCCATGCCGACTACACCTTGCCGATTGAGTCGCTGGGGCTGGGCTCGACAGGCACGATGCAGGCCGTGTCATGCGTGCTGTTCTACTTCCTGGGGAATTCGATCTTCGCGTCGGCGCTCGTCATCAGTATCGGTGCCTATGTCGCCAAGGTTTTGGTCTACGAAGCGATGCGACCCGAGTTCGAGAAAAGCGAGCACGAGCAGGTTCTCTTCGCTTTGTCCCTTTCCCCGACGGCAATCGTCTGGTCATGCGCGTTGTTGAAGGAACCAGTGTTGATGTGCGCGCTTGGGCCAGTTTTTCTTTCGCTCAGGTGGATTCTTGACGGTCGCAGAGTTGCACTCGCCACGACGCTGCTCGCCGCGTGCAGCGTCGTGGTCGTTCTCATCAAGCCCTACGTCTTGATTGCAGTGGGTCTTGGAGCGGGTGCGTGGATGTTCTCGAAGACGATGCGTTCGCGTGGAAATCTACTGATCAAGCCCGTCTACGTTGCCGTAGCAGGAGCGTTGGTCATTCTCGGCTTCGCAGCAGCCTCGGCGGTTCTGCCAAGCCTGTCACCGGACCAGGTCGCCGACAGCATTCAAATGCAACGACGGGTTTCCTCGAAAGAGGTTGGTGGGTCGAACTTCTATCTCGAAGACGCCGATGCGCCCACCGACGAACTCCCCGAGCGTGGCATCATTTCGCAGATTCGACTTGTCCCGCTCGCGCTCGTTACTGCGCTCTTTCGGCCAGTACTCTTCGAGTCGTTCTCAGCGCTCCAGTTTCTCAATTCCCTTGAGATGGCCTGGCTCAGCTTGATGTTCTACCAAGTCGTCAGACGCAACAGTTGGCAGGGGCTTCTCCAACGAGTGATGACCAACCCCGCCCTCATCTTCTGTGCGTCGTTCTGTTTGGTCCTCGCGCTGGGCACTGGGCTCTCGACGGCCAACCTAGGGACCCTGTCCCGCTATCGCGCCCCGATGATGCCGTTCTTCCTTCTTTTGCTGGTGACGCTAAGAGAGCGCCAGCCGCGCGCCCAGCAACCAGCCACGCTTCCCGCCACGAGACACCCAGCAGTACTGAACAAGTTGCCAACATGACGACCGTCGCCCTCATCGACTATGGGATGGGCAACCTCCGCTCGGTGCGTAACGCGCTTGAAATCCTCGGGGCGACCGCCTTCATCGCCTCGACCGAGGCCGACCTTCAGCGCGCCGACCGCGCCATTCTTCCGGGGGTCGGGGCCTTCGGCGATGCGATGAAGAACCTGCACGAGCGCGGCTGGGTGGGCCCGCTGACAACCTTCGCTATGGAGCAGAAGAAGCCATTCCTGGGCATCTGTCTGGGCATGCAGTTGCTCGCGACGACCGGGACAGAGTTCGGCGAGCACAAGGGGCTGGGTTGGTTCGATGGCGTGGTGCGCAAGCTGGCGGTCCCTGTTGAGATTCGGGTGCCGCATATGGGTTGGAACGATGTGACGGTCGTCCAATCGACCGGGCTGCTCCAGGGCGTTGCCCCCAGGGCCACCTGCTACTTCGTGCACAGCTTCGCCTTCGAGGCGACCGACGCCTCGGTCGTTACGGGCACCACCGAGTACGGCGGCACCACGTTCGTCTCGGTCATCGAGCGCGAGAACGTTTTTGGCGCCCAGTTCCACCCCGAGAAGAGCCAGAAGCATGGGCTTGCCATTCTCAAGCGGTTTCTCGAGGTCTGACCCATGCTGCGCACCAGGCTCATTCCGGTGTTGTTGCTGCAGAACGGCCTGCTGGTTCGCAGCGAGTCGTTTTCGATTCACCAAGTGGTCGGCAACCCCATTCACGAAGCGAAGCGCTTCAACGAATGGAACGTCGACGAACTCGTGTACCTCGACATCTCGCGTGACGGCTCGTACGACCTGCGCCGCGACGACCACAAGGTCAAGAGCATGTCCGAACCGATGAAGATTCTCGAAGAGGTCAGCAAGACCTGCTTCATGCCCTTGACCTGGGGCGGGCGAATTCGCACGGTCGAAGACATGCGGCAGTGCTTTCTGCACGGCGCCGACAAGGTCGCAATAAATACCGGCGCCTTCAAGACGCCTCAGCTCATTCGCGATGGCGCACGTGCGTTCGGGGCGCAGGCGATCGTGGTGTGCATAGACGTGAAACGGCGGCCCGACGGTCGCCATGAGGTCTACGTCGATGGAGGCCGTGAGGCGACGGGGGTCGACCCGGCCACCTGGGCTAAGCAGGCCATTGAACATGGTGCCGGTGAGTTGCTCGTGCAGAGCATCGACCGTGACGGTACCGCCGTGGGCTACGATCTCGAACTCATTCACTTGGTCGCACAGGTGAGCTCTGTGCCCGTCATCGCTCTCGGTGGCGTGGGACGCTACGAGAACTACGTCGAGGGAGTGAAGGCTGGGGCAGACGCCGTCGCAGCAGCAAACATCTTTCACTTTAAGGAACTGTCCGACCGCAACGCCAAGCGGACTATGGCGAAAGCGGGACTGCAGGTAAGAACAACATGAGCACCTATAAAACAGCACAAGAAGCATTCTGGGCTGGTCAGTTCGGCGACGAGTATGCCGCTCGGAACCAATCGCCGACACTGCTGGCGGCCAACCTTTCGTTCTTCTCGCGGATACTTGCCACCACTGGTCCAATCGAAAGCGTGACTGAACTCGGTGCCAACATCGGTATGAACCTACGAGCGCTCACTGCGCTTCGTCCGGGAATCGCAACGAGTGCGGTCGAGATCAACTCGAGCGCATGCGCGCAACTTCGACAGATTCCGAATCTCAAGGTCATCGAGGGCTCCTTCCTAGAACATCAGCCACCGAGGGCGGACCTGGCCTTCATCAAAGGGGTGCTCATTCACATCAATCCCGACATGCTCGAGCGCGCGTACGACGCACTTGCGGGAGCCGCGACGAACTGGGCTTTGATCGCGGAGTACTACAACCCCACCCCGATGACCGTGCCCTACCGCGGCCACACAGACCGGCTCTTTAAGCGCGACTTCGCCGGCGAATTCATGGACCGTCACGCTCATTGGAAGCTCGCCGACTACGGTTTCCTCTACCGCCGCGATCCTACTTTCCCGCAGGACGACATCACCTGGTTCCTCATGAGGCGCGCGTAAATGCCGGTTCGTTATTGTACCCGTTGCGTTTACCCATCTGTTTCCGCGACACCGCTGACCTTCGACGACCAAGGCGTCTGCTCCGGATGTCGCACGGGGAACAACAAGGGGACAACTGACTGGAAGCAGCGCTTCCAGTGGCTTCGCGACATCGCCGACGAGTACCGCTCGAAGTCGAACTACGACATCCTCATTCCGGTCAGCGGCGGCAAGGACAGCTATTACCAGACGCACGTCGCGGTCCACGAGCTGGGCCTCAAGCCGCTGCTCGTCACCTACCACGGCAACAACTACCTGCCCGAGGGTGAGTACAACCTGCAGCGCATGCGCGAGGTCTTCGACTGCGACCACGTCATCGTGCGCCCCAGCATTCCCACGCTGGTGAAGATGAACCGCATCGGCTTCAAGCTGCAGGGCGACATGAACTGGCACGGCCACTGCGGCATCTTCACCACGCCGATTCAGGTCGCCGTTCGCTACAAGGTGCCGCTGATGATGTGGGGCGAGCACGGCTTCCTCGACTTGGGCGGCATGTACTCGCTCAATGACTTGGTCGAGTTCACCGCTAAGTTCCGTCTCGAGCACGCGCTCCGGGGCTACGACTGGGACGACTTCACCGACGAGGGCCTCGAGAAACTCGGTCGCCCGGAGCTCAAAGAAGGCCTGCGCGAGAAGGACCTGCTCTGGGCGCAGTACCCCTCAGACGAGGAAATCGACCAGGTCGGCGTGCGCGGCATCTACCTGGGCAACTTCGTCAACTGGGACGCCAACCCCCAGACGAAGCTGGTGATGGATAAGTACGCGTGGAAGCCGCGCGAACAACCCTTCGAGCGCACCTACCGCCAGATGTCGAACCTCGACGACATGCACGAGAACGGCATGCACGACTACCTGAAGTTCATCAAACTCGGGTACGGCCGTGGGTCCGACCACTCGTGCAAGGACATTCGCGGTGGCCACATGACGCGCGCCACCGGCGTCGACATGGTCCGCAAGTACGACCACGTGAAGTCGAGCGACCTCAAGCGCTGGCTCGAGTACGTGAACATGAGCGAGGCCGAGTTCGACGCGGTCTGCGACACCTTCCGCGACCCGCGCGTGTGGTGGATCCAGGACGGTCAGTGGTGGAAGGACACCATCTGGGGTGAGCCCACGGCCTATGGCCCGGTGCACCTCAACGACAACGAACAAGCAAAGTTCAAAGAAGGAAGAGCCCGATAGCAGTGGATCCGAAAAGTTCAGGGGTCGAAGTCGCGCCGAGCTGGGCTCGGACCTTCTTCGTTGTCGCGGGCGCGCTCGCTTTCGCCGCGGCAACGATCAACTATGCGGTCAATCCCTACGGGAACTATCCAACTCGCGTTGTAAGACCACTCACCTGGTCTTCGCGGGAAACGAAAGTCGCCCTTCTCGGCGCGAGTGATCGAACGCAGGGTGTTCTGATTCTTGGCTCAAGTCGCGCCATGAACGTACCCCCACCCGAAATTGAGCGCCTGAGCAACAAACGGGCTTTCAACGCGGCGGTCGATTCAGCAAGGGTCGAGGACTGGGTCGCCATGTATTCGTATGCTCGGCACCTCGGTGTACAGCCGACCGACATCGTCCTCGGCATCGACATCGAGGCGTTTCATGACCACGTGCCCCCCGACGACCGACTGCTCGCCAATGTCGAACTCCGCCCTTGGGTTGCGCCTCACCACATCAGCGCATGGCAACGTCGATCAGCAGAAGCGCTGCTGTCTATGGCGCAGACGATCGACAGCCTCCATTCGCTGCGCCTGGAAGTGACTGGTCACCCGGCCGAGGCTGTTGCCTTCGACGCGGATGGCTACCTTCGCTATGTCGCCCTCGAGCAACAGTTACAGTCGGGCACGTTCAAGCGTGACTTCAGATCGACCTTTGACGAGTACTCCTACAGATTCGCGCGATTTGAGGCACTCGACCGGGAGCGAGTTGAACTGTTCGAGCAGTTCATGAGCCAGATGAAGGCTGAGGGCGTGAAAGTACACGCCTTCATCACGCCGCTGCACCCCGAACTCGTTCGACACCTTGAGAACCAATCGGACTTCAAACGACTCCATGAACTCGTTTTGAAGTACTTGCATGGCGTCGCCGACCGATACGCCAACATGATGCTCTGCGACCTGACGGACATTTCGAGCTTCAGCGGGACGGGAGAAGACTTCTACGACGCGGCGCATGTATCGCCGCCCAACGCTCTTCGAATGACGCGAGCAGCTTGGAACGGCAATGCTGTTCAATAGCCACGCATTCCTCTTCGTCTTCCTGCCGCTAACGCTCCTGGCCTATTGGCGCACCGAGTCGCGAGACCTGCGCAAGGTCATACTCGTCAGCGCCAGCTATGTTTTCTACGGCGTCTGGAGCATCAAGTTCGCGTTCCTGATGCTCGCGACGACCAGCGTTGACTACTGGACTGCGACTCAAATTGAGGACGCGACAAAGCAAACGGCTCGCCGCTTTTGGCTTGCGCTGTCGCTCGCTTGCAACCTCGGGGTTCTCGGCGTCTTCAAGTATTACGACTTCGTCGCGGGCTCCATCAACGATGTCGTCGCTCAGCCGCTGCTGCCATTGCTGCACGTCGCGCTGCCAATCGGCATCTCTTTCTACACCTTCGAGTCGATGAGCTACACGATCGACGTCTATCGGCGCGAGGTCACTGCGCTACGTCGCTTCATCGACTACGCACACTTCGTCACGATGTTCCCGCGTCTTGTTGCTGGACCCATCGTTCGGTACCGCGACATGGCCGAGCAGATTCGAACGCTCCCTGCGCGCCTCGCCCCAGAGGTTCTTCCGGAAGCGCTCCACCTCTTCACGCTCGGCCTCGCCAAGAAGGTCCTGATCGCTGACTTGCTCGCCAGCAAACTCGTCGACCCGGCGTTTCACTCACCAGGCGCGCTGACCGCCTCCGAGGGTTGGGCCGCAGCGCTCGGCTACACAGCACAGCTCTACTTTGACTTCTCAGGCTACAGCGACATGGCCGTTGGGCTCGCGCTGCTCGTGGGTTTCCGCCTGCCACGCAATTTCAACCTGCCCTACGCCGCCGAGAACGTCTCTGACTTCTGGCGACGTTGGCACATCAGCCTTTCGACCTGGCTGCGCGACTACCTTTACATCCCGCTAGGCGGAAACCGCGTTCCGCCATGGCGCAGACACCTCAACCTCTTCCTGACCATGCTGCTCGGAGGGCTGTGGCACGGCGCCAACTGGACCTTCGTCATCTGGGGCGCCTACCACGGCCTGGCGCTGGCGCTCTACAACGGCAAGCTTGCTCGCGCGGCTTGGCTACCTCGCTGGGGCGCGATCGCCGTGACCTTCATCGTCGTCGTCTTCGGCTGGGTGATGTTCCGCGCAGCGAGTGTCGGCGACGCCTTATCAGTCTATCGCGCGATGCTTGGCGCCGGAGGGTTGGGGGCGACGTATCTGCGATCACACGTCACCTGGCTGTGCTTGCTGTCCGTGGCCTTATTCGTTGCACCGCGATTCGATACCACTGACCTTTGGCCAAGGATGCGCACACGATGGCATTGGGCGGCCATTGAGGCTGTCGTGTTCGTCCTGTGCCTTTCGAGACTCACGGTTCCGAGCCCGTTCCTCTACTTCCAGTTTTGAGGCGGTCAGACGTGCTTCTGCGCCACGTGGGCGTTGATGGCTGACAGCTCGGGGTGCTTCGCCAGCAACGCGAGCACCTCGAGGTGGTCGGCCTCGTCGGCGCGGCCTCCGAGGCGCTCGAACAGCCCGTGGAGGAACCGGTAGTCCTCGAGGGTATCGAGCGTCCAGCGGTGGGCGGAATGGTCCTCTCCGTCACCCGGCAGCACCGGCAACAGGCGGAAGACCTCGGGGCGACGGTAGAGATGCAGCGTCACGTGCTCCCGTTCGTCGGCGCTGGTCGCCTCACGGTCAGCGCGGTCGAGCGCAGCGCGGCTCATGATTTCGGTGTCGAGCCCACGCGGGTACCGCCGCTCGAGTACGTTGGCCGCGTAATCGCCCTGCTCACCGAGAAACCGCGCGATGACCGCCGAGCTCACGGCAGGGTCGAGCAGCGGACAGTCCGAGGTGCAGCGCACGATGGCGTCGGCGTTCGTCTCACGGGCCGCCTTGGCGAAGCGAGAGAGCACGTCGGTCTCGCTGCCGCGAACGACCCGCGCCCCGAGCCGCTTGCCCACCGCCGCGACGACATCGTCTCCTGGCGTGTCGCTGGTCGCCACCACCACCTCGGCGATGCCCTCGAACCGACGCACCCGGCGCAGACAGCGCTCGAGCGCAGTCGTGCCGCCCAGGTCGAGCAGAATCTTGGCGGGCAGTCGCGACGACGCCAGCCGCGCTTGAACGACGACGACGACCCGACTCACGAGTGGAACCTCACCAGCCGGCGCTCGCAGGTCCACATCACGCCGTCGGCCGTCTCGTGCTGCGCGAAGCCGTAGTACCCCGCCCGCTTGAAGCTCTTCACGCTGCGCTCGTTGGCGGGGCGAATCTCGGCCACCAGGGTGGTGAGCCCGAACTCCACGGCCGGCTTCTCGACAGCCCGCAGCATCCACGACGACAGGCCTTCTCCGCGAGCGGTCGGCGCGACCGTGATGCTGACCTCGGCGGCCTGGCCCGGGCGACGGTCGAGCCGCACCTGCCCGACCGCCCGGCCCTTCGACTCGGCGACGAACAGCTTGCGGTCAGCCGAGGCGAGCGAGGTGGTGAGCCAGGCTGCGTGCTCGGCCTGCGAGACCTCGGTGGTCGAGCGGGAGTTGGCGCGGGTCTCAGCGTCGTTGCGCCACGCCAACAACTGGGGCGCGTCGTCCATCGTCGCGGGGCGGAGCGTCACCACCGGCCCCTCGGGAGCAGGCCCGACCATCTGCCAGGACAACGGCTCGGCGGCGGTGAGGTCACGCTGCGCAGTACGGCCCAGCACCTCGGGCAGATGCCGCGCCGCGAGCCCGTACGAGGGCCGCACGCTGCGCACGTCGTCACAGGTCAGGGTCTGCCCCGCCTTCACGTCACGCGCAACGAAGAGCGAGCGCCGGAACGCGGTGCTCGACTGCTCGTCAGGGCCCGGACCGAAGCGGGGCTTGCCGAGCGCGGCCTCACAGGTCCGCACGTCGGCGACCAGCCGCTTGAACTCCTCGGGGTCGAGCGAGAAGAACGCATCGGGCCCGCCCCACGCTCGGTCGACGATGAAGTGCTTCTCGATGAAGCGGGCGCCCAACGACACCGCCGCCACGGCCGCCACGTTGTCGCGGGTGTGGTCCGACAGGCCCAGCACCGTGCCGAACCCACGCAAGACGTCCATGCTCCGCAGGTCCATCGCCTTCGGGTCGGCCGGGTACGCCGACACACAGCGCAGCAGCGCCAGATCGCGGTTCCCGGCGGCGAAGCAGGTCTGCACCGCGGCCTCGATGTCCGCCAGCGACGCCATGCCCGTCGAGAGCACCATCGGCTTGCCCTGCCGCGCCATCAGTTCCACCAGCGGCAGGTCGACCAGCTCGAACGACGCCACCTTCCACGCGGGCACGTTCAGCCCTTCCAGGAAGTGCACCGCCGTGGCATCGAAGGGCGTCGAGAAGCACGCCAGCCCGAACGAGGTCGCCGCGTCGATGATGGTCTTGTGCCATTCCCAGGGCGTCATCGCCTCGGCGTAAAGGTCGTGGAGCGTGCGACCGGCCCACTCGTTCTTGGTCTTCACCACGAACGCCGGCGCGCTGCTCTTCAGCGTCAGCGTGTCGGGCGTGTAGGTCTGCAGCTTGATGGCGTCGGCGCCGGCCTTTGCGGCGGCCTCGACCGTCTGCAGCGCCTTGTCCAGGCTGTGGCCGTGGTTCGCCGACAGCTCGGCCACGAAGTACACGGGCGCATCGTCACCGACCCGCTTGTTGCCAATGTTGAAGCCAGCCATGTCTCAAGTCTCCCAGAGCGCGTCGACCACGCGAAGCGCTCCCTTGCCATCGACCAGCGACCGCGCGGTCTGAACGAGTCTGCTCCGCCGCGCTTCGTCACGCACCAGCTCGTCGACCTGGGCTGCCCAGGTGGCGAGGTCAGTCGTCGCGCGTGCGTCGCCAAGATAGGCCGCCGCACCGAGCTCGCCGAGCGTTCGCGCCAGCACGGCCTGGTTGTCGGCGAGCGAGACCACCAGACTGGGCACGCCGAGCAGCGCCAACTCCCACACCGTGCCGCCGGCAGCAGCGACGGCGAGGTCGGCCTTCGACATCACGGTCGTGACGTCGGTGACGTTGAAGTGGAGCTCGGTACCCGGGCGACGAGCCGCCTCGTACGCCGCGAGCCGTGGGTTGGCCGCGCCGACCAGCACCGAGAGCCCCCAGGCCTGCCCTTGCAGGACGTGCAGCAGTCGGCCGGTGGCGTCGACCGGGTCGGCGCCTCCCATGGTGAGGAGCACGCGCTCGACCACAGGCCCGCGAGCCCTCGCCGTCGCACGACGAAGCTGCGACCGGAGCAACGCATACGACGGCCCGAGCAACGCCTGCCCCACTCGACCTGGATACATGGTCGCGGCCGCGTGCACGTTGACGTTGAGGACCCAGTCGGCGTCGTAGGCCGCGTTCTCGCCGTTGTCGTCGACCACCATCAACCGCAGGCCGGCCGCGCGAATCGTCCGTTGAAAGGCGAGGTCGTACGAATAGCCATCGGCGACCATGACACTGGCCCCCGCGGTGCGGGCCTGGGTGATGACCGACTCCACGTCGACGGACTTGAGCTCGACGAACCGGGCCCCGAGCGCCGTGATGCGCTCGAGCAGCGCGGGCGTCACCTGGCCGCCGAACGTCACCTCGCCACCGCGCTCGACCCACGCTTCGGCGAGCGCCAGCATTCGCATCACGTGCCCGGTGCCCAGCTGCGGCCCGGCGTCGGCGCGAATGAAGAGCCCGCGCGTCATCACTTCGCCTTCGAGAGCACCTCGCCGACCGCCTCGACCACGCGGGCGACGTCGCCGTCGACCATGCCGGGGAACATCGGCAGGCTCAGGCACCCGGCGTAGTAGGCGTCAGCGCCCGAGAACTCCCCGGCGCTCAGGCCCGCGCGCGCGAAGTCCGGCTGCTGGTGCACGGGAATGTAGTGAACCTGCGGTGCGATCTGTCGCTCCCGCAGCCCGTCGTAGAGGAAGCGCCGGCGCGCAGCGACGTCCGTCAACGACTCCCCTGCTCGTTGCGTGAGCCGAATGACGTACAAGTGGTACGCCGAGGTGACACCCCTGGGTACCGCGAGCGGCGTGAGCCACGCCGCGAACGGCGCCTTCGCGAACTGCGCGTCGTAGAGGGCCGCGATTTGCCGGCGGCGCGCGACGAAGCGTTCGAGCTTGGCCGCCTGCGAGACCCCAAGGGCGCACTGCAGGTCGGTGATGCGGTAGTGGTACCCCAGCGAGTGCTGCTCGTAATACCAGGGCCCGTCGACGCGGGTGAGCTTCGCCGGGTCCTTGGTGATGCCGTGCGTGCGCAGCTCGAGCAGCGTCTTGTACGCGCCCTCGTCATTGGTGACGATGGCCCCTCCTTCGCCGGTGGTGATGTGCTTCACCGGGTGGAACGAGAGAATCGCCATGTGCGCGTGCTGGCAGCTCGCCGCCTTGAGCACCGCGCCGGTCTTCGTGGTGTAGGTCGCGCCGAGCGAGTGCGCGGCGTCTTCCACGACCGTAGCCTTCACCGAGTCGGCGATGGCCCGCACCGCCTCGAGGTCAGCCACGCTGCCCGAGAAGTCGACGGGCACGATCAACTTCGGCGCGCGGCCCTCGGCCTTCAGCTTCGCCACCACCCGCTCGAGCGCGCCGAGGGAGACGTGCGCGGTCGTGGGGTCGACGTCAGCCATGACCGGCGTCGCGCCCGCGTACCGCATGCCGTTGGCCGACGCGACGAAGGTGATGTCCGAGGTGACGCCGGTGTCGCCCGCGCCCATGCCCGCCGCCAGCGCCGACAAGTGCAGCGCCGCAGTGCCTGACGAGACGGCTACCGCGTACTTCGCGCCGGTGAGGCCACAGAGCGCCTCTTCGAACTTCGCCACCATCGGGCCCTGCGTCAGCCAGTCGCTGCGCAGCTGGGTCACCACCGCGGCGATGTCGTCTTCCTCGATGAGCTGCCTGCCGTAGGGGAGCATCGTCGTCACCAGGCCCAGCGGTTGTTCGACAGCCACTCGCGGGTGCGGGCGATGCCCTGCTCGAGCGAGGTCCGCGGCTGCCAGCCCAGCAGTTCCTTCGCCAGCGACGCGTCAGCGCACAGCTTCATGATCTCGGCCTGTGGGTGGTCGTGCGCCACCTTCTCGACCCGGTTGCCCGGCGAGCAGCACAGGGTGGCGAGCTGGTTCACCGCCACGTCGCGGCCCGTGCCCGCGTTGACGATGCGCCCTTCGGTCTTCTCGCTCAGCGCCGCGGTGACCACGAACTCCGCGCAGTCTTCGACGTAGAGCAGGTCGCGCGTCTGATCGCCCGAGCCCTTCACCAGCAACGGATCGCCAGCGATGTCGCGCTTGAGGAAGATCGACACCACGCCGCCCTCGGAGTTGCTCTTCTGGAACGGCCCGTAGGTGTTGAACGGCCGCACCACGGTCACCGGCATGCGGTAGGCGTGGAAGTACGAGAGCGCCAGCATGTCAGCGCCAATCTTCGCCGCCGCGTAGGGCGAGGCCGGGCGGTAGGGGTGCGTCTCGCGAATCGCCGCGCCGCCCGCGAGGTCGTAGACCATGCAGGTCGACATCACCGCCACGCGCGGACCCCGCAGCTTCAGCTTCGCGACGTCGCGGTCGTAGTCGAAGTGCTTGCCGGGGAACTCGACGCCGTTGCGCTCGAAGAACTGCTTCCGCGCGGCGAACACCGTCCTCCTGGCGCAGGATCCGGGCATCTTCAGCGTCTCCAGGCAGGGTGCGGCCGTGAGTTCCTCCAATCCGATCTTATCCGGGGACGC
>CAIWFK010000585.1 GCA_903911905.1 uncultured Myxococcales bacterium
AGCGTGCCCTGCAGCGAGGTGACGATGCGGTGGGCCATGGACAGGCCCAGCCCGGTGCCTTCTCCCACCGGGCGGGTGGTGAAGAACGGGTCGAAGACGCGCTCGAGGTTGCCGCGGGCGATGCCCACGCCGTCGTCGCTGACCTCGAGCACGGCCCGGCCAGCCGGGTCGGTGAACCCGCGCACGACCACCGCGTGCTCACGGCCGGGTGCGTCGGCGACGGCCTGCGCGGCGTTGGTGAGCAGGTTGACCAGCACCTGGGTGAGCTGGGGCTCGTCGGCGGCGACCAGCGGCATGGGACCCAGCTCGACCTCGACGCGGGCATGTTGCCGCAGGGCCTTGCCCACCAGCTGCAACGCCCCGTCGATCACCACGCGCAGCTCGATGGGGTGAGGCGCCTCGGGCTGGGTGCGGGCCAGGGACGAGAGCGCGCGCACGATGAGCCGAATGCGTTCGACCCCCACGCAGGCGTCGTCGATCATCGTTCGGGCGGTGAGGGGGCGAAGGCCTTCGCCTTCGAGTTCCTCCGAAATCAGGTGCAGGTTGGTGAGCACGTACGAGAGCGGGTTGTTGATCTCGTGCGCGACCGCCGCGGCCAGGGTGCCGACCGAGGCCAGGCGCCCGGTGACCTGCAGCTGGGCCTGGCGCCGCTGCTCTTCGGTGACGTCGTGCAGAATGACGGCCATGGCGGGCGCGCCGTCGTAGTCGATGCGAGTGGTGACGGTGCGCAGCAGCGCACGCGAGCCGTCGGGCCGTCGCACCTCGGTCTGCGAGCGCCCGACCCGCCCTTCCTTGAGCCGCTGCACGTCGAGCTCGAACTGCGGTTGGTCGGCAGTGATGAACTCCTCGACCCGGCGACCGATGAGCTCGTTCACCGGGGGCGCGCCGACCAACCGCGCGGCCGCCTCGTTGACCAGGCACAGCACGCCCGCGCGGTGGATGAGGACGCCCACCGGCAGCTGTTCGACCAGCAGGCGCAGGGTCTCGTGGCTGCGGGCGAGCGCCTGCTCGGCGCGCTTCATGGCGGTGATGTCGACGGCCATGCCACCGAAGTGGCGCGCGCCGTTGGTGGCGGCGATGGGGAAGCGGGTGGTCCAGAAGACCGAGGTCGCGCCCTCGAAGGTGACACGCTCTTCGCCCTCGAAGCTGGCGCCCTCGAGGACTGGAGCCTCGTGCTCGGTGAGCAGGCGCGCCTCGTTGGAGGCGAAGACGTCGCCCGAGCGCAGGCCCACCAGCTCTTCGGGGGTGCGGCCGAGGCGCCGCGCGAAGTTGTCGTTGACCGCCACGTAGCGCCGGTTGTCGTCCTTGACCCAGGCGAGGGCTGGCATGGCGGCGAGGAAGGCGCGGAAGCGGTTCTGGCTCTCGACCAGGGCGGCGCTTTCCCTCAGCTCGCGCAGCTCGAGCGGGCTGTGGGATTCGAGCAACGCACCGAGCGCCACCGCCGCGCCCTCGAGCTGGGCCAGGTGGCGATCGCCGAACGCCGTGGGCCGACGCGAGACGACGGCGAGCACTCCGCGCACGCCGGTGCGACCGGGCACCGCGAGGTACATGGCCGACTGGGCGCCAAGGGTACGCGCGAGCTCGCGCGCGCCAGGGGCGAACTCGTCGAGCGCGCCGAGCACCGAGCTGCGACCGGTGTCGAGGGCGAGCGCGGTGGGGCTGTCAGGAGGCGTGGCGAAATTGCCGGCGACGTCGACGAGCGAACCCGTGCCGACCAGCACGAAGGTGCCGCCCGTCGAACTGCGCTCGCCGAGCACCGCGCCCTCGGCGCCGACCAGGACCTGCGCGCGCTCGACCAGCTCGGCGATGAGCAGCTTCACGCCCGAACCATAGCGATTCGACGGAACCGGCGTCGCGGGCTGAGAGCAGATTCCGTGGGGCGGGATTGTGAGCTGACGTGCGTCAAGCGCGCTAGAACCACCGGGCACGACCTCGAGGGGGCGCAACATGCACGTAGTGATGTCGTTGGCGCTGACGGTGTTGGCGGCCGACGCCGAGTACAAGAAGGTCGACGAGGTCGACGGCATCACGGTGGAGTCGCGACCGGTCGAAGGCTCGAGCTTCCTCGAGCTGCGCTTCCGCACCCTGACCACGGTCACGCCGCAGGCGCTCTGTGAAGAGGTCTACGGCCACGGGAAGTACGACCCCACCGAGCCCGACCTCAAGTCCCGTGAAATCCTCTTCGAGAGCGAGAACGAGCGGGTGACCTTCGACCGCATGACGCCAGCGGTGGTGAGCCCGCGAAGCTACGTGATGCGCATGAAGCGCAGCTGGGTCGACGGGGCCTGTCACCTGGACTTCGGTTCAGCGAACGACGTGCAGCGCGCGGTCGAGCCCGGGTACGTGATGGTGACCAAGGTGCATGGCCTGTGGCGGTTCGAGCCGTTCGAGGGAAAGACGCGGCTGACCTACGTGATCTTCAGCGACCCGGCCGGGGCGCTGCCGGCGTTCTTCGTCGAGGGCGCGCGGCGGCAGTTGGCGCTCAAGTGGGTGAAGCGGGTGATTGCGCGGGCGGGCGAAGCGAAGCCCGACGCCGGTGTTCCCTGACGACAGGGCGCGGTGCGGGTTGTAGGTTCGGGGAATGATCTCGACCGTGGTGTTGCTGGCCCTCACGCTGAACGCGACGCCGATCAAGGTCGCGACCATGCGGCTGAACCTGGTGGGCTTGAGCGAGACGAAGGCTGACTTCTACACCGACCACCTGTCGGACCGGCTCGGCGAGCAGGGGCTGCAGGTGACGTCTCCACGCGAGGTGGCGACGGTGTTGGGCATGGAACGGCAGAAGCAGTTGCTGGGGTGTGAAGAGAGCTCGTGCGTGGCCGAGATCGCCAACGCGCTCGGCGTAGACGGCCTGGTGATGGGTGACATCGCGATGCTCGGGTCGTCGTACCAGGTGAACCTCAAGGTCATCGAGGCGCAGAGCGGGAAGAAGCTGGCGACGTTCTCGGCGATGGTCAGCAGTGAGGCCGAGGTGGTGACGACCATCACCGAGGCGGTCGAGAAGCTGGCGAATGAGGTTTCGACGGCGTTGGGGCGGCCGTTGGGAGTGAAGAAGGGCGGGCCGAAGCCGGTGACGCCGGTGCGGTTGGCGAAGTACTGGTGGGCGCCGGCGGTTCTCGCGGCGGTGGGTGTGGGGTTGACGGTGGTCGGCGCGGTGAACGCGGCGGACGCCAAGAATCACCTGCTCAACGATGTGCCGTTCACGACCGACCTGCATGCTTACGTCGATCAGGGGAACCTGATGCAGACGCTCGAGTTCGTCGGCATCGGCATCGCAACGGCCGGGGTGATCACGATGGCGGGCTTTCTCCTCTTCGGTCGTGAGGATCCTGTGGTGACACCGACCGTGCAGGTTTCCCCCGGTGGCGCAGGGGTGTCGCTCGTGGGGGTATTCCCGTGAAGCGCTTTGGGGTGATGACCGTCGTCGCTTTGACGGGGTGCTTCGACTTTCAAGGCGCGTACTACGAGAGGTGTCTCGACGCCGGACTGTGCGGCGACGCGGGGGCTCAGGGCAGTGACGCGGGTAGCGACGCGGGAATCGACGGTGGGTACGACGCAGGCGTGGATGCCGGGCGCCCATCGCTCACGTGCAACCGTTTCGACGTCATTCGAGAGGACGCAGGCATTCTCTCGCTTGCGTTAGCGGCGTGAGCAATCAGCGACACCGGGATGACGGCCTTGGCGAACGTGTTGCAGCCTCTGCGATTTCGGGAGGTCGCACATGGCAGGTCGCAGAATTCTCAACGAGCAGGACGCGCGCCGAAGTCTTGCCGCGGCGAAGTTGTCGC
>CAIWFK010000586.1 GCA_903911905.1 uncultured Myxococcales bacterium
AGCGGAAAGTCGGCGGGCGGCGGCATGGCCACTTCCTGCAGCAGGGCCTTGCCAGCCGACGCGTCGCTGGCCGCCAGCTTCTTCGCGTCGAGCACCCGCACCAGCCCCACCCCGATGTCGGCGGCGTAGAGCAGCCCCTTCGCGTCGTCGAGCGCGAGCCCTTCGGTCACGCCCGCTCCGAAGCCCAGGTGGCGCACCCAGCCGGTGGCGGGGTCGACCACGCCCACCCCGCCGTTCATGCTGACCTCCATCTTGTCGGGGTTGGGGCCGATGTTGGGGCCGATGCTCGAGACGAAGACCCGGCCCAGCGCCTTCGACCAGGTCAGCCGGCGCACCGCCTTGCCGTTCATGATGAAGGCCGAATACTTCGCGGTGCCGCCACCGACGATGGGCGTGCCGGGCTTCGGCTCGAAGGCGGTCACCGGCGCGCCGGTCGCGGGGTCGAGCAGCTCGAGCTCGCCGGTCTGTACCGAGCCGACCAGCAACCCCTTCGGGGTGAGCACCAGCTCGCGCGGGTTGGGCGCCACGGGCGTGCGCCACCGGTCCCTGCCGTCGGCGAGCGCGAGGGCGCTGACCGTGTCGCGCGCCTGCTCGGCCACGTACGCCACGTCGTGGTCGACCAGCACGCCGCTGGCGTTGGCGGGCGCGGGCAGGCGGGAGACGTGGGTGGGGTCGTCGACGTCGATGACCCACGCCTCGCTCTGGTACTGGTGCACCACCACCAGGAACGAGTGCTTCGCCGCGTCGGTCCACACCGCGAGCGCGGAAGGCCCGTCGCCGACGCGAATGGGCGTCACGCGGCGGGTGCCAAGCTCGATGCGGTACACGGTGTCGGTGGGGCCGCTCGAGGTGAAGGCGAAGCGGCCGTCGGGGCTGACCACCAGGGTGGTGAGGTCGGGAAAGCCGGTGTCGTTGATCAGCCGCAGCGAGGCCTGCCCGTCGCCTCCCGACAACGTGACCTCGATCGACTGCTCGCTCTGGTCGCCCACCGAGGCGTTGGCAGGCAGGCGGGCCCACGCGTGGGTGGCGTCGAGCACGGTCAGCGGCAGGTCGAGTTCGACGGGCGCGCCGAGGTGAAGCGAGAGGCCAGGCACCAGCCGCTCGCCAGTCACCGACAACGGCTGGCTGGTCTGGTTCGAGAGCAGCCGGGGCCCGATCGTGCGCAGCGTGGGGCGAAGCGGCCGCGCCGTCGCCGCGTCAGGAACGGAGCCGTTGCCGCCGGTGTCGGGCTTCGTACACGACACCAGCAGGCAGCAACCCGCGAGGAGCACGAAATGTCGGTTCACAGGCGGTCAGGTAGCACATGGGTGGGGTGTCCTCCCCAAATCGTGGGGTCGACGCCCCAGATCGCCCCAAAAAACAATCGCGTTCCCCCGACCGATGTCCTTGACGTTGCGGCACAGCGTTCGCTTTCATGCGCGTCAGCACATGCGTGAGACACTTCTGCCCTGCTTGTTCGTCGTGTGCGCTGCGTTGAGCGCCGCTGCCGCCCCCCCCAAGAAGAAGGCTCCGGTGCCGGTGCCCGCCGCGACCGCCGGCAAGAAGACGCCCGCGAGCATGCAATCGGCCACACCCGAAGCGGCGCCCGCTGGTGACGCGCCGCAGTCGGCGGTACGGGGGCCGACGCGCATCGACTTCGACGACCGGCTGATTCAGGGCCAGAGCAACAAGTCGGGCGCGGTGTACTTGTACGATCGCAAGGAATTGAAGATCAGGTCGATGATCAAGAAGCGCGAGAACTTCCGCGAAGAGATCGTCGGCTCCCTGTACGACAGCTGAAGGGCCGGGCCACGCCCCGCCTCGGGGCCGTCGGGAGCACCGCCGAAGCGAAGTCGCAAGTCCCAGGCAGTCAAGGAGCGTGTCGTGAGTGGACAACAAGCCGTCCTCCAGGTGGTCATCCTCCGGGACGGGCTACTCGTCGGGACCGAGGTGTTCGTGCCGGGCCAGTACACGCTCGGCTCGGCACCCGAGGCCGACCTGCGGCTCGACGACACCACGGTGGCCGCGACCCACGCGACGCTCTACTTCCAGAATGGGCGCGCCGCGATTCAAGATGCGGGCAGCGGCGGCGTGTTCGTCAACGGCCACCGGGTCAACGCCTGTGAGGTTCGCGCGGTCGATGAGATCGCCTGCGGCCCCTTCACCCTGAAGGTTCGGGTGATGAGCAAGACGCCGACGGCGCGCATTCCCCCGCCGGCTGACGTGGCCGCGATTCTGGGAGGTGCCCCGCCTCCCGCGCCGGCCGCGGTGCCCACCCGCGCCGCTCCGCAGAAGCCCGCGGTCGTGCCGCCGCCACCGCCTGCGGCCGCCCAGCCGGCGCGCACCGCGCAGCCCCCGGCCACCGTGGTCTCGAGCCGGCGCATGTCGACCGCGCCCGCCCCCGCCGAACCGGTGCAGAACCGCGCCCCGCACCTGCGGCCGGTGCCCAGCGACGACCTCGACGCCGAGACCCGCACCGAGAGCGTGCAGCTGGCCTCGGACTTCGTGGCGGGCGCGACCGCCCCTCACCCGCGGCTCGACCCCATGAACACCGTGCCGCTCGAGGGCACGGTCGACGAGTTCCTGGAAGAAGCGGCGCCCTACGTCAGCGCGAAGGCAGCGCAGACCGCGCCGGCCCGGCCGAACAAGGCCGCAGCGCCCGTTCCGGCGCCGGCCGCGCGCGCCGCAGCGCCCGCATCGCCCGTTTCGAAGGCCAGGGGGCACCAGAGCGCCCGCGCGGTGCCGGCGAAGGAACGACCGCTGCCCTCGGTACCGGCGGCGAACGAAGGCAAGGGCAAGGCCCACCTCTTCATCGAGACCTACTGGGGTGAGCGCCGCCGCTTCGCAGGCTCGTACGCCCGCATCGACCCGCGCAAGAACCTGGTGGCCCGTGACGACGACTCGTCGGCGCTGCCCATGCACGGGTTCGGCTTCGACGGCGAGTTCGTCTTCGCCGAGCAGAAGGGCGAGATCTACCGCGTCTACATTCCACCCGGAGCCGCGGTCGAGCGCCGCGCGCAGGACGGCAACTTCTACCCCGTGCAGCCCGACGGGCTCGAG
The DNA here is from genome assembly GCA_903911905.1 of uncultured Myxococcales bacterium. Classification (GTDB taxonomy): domain Bacteria; phylum Myxococcota; class Myxococcia; order Myxococcales; family Myxococcaceae; genus Xiheilimnobacterium; species Xiheilimnobacterium phototrophicum. Next base: position 3,040 of record CAIWFK010000586.1, read on the forward strand.
GTCGGTTCGGGGCAGCGCCGCTGCGTGACGCTGGCCTCGGGGCACGCGCTGCGCCTGTCGGGTCGCGACTCGATGGTGGTGGCCTACGTGCAGCCGGCCATTCCGCAGCCCTTCGTCAACCCGCTCAAGGGGCTGCCCTGGCTGGTGCTGGCCTTGCTGGCGCTGCTCTCGAGCGCGTTCGCGGCCTTCATCTTCTACTTCGGCGAAGTGCCCGACAACGCGGACTTCAACGCGAAGACGGTGAACCCGGTGGCGGTCAAGCTGATCGCGCCCCCCAAGCCCGAAGAGAAGAAGAAGATCGAAGAGAAGGTCGAGAAGCTCAAGAAGCCCGACAAGAAGAAGGAAGAGGTCGCCAAGGCCGAGCCGAAGAAGCCGCCGAAGGAAGTGGTGCAGCCTCCGCCCGAGACCAAGAAGACGCTCAAGAGCATCGAGAAGCTGGCCGCGGCGGGCCCGGCGATGAAGGACCTGTTGGCGGCGGTCGACAAGCTGGGCAGCGGCCCGGGCCTGAAGAACGCGAAGAACGACTTCAAGCTCTCGGGGCTCATCGGCAAGGCGCCGATCGCCAGCGCGGGCATCGGCACGTTCGGGTTGGGTGGTGGCGGCGGTGGTGGCATGGGCATCAAGGGCGCCGAGCTCCTCCGCGGCAAAGGGGGCGGAGGAATCGGCGCGCTGGGTGCGGGCAACATCGGCAAGGGCTCGGTGGCGGGTACGGTCACCCACGCCGTCTCGCGCAGCATCGGCGCGAGCGGCACCATCGACAAGGAAGCGGTGGCCAAGGTCATCAACTCGCACCTGAACGAAGTGTCGAGCTGCTACGAGCGCGCGCTGCTCAAGACGCCGGGCCTGGCCGGCAAGATCGTGCTCGAGTGGCAGATCACCACCACCGGCACCGTGGGCTACGCGAAGACCAAGTCGTCGTCGATGCAGAGCCCCGCGGTCGAGGCCTGCATCATCAACGTGCTCAAGCTCTGGCACTTCCCCTCGGCCAAGGGAGCGGGCGTCGTCATCACCTACCCGTTCATGTTCAACTCGGTCGGCTACTGATGCGTGGCGCGGCGCTGCTGAGCCTTGGCCTGCTGGCCTGGTCTGCCCTGGCCGACGAGCGCGAGGGCACGCTCGACCCCAACGCCGTCGCCAACGTCGTCGGCCAGCACCGCGCCGAGGTGACTGGCTGTTTCCAGCGGGTCGTCAACGGCACCCGCGCCGGCCAGGTGGTGCTGGAGTGGAAGATCACCCTCGGCGGCACGCCCGTCGGGGTGCGCACGCGCGCGTCGACCATGGAAAGCCCCGAGCTCGAGAATTGCCTCACCGCGCTCGTCACCCAGTGGCGTTTCCCGTCGCCGAAGGGTGGCCCGGTGCACGTCAGCTACCCGTTCTCGTTCTCTTCCGTCGACCCGTGACGTGACCACGTCGCAGGTGAATCGTCCTTGAATTCTCGGTGGGTCGGTACTTGCATCCCGGCCCGTTCGTCTCATGCACTCGCGCACCACTCGCGCGGGAGGGGTCTCGTGCACAAAGCACTCGTCGTGTCGTTCGCGTTGGTGAGCCTGGTGCCGGCGGCGGCGCTCGCGCAGGTGGAAGAGCTCGAGAACCCGGGGTCGGTCAGCGCCATTCAGGAGCGCGCCTACCGCATGCAGCACGAGCTCGACCTGGCGGCGGGCATTCTGCCGCTCGACGCCTTCTACAAGGGCCTCTACGTGCAGGTCGGCTACGTGTACCACTTCACCGACACCTTCGCGTGGCAGGTGGGGCGCGGCTCGTACGTGTACTCGGCGCGCACCGGCCTGCGCGAGCAGCTCGAGCGTGACTTCGGCGTGCTGCCCACCACCTTCGAAGAGGTGCAGTTCTCGGTCGGCAGCGACCTGATGTGGAAGCCGTTCTACGGCAAGCTGACGGTGCTCAACCGCGCGGTGGTGCACGGCGAGGTGTACTTCCTGCTGGGCGCCACGCTCTTCAAGTTCACCAACGCCTTCCGGCCGGCGGTGAACCTGGGCGGCGGCGGGCGCATCTTCGTCTCGAAGTACGTCAGCTTCCGCTTCGACGTGACCGACGCGGTGGTGTTGCCCACCGGCGGCGGCGCCACCGGCCTGCTCAACGTGCTGACCATGACGTTGTCGTTGGGCGTGAACTTCGGCAGCACCGAGTGAGCGCGACCATGCGATTGACTGCGACCATTCTCACGGCGCTGCTGGCCACGACCGCGCGCGCGGCCGACGGCGGCACCGACGTGCAGCCGAAGGTGGCGGCCTCGCTGGCCGATGCCGGGGTGGGTGACGGCGTGGCCGGTACGCCCCAGGACCTGGCAGCCAAGACCGCCCTGCCCCCGCCCAAGAAGATCGACCCCAAGCTCTTCGACCAGGCGCTCAACGACTACTTCACCGGCCACCCGAAGGACGCCGCGCCCAAGCTCTTCGAATACACCGAGGGCGTGGCCTCGACCGACGAGAACTACGCCTGGGCGCAGTTCTTCCTGGCCAAGTCGCTCATCGAGCTCGACCTGCGCCACGCGGGCGCGGTGTACCTGGCCCGCATCGCGCGCGAACGCACCAACCCCGCGGTGCTGCCCCGCACGCTCGAAGAGCTGCAGAAGCTGACCGACCTGCCGCACGACGAGGTGATGATCGACGAGCAGGTCTTCGGCGCGCTCGACCTGGGCTTCCTGCCCGAAGACGTGGCGGGCTACGCGCACTACCAGCAGGGGCTGGTCGACCTGCGGGTGGGCAACGAGCGCTGGGCGACCACCCACTTCAGCAAGCTGCCCGAATCGAGCCCCGAAGCGAGCCGCGCGAAGTACGCGATGCTGGTCACCCGCCTGCGCACCTCGAAGAAGGACATTCCACGCGAGATGATCGACGAGTTCTTCGCGCTCACCCGCGACGAGAAGCTGACCCAGGAAGCGCGCAACGACTCGATGCTGGCGGTGGCCCGCTTGCGCTACGAGCAGGGCGACTTCAAGGGCGCGCTCGAGGCCTACGACCTGGTGAAGCTGCCGCTGCTCTCGCCCGGCCAGGCCACCCTGTACCTGGAAGAGGCGTGGACCCATTACCAACTGGGCGAAATTCACGACGCGATGGGCCTGCTGACCACGCTCGACGCGCCCTCGTTCCGCGAGGAATTCCTGCCCGACAAGTACCTGCTCAAGGC
>CAIWFK010000587.1 GCA_903911905.1 uncultured Myxococcales bacterium
GCCCCGCGGAGCGTCGGCCTCGCGGCTGCCTCCGGTGACGACCCCCGCGCCCAGGCCCGCGCCGACGAAGTCGGCCGACGACCTCGAGCTCGACCGGCAGATTGCGGCGGCCGCTGCTGCCGATGGCCCCGTGGCCGACGACGTGAAGTTGCCCAGCCGCAGCCCCTGGCCCGTGCTCTTCGTGCTGGTGCTGCTGGTCGCCGTCGGCTTCACCACCTGGAAGCTGCAGCAGGGCTCGATGGAGCCCGGCGTTCCCGACCCCGTTGCGCCCCCTCGCGCCGACCCGACCGCCATTCCAGGGCTCGAGCCCGTCGAGCCGGTCAAACCCAAAGACCCGGTCACCCCGCGGAAGGACCCGGTCGTCGTCGCGCCCCCGAAGAAGGACCCTCACCCTCACGACCCGCACCCCACGGGCCCACCACCCACGCCCCGCGGCGGCCCCGGAGAGGTCACCCTGGTGTTGCTGCCGCACGCCACGGTCACCACCGAAGGTCGCTTGCTGGGCAGCGGCTCGGTCGTGACCTTCACCCTGCCCGCGGGCGAACACCAGGTGCTCATCGTGGGCGACGACGGCCTCAAGCGCCGCCTCACGCTCCCGGTGGTGGCGGGCAAGAACAAGCCGCTCAAGCTGCAGGTCACCGACATTCCCGCGCAGTGACGCGAGGGCCTCGCAGGTTGCTGAAGAACCCCGGACCGAGCCCGGCGACGAAGATTCGGCGTTCTGGCGACGGGAGGGGTTTTTCAGCAGCCTGCTACCGCTTCTTCTTGGGCGCAGGCTTCTTCTTCACCGGGCCTGGCTTCTTGGGCGCGGGCTTGCGGGCCGGCTCGGGAGCGCCGGCGTCGACCACCGGCTGAACCGGTGCACCAGCGTCGGCCTCGGTCATCACCGCGGCGTCGGCAGGCTCGGGTGGCCCGACGGCGTTCGCAGGCACCGCCGCGTCGACGACGGTTTCGACGACCTTCGGCGTTCCCGCTGGAGTGGGACTCGGCGTCTGTGCTGCCGGCGAGAGCAGCTTCACCAGCACCAGCCCGGCCACCACCACCAGGCTGGTGACCACCAGCAGCGGACCGCGACTGCGCCCGGGCACCTCGAGCACCTCGAGCACCGGCTCGTCGGGGTCGGTCTGGGCCATGCCCAGGGGAGGGGTGGCGACCCGTTCCTGGCCGTGAGCGAGTGCGCGCTCCGATTCCGACGTGTTGCGGGGTCCCACCGGTTCGAGCTTCTGCACCGTCTCGAGCGTGGTGAGGTCGGGCACCCTGGCGCGCGGCTGGGTCGCCGGCACGTCGGCCTCGGCCAGGCTCAGCGGCGTCGGGGCTTCGGTCGGGGCCCGGCTGACCCTGGTCGGCTGGCTGGCCTCTTCGAGCGCCGGGGGTTCATCGAGCGCGGGCCGTCGGTGCGTCGCGTCGTCGGCAGCTTCTCCCAGGGCTTCGCGTTTGACGGTGGGCTCGAGCACCTCGGCCGACCCGAGCGCGGTGCCTTCGGCGCCCAGTCGCAGGTCGATCGAGGGCCAGGCGGGAGTGGTCTTGAGCGGAACCCGTGCAGGCGCTCGTTCTGGTGCTGGCACTGCGGCGAGCGCGTCTCGGGTCTGCCCCGTCACCCAGGGCACGAGGTGATGGCCGGTCTTCTCGTCGTGGGCGTCGCCCAGCGTCGCAGCGCCATCGAGGTTCACGGTACTGGCCACCCCGAGGCTGGGAGACGTGTCGGCGACGGCGGCGCCTCCCGCCAGAATTTCTTCGAGCACGCGCAGGCGCTGGGGCAACACCTGGGCCAGCGCGTCGGCCATCGCCGCCGAGCCGAAGTCGTCGGCCAGCACGGCCTCGAGCTCGTCGGCCAACTGGTCGGCGTCGGTCTGTCGGCTCGAGGGGTCTCGGGCCAGGGCACGCATCACCACCTCGTCGAGCACCAACGGCACCTCGCCGTTGAGCTGCGAGGGCGGGGGAAGGGTCAACCCGTGGGCGATGGAGTCGCCGTAATGGCCGCCATGCCCGGTGAGCGCCGAATGCAGCACCGCGCCGAGGGCGAAGACGTCGTTGGCGGCCGACGGTCGACCTGCGGGGGCGAAGCGGTTGAGGCGGGCAGCACCGAAGTCGATGACCTGCACCGCGCCATCGAAGCCCAGCAGCACCGACGAGTCCGACAGGCCCCCATGGGGGCGGGGCGGGGTGATGGCCGCCACGGCGCGCGCCGCGTCGAGCACCGCGCGCACGGCGAGCCCCACGGGCACCGGCAGCTCGAGCTCGGCGTGGGCCTCGAGCACTTCCCGCAGACAGGCTCCGAGCACCGCGTCGTACACCGCGTACCGTTGCGCCGCGACGGTCGTCACCTCGCGGAGGGTGAGCACCGCGGGCGGGAGCGTGCAGGCGTCGGTGGAAGGCTCGGCGTCGAGCTCACGCAAGACGGCGAAGAGCCGCCCCGACCGGCCCAGCAGCGTTCGCGAGGCGCCGCCCGGAGGCAGCGCCGTGACGAGTTCCCAGTTCACTTCGAGAGCGTCACGCGCTGCTCGATGCGGCCGAACAACGAGCTGCCATCGGCCAGACACATTTCCATCGCCACCCGGTCACCATGCTTGAGGAAGGGCGTGCTGGGCGCACCAGCGTCGATGGTCTCGAGCATGCGCTTTTCGGCGAGGCAGGAATAGCCCCTCGCGCGGTCGGCGTTCGACACCGTGCCCGAGCCCAGAATCGACCCGGCGGGGAAGTTTCTGGTCCTGGTGATGTGGGCGATGAGGTCGAAGAACGAGAAGTGCATCTCGGGCCCGGCGGCGGTGTCGCCGACCTGAACGCCGTTGAGCCAGGTCTTCAGGGTCAGGTGCACGCGTCCGTCCTTCCAGGCCGGGCCCAGCTCGTCGGGCGTGCAGGCGACGGGCGAGAACCCGGTGGCGGGCTTGCTCTGGAAGAAGCCGAAGCCCTTGGCCAGCTCGTCGGGAATGAGGTTGCGCAGGCTGACGTCGTTGACCAGCACCAGCAGCTTCACGTGGGCCGCCGCCTGGGCGACGGTGGTGCCCATGGGCGTGTCACCCAGAATGACGCCCACCTCGGACTCGAAGTCGCAGCCCCAGGCCTCGTCGCGAATGACGATGTCGGCGGTGGGGGCCAGCAGCTCGCCGCCGCCACCCTGGTATATGAGCGGGTCGGTGCGCAGGGTGGCGGGCGGCTCGGCCTTCCGCGCCTTGCGCACCAGCATGATGTGGTTGATGTACGCCGAGCCGTCGACCCACTCATAGGCGCGGGGTAGCGGCGCTTTGAGCTTCGCGGCCTCGTAGGGCGTCGAGCTGACCGTACCGGCCTCGAGGGCCGCGGCGCGGGCCTGGAGCCGGGGCTCGCAGCGGGCCCAGTCGTCGAGGGCTGCCTGCAGCGTGGGGGCGAGGTCGGTGGCGTCGGTGACCCGGGTCAGGGCGCGGTTGACGATGACCAGCGCCCCATCACGGCCCCTGGCGTCGAGTGTCGCGAGCTTCATGGCTGCTTCCTCGCAGGGGGCCCCACAATGTCAAGCCTCTGCCGAGCGGTCGGAGTACGCTTCCTTCAACGACCCAATGGGCGAACCGCTGCAGTCTCCCATTCACCTCATCATCGGCGAGCTCGCGCGCGCCAGCGACCAGCTTGCCCTGGGGGTGCCTCCGCTGTTCGTCGAGCGGTGGGGCGTGGCGCTGCATCAGGCGTTGGCCTCTCGTGCCCGCGAGTTCCACACCCACGAGCATGCGCTCGAGCTCTGTCGGGGGGCCGACGCGCTCGAGACCATCGCCGCGCTCTACCATGACACCGTCTACGTGCAGGTCGACCTGGGGCTGCCCGAGCACTTCGCGGGGTTGCTCGAGCCGTTGATCAGCAAGGAAGAAAACGGCTGGCGGGTGTTGCCTCACGCCGGGGTCGACCCGGTGGCCAACGACGTGCTGCAGGTATTCGGGCGCAAGGCCGACGAGGTGATGACGCCCTTCAATGGGCTCAACGAACTGGCCAGCGCCTTCGTGGTGGTCAAGGAGTTCGAGGGCGTGCTGACGCGGGCGCAGTTGCTGGCGGTGGCGGCGTGCATCGAGGCGACCATTCCCTTCCGCGAAGACCAGGGCGGGCTGCTCGAGCGGCGGTTGGTGGGCCTGGGGGTAAGCGAGGCCGAGGCGCGGGTGATGGTGCAGCGCGCGGTGCGGCTGTCGAACAGCGACGTGGGGAACTTCGCCGACCCCGAGCCTGCCCGCTTCCTCGACAACACCTGGAAGCTGCTGCCCGAGACCAACCCCTCGCTGCACATGGCCTCGACCTACAGCGTGCACGACTACCGCGTGGCGCTGCTGAAGATGGAGACCTTTCTCTCGTCGCTCAAGCCCGAGCGCGTCTTCCGCAGCTGGGCCGACGAGCCCAGCGCGCAGGTGCACGCGGCCCGGCTGATCAACACCCGCACCAACATCGCGCTCGCGGTGCGCTACCTGCGCTCGAAGCTGTATTCGACCGCGCTCATCGAGGCCCTGGCGCTCGAGTCGGGTGGCGACGCGCCGGTGGAGTACTTCATGGGCGGCATTCCCGGGCCGTCGGGCGACATCGTGCGTCGCATCGAGATGTACCTGCCCCAGGTGACGACCCTGGTGCCCGGTGACCGGGTGCTGCTGGGCCTGCTGCAGGGCGGGCGGTCGACGGCGTCGAGCTTCGACGTCAGCCCCAGCCCGTTGGCGACCTTCCTGTTCCGCACGGTGGGCGAAGACGCGATGATGACCGGGCTCGAGCGCGCGCGGCAGTGGTGGCGCGGTGAGATGACCGCCCGCCAGTTCCTGCAAGGCGAAGCGCGGTTGCCGGTCAGGCAGGTGGCCGAGGCTGCGGCGCAGATTGCCGATACGCGGGCCGGGGCCCTGCGGGCGCTGTTGGCGTTGCTCTAGCAGCCTGCTAGGCGGCTGGACGCGCGCCGAGGCCTACTTGCCGGCGTGCAGCAGCGGAATCACGTCGAAGAGCACCAGCGAGCCGAACAGCAGCACCACGCCCAGCA
>CAIWFK010000588.1 GCA_903911905.1 uncultured Myxococcales bacterium
AGGCGAAGCTCGAGCAGGCGGTGGCGCAGACGAGTGAGGAGCTCGAAGACCTGGTGCGCGAGCGCGTGGCCGAGCGTCGGCGGGTCGAGCTCGGGCCGGCGACCCGACTGCGAAATGCGGCGGTGTCGACCAGCGAGGTGTCGCTGGGGGCGTGGCTGGGGGCGTGGAAGGTGCCGGCGAAGGTCGCGGGCGAGCGGGTCACCCTGGTGCGTTCGCTCGACGGGACGGGGCTGGCCTGTGCACCGATGGTGAGCCACCGGCGGTTCAGCGACCCCACGTTGCAGCAGGGGGACGAGGGCAAGGCCTTGCTGGCGGTGCTTCGGGCATTCGAGCGGCCGACGAGCGTGGGGGCGGCGGTGAAGGCCTTGCGCGGGTCGCTTGACGCGGAGTCGGCGATGGAGGTCATCGAGCACCTCACCGCCGGTCAGTTCCTCCGCCCGGTGTGAACGTCCGTGAAAAAAAGTACCCGTGAAAAAAGTACCCGGCACCTTCTCGCGCACTCGTAACCAGCAGTAACCAGTGCATTTAAAAAGTACCCGGCACCTTTGGGGCCCGGAAATGACTGTGCCACCGGAGCGCCGAACTGGCGCCGCGGTGGCACGGACCGAATCGTCGGTCTGACCGACTTACTGAATGTCGGCGCAGGTCATCGGCACCAGCACCGGCTGCAACGGCGCAGGGCTGGTCGACGAGCCGGCGTAGAAGTCCTGGAAGCGGTCCCACACGCCGCGGATGCCGTTCGGGAGCACCAGCGTGCCGCCGTCCAGGTTCAGGGGCTTGATGCAGTCGTGGTAGATGACGCTGTCGTCCACGTACACGCCACCGGCGATCTCGAAGCCCTCGGGAATCGTGCCGCCGTCCTGGCTGGTGCTCACGAAGCCCGTCGGCTTCATGTTCGTCACCACCGCGCCCGGGAACGAGATCACGTTGCCGATGAACTCAGGGTGCGGGTTGGTCGCGCTGTGGAACCACTCCGACGGTGTGGTCGCCACGATCGGCGTGCCCGCAGGCGCCAGCGCGCCAGCCGTACCCGGCACCGTGCCCGTGCCGTTGATGGTGATGGTCTCGGTGATCGAGTACTTCGTCGACGACGAGATCTGCAGGCTGCCGTCGAACTTCGCCAGTCGACCCGTCACCGTCACCTTGTCGCCCACCTTGGGCAGCGTCGTGCCGAGGTTCGACGCGTCGTGGCAGCTCTTGAACACCGCGATGCCCGCGCTTCCGGCCGCGTCCTGAATGTAGAAGGTCTCGACGAGCGCCGGTGCCGTGCAGCTGGCGCTGGTCGACACGTACGGGGTGGTCGCCGCCACCACGATCGCGTTGTCGATTTCCACCGCCGTGCCGTTGAGCGTCGCCAGGTTGGCCCACGCGTTGGCGACCGTGGTCACCGTGCCAGTCGTGCCGCCACCCGTCGCCGTACCGCCACCCGTCGCCGTGCCGCCACCCGTCGCCGTGCCGCCACCGGTCGCCGTGCCGCCGCCCGTCGCCAGACCGCCGCCGGTCGACAGCAGCCCGCCGCCGCCGCCGCTGCCGGCGTCAGTTCCCGTGGGGCGATCGCCACAGCTGAAGAGAAGACCGCTCACCGCGACACCGATCAGGACGATTCGAGCATTCATGCAGGACACCTCGGAGTGGAGAAAGTGCGCGCCTCGTACCTGAGCCCGCAGCTCGAAACAAGCGCGCGCACCGCGAGGAGAACTGCCTCGTGACACGCTCCTGATCACCGTGACGCCAGGATCACGGTTTGCCACCGGCTCGTGACGCAACCCTGCGGCCTTTCGTGTGGAGTGGACCATCGACGCGCCAGCGTCTCCCAGGCTGTGAAGGCCCGTGACAGGCGCGGACTCATCGAGCCCTCACCTCCAGAGCGCGAGCGCGCCCACTGCCAGCACCACCGCGAACGACACCAGCACCCGAAGGCCCATCGCCCGGCCGCCCAGCGAGATGGCGAGCAGCCCCTTCACCACCGTGTTTGCCGCCACGGCCAACACGATGGTGCGGGAAGCGACCACCGTGGGAAGCGCTCCGCTCTTCACGCCATTGGCCATGGTGAGCGTGATGGCGTCGACGTCGGCCAGCCCCGCCAGCACCCCCGTCACGTAGGTGCCCGAGGCGCCGAAGTGCTCGCTCGCCCACCGGCTGACCAGCATGATGGCGACGATCAACGCGCCGAACGTCAGCGCGCTGCTCAGCTCGAAGGGGTTGATGAGTTCGACCTTTGCCTGCGGGTGTGGCTGCGCCCGTTCCTGCCACCCGAACCACGCGGTCAGCGCCACGCAGGTCGCCGCCATCGCCCCGAGCGGCACCGTCAGCGCCTCGAACAGCGTCTGCTCGACCACGAAGACCGCCGCCAGCACGCGCCCGAACATGATGGTCGAGGCGATGATCACGCCCAGCGCGGCCAGGGGCGCGAGCGCCGGCGTCTGCCTTGCCCGCGCCGCCGACGAGAGCGTCACCGCAGTACTCGACACCAGCCCGCCGATGGCCGCCGTCACCAGCAGCCCCCGACCCTGGCCCCACACCCGCATCGCGACGTACCCGACGAAGCCGATGCCGGCGATCACCGCCACCATCAGCCCGATGCGGAACGGGTTGAGCACGCCCCACGGCCCGAGCGCCTCGTCGGGGAGCACCGGCAACACCACCACCGCGACGATCAGGAACTTCAGCGTGGCGATGACGTCGTCGCGGCTGAGGCGGGTCGAGAATTCCCGCAGCTGCGTCTTCGACGACAACAGCACCGTCACCGTCACCGAGATGGCCGAGACCACGAACACCCGCCGACTGAGCGGCTCGATGATGCCCGTCGACAGCGACAACGCCCCCAGGAGCAAGGTCAGCAGCGCCGAGACCTCGGTGGTCAACCCCAGATGCCCGGCCCCCGCGTCCTTGAACCAGGTCAGCGAGACCAGCGCGATCACGCCCAGCCCCGACACCACCAGGGGCCAGGGCCCCAGCGACCGGCTCAAGAGCATCGCGGTCGCCCCCACCAATGCCAGCAGCGGGTAGGTGCGAATGCCGCCCACGAAGGCCCGCCCGCCCTCGGTGCCGGGCACCCGCGAGTGCTCCCGCTCCAGCCCGATCAACAGCCCCGCCATCACGGCCAGCGCCAACGACGGGTAGGGCTCGAAGGTCTCCATGGGGTGCCCTCGCGGAGCATGCTCCCGCCGGTCGGGTTCGTCACCAGAACGACCACGGCGAGCGCCGCGCATCGAAGGCGATGGCTGGCAATTGTCGCCACGCCAGGCGCCTGAGCCGGGCCTGGAAGTGGCCGCCTTCGAGCCGCAGCGAGCGCAACCGCGACAGGCGAGAGGCCTCGAGCAGCAACGCATCGAGCCCCAGGTCGGTCATCGGCCCGCACAGGGCCAGCGTGTTCAGGTGCTTCACCACCGGTGCCTTCGCGGCCCAGCGCGCCAGTTCGTCGGCGAGGTCGTCTTCGAGCGCCAGCGACGCCACCACCGGCAGGCGGCCCACCACCCCCGTCTTGTGCTCGAGCGCCACGTCGAGCTGCAGGGTGAGCGCCTCGAGCCGGTGACCGTCGAGCCCGGAAAGGAAGGGCACCAGCGAGGCATGGCGCACGTCACGCAGCGACAGCGCGCGCAGGCCTGCCACCGAGGCCTCGGCGAAGTCGACCTCGAGGTCGACCAGCGCGAGCCGCTCGAGGCGCAGCGGGCTCAGCACGCGGGCCAACGCCAGGGGCCCGGTCGCTCGCCCGCGGGTGCCCACCAGCGACAGGCCAGCGAGCACCGGTGCGGTGCCGGTGGTGAGCCCCACGAGCCGCTCGACCCGACCATGGACCTCGAGCTGTCGTACGAAACGACCTGCAGGCGATGCCAGCAGCGCCCCCACCTGAGCGACCTCGACCCTGGCGTGCGAGACGAAGCCCCAGCGCCAGCGCACCTCGTCGAGCACGGCGCCGCCCAGAAGCCTGGGCCCATGCTGGCGGAGCAGTTCGTCTCGACGGGCCTTGGTGGCCACGAAGCGGCCCGGGTCGCGCTCGTGCTCCAGCCCGCGCATCACGGCCGCGAGTTCGCCCTGAGGGGCGCCGTGGGCCTCGAGCCAGTCGCCGGCCACCAGCCACGCCGCCGGGTCGTCGGGCGCCGCGACCAGGGCCGCCTCGAGTGGCTCGGGCAGCTTCACGCCAGCAGGTGCCTGGCGATGACCAGGCGCTGCACTTCGCTGGCGCCCTCGTAGATGCGCAGCGCGCGCACGTCGCGGTAGAGCCGCTCGACCGCGAAGCCCTTCACCACGCCGTTGCCGCCATGCACCTGCAGCGCGCGGTCGACGATGCGCTGGGCCGCTTCGGTGGCGAAGAGCTTGGCCACCGCCGCTTCGTAGGTGATGCGGGCCTGCCCGCCGTCCTTGGTGGCCGCGGCCTGGTGCACGAGGAGACGCGCGGCCTCGAGTTCGACCGCGCAGTCGGCCAGCAGCGCCTGCACGCTCGAGAGCTCGGCGAGCGGGGCGCCGAACTGTCGACGGGCCTTGGTGTACGAGACGGCCTCGTCCAGGGCCCTCCTGGCCAGGCCCACGGCCGCAGCGCCCACCGTGCTGCGGAAGACGTCGAGCGTGCCCAGTGCCAGCTTGAGGCCCGAGCCCTCGTCACCCAGCCGGGCGCTCGCGGGCACCCGGCAGCCGGTCAGCGCCAGCTCGCCGATGGGGTGCTCGCCCAGCAGTTCCATCTTCGCGCTCACGCGAAAACCGGGGGTCGAGGCCGGCACCACGAAGGCCGAGATGCCCTTCGAGCCGTCTTGGGTGCGGGCGAAGACCGTGTAGTGGGTGGCGACGCCGGCGTTGCTGATGAAGCGCTTGGCGCCGTCGAGCACGTAGTGGTCGCCGTCGCGAACGGCGCGGGTCGAGAGCGAGGCCACGTCGCTGCCGGCTTCGGGTTCGGTGAGCGCGAAGGCGAAGAGCACCTCGCCCCGGGCCACCTTCGGCAACAGTTCGGCCTGCTGGGCGGGCGTGCCGGCGAGCAGCACCGGGTGACTGCCCAGCCCCTGCACCGCGTAGAGCGAATCGGCGGCGGCGTTGCGGTAGGCCAGTTCTTCGCGCAGCACGCACAGCGAGAGCACTTCGACCTTCTCGAGCGCCCCGCCGAAAGCGGCCGGCACCAGCCAGGGGTAGAAGCCGAGCGCGGCGACGTCGCGGGCCAATTGGGCGTCGTCGACGTGGCCGGTGGCTTCGATGACGCGGAAGGCGGCGTGGGCCCGCGAGGCCAGTTCGCGTTGGGTGGCCGAGAGGAACGAAGCGCCCATCGGTCAGCGCCCCTCGAAGTTCGGCGTGCGCTTGTTCGAGAACGCGTCGTAGGCCTCGCGAAAGTCCTTCGTCTGCATGCACACGGCTTGCGCGCGCGCTTCGTTGTCGAGGGCGGCGAAGAGGTCCATGTTGAGCTCGGCGTTGAGCAGTTCCTTGGTCATGCCCAGCGCGAAGGTGGGGCCGTTCGCCAGCCGCGTGGCCAGCGCCATGGCCTCGGGGAGCACCTGCTCGGGTGGCACCACCCGGTTGAACAGGCCGTACTTGTCGGCGGTGGGGGCGTCGATGACGTCGCCCAGGTAGAGCAGTTCGGTGGCGCGCGAGAGCCCCACGATGCGCGGCAGCAGGTAGGCGGCGCCCATGTCGGCCCCCGCCAGGCCCACCTTGGTGAAGAGGAAGGCGATCTTCGCCTTGTCGCTGGCGACCCGCAGGTCCGACGCGAGTGCGATGACGGCTCCGGCGCCCGCGGCGGTGCCGTTGAGGGCGGCGACCACGGGCTTGCGCAGCGCGCGAATGTGGCGAATGAGGTCGCAGGTCATGCGGGTGAAGTCGACCAGCGCCGGCATGTCGCGTTTGAAGAGCTCGGCGATGATCTGGTGTTGGTCGCCGCCGCTGCAGAAGCCGCGGCCCTCTCCGGTGATGACCACCGAGCGCACCGAGGGCTCGCGTTCGAGCTCGAAGAAGAGGTCTCGCAGCTCGGCGTAGACCTCGAAGGTGAGCGAATTGAGCGTGTCGGGGCGGGTGAAGGTGATGACGCCGACACGATCGACGACGGCGAAGCGGAAGGACGTGGGGGTCTTCATGGGGTGGCCTGTTCGTCGAGCATGGCGGTGGCTTCGATTTCGACCTTCGCGAGGTCTTCGACCAGGGCCACCACCTGCACCAGCGCTATCGCCGGGTAGTGGCGGCCGAGCAGCTTCTTCCAGACGGCGCCGAGGTCCTTGAGCGCGCCCAGGTATTCGCGTTTGTCGGTGACGTAGATGGTCAGGCGGCACAGCTGGTCGGGGCGCCCGCCGGCGGCGCGCAGCACCTCGAGAACGTTGGTCAACGCGAGCTCGAACTGGCCGACGAAGGTCGGGGGGAAGGTGGGGGTGGTGGTTCGCGGGTCCCAGCCGATCTGCCCGGCGATGAAGCACTGGCGACCGCTGGCGACGATGCCGTTGGCGTAGCCGCGTGCAGGCACCCAGCCCTGGGGGTGAATGGCGGTGGTCATGCGGTTTCTCCTCCGTCGACGAGGTATTCGGCGCCGGTGATGGCGGCGGCCTCGGGGGCGTTGCACAGAAAGTGGACCATCGCGGCGACCTCGGCGGGCTTCACCGGGCGGCCGATGGGGGTGAGCTTCTCGAGCGAGGCGCGCGCCTCGAGCTGGTCGCGGCCGGTGGCCTGGGCGATGCGGTCGACCGAGGCCTGGAACATGTCGGTGTCGGTCCAGCCGGGGCAGACGGCGTTGACGGTGACGCCCTTGCCGGCGAGTTCGACGGCGAGGGCGCGGGTCAGGCCGAGCAGCGCGTGCTTCGAGGTGCAGTAGGCGCTGGTGTACTTGAAGCCCTTGCGGGCGGCGGTGCTGGCGATGTTGACCACGCGCCCGGTACCGGCAGCGACCATGGCGGGGAGCAGCTCGCGGCAGAGGAGGAAGGGGGCGGTGACGTTGACGGCCTGGAGGCGGAGGAAGTCGTCGGTGGTGGTGCGGGCGTAGGGTGCGGCGAGGGCGATGCCGGCGTTGTTGACCAACGAGGTGAGGGTGCCGACCTTCGAGGTGAGGGTCGCGGCGGCGGAGAGGACGCTGTGGTGATCGGCGGCGTCGAAGGGCACGAATTCGAGGGTGCCAAGCGGGGCGAGCGGTGTCAGGGCCGCCTCGTCGCGGACCAGGGCCCAGACCCGCCATCCATCACAGAGGAATCGTTCGGCGATGGCACGACCGATTCCTCGACCCGCGCCTGTGATGGCGATCTCTTTCATGGCCGCCCCACCTTGCCGCACCCGACGTGGTGCCGGGTACTTTTTTGGCGCGTCCTGTAAGGGGTGTGGTGCCGGGTACCTTTTTCCGGGGTAACTTTTTTTCGGTCTTCAATCAGTGGAATGTCAGACCCGGGTTGTATGGTTCAAACGTTCGGGGCACGTGAGAGGTTCGGGGCAGTACCGGGGAGGGCGGCGATGGCGCGGCAGAAGAGGATGTACGAGGAACGTGGCCTGTACTTCGTCACGGCGAGGACCTTTCAGGCCCGCATGCTGTTGACGCCGAGCGATGCCCTCAACCAGGTCATCGGCGGCGTTTTGGCTCGTTCGGTCATGCTCACCGGTGTGCAGCTCCACGGCTTCGTGGTCGCCTCCAATCACGTCCACCTCCTCGTCACCGCAGAAGGGGACCGGCTTTCCGCGTTCATGCAGCACTTCCTCGGAAACGTGGCCAGAAAAGTGGGCCGACTGAGGGACTGGCGCGGGAGTCTCTGGCAACGCCGTTTCGCCGCCGAACCCGTCATCGACGACGAAGCGGCGATTGGGCGACTTCGGTACATCATCGCGCACGGAGTGAAGGAAGGCCTGGTCCGGCACCCGGCGGAATGGCCCGGGCTCTCGTGTCTGCCACTGCTGCTCGCTGGGGGCACGCAGTCGTACCGGGTTTTTCATTGGGCGCGGCGTTGGCGGCACGGGGTGCTCGTGGAAGGTGGCGAGCAACTTCTCGATCACCGATGGTCCGACCTCGTCTGCCTCGAGCTGACCCCGTTGTCGTGTTGGGCGCAGCTCTCACCAGAAGCGCGCCGAGCTCGGGTCGATGCCCTCGTCGAGCAGGTCGTCGAAGAAGGGGCAGCCGCGCACCAGTCAGTTCCGGGCGCGCACGCAGTGCAGACACAGCATCCACATGCTCGCCCCACGAAGTTCAAGAAGTCTCCCCAGCCGCGCTGTCACGCCTCGACGTGGCGAGCGAGACGGGAACACCGCGCCAAAGCATCGTCCTGGGACGCGGCCTATGCCGCTGCATCTCGGGAGTTCCGAAAGGGGGACTGGGGCGTGCCGTTCCCTCGATGGGCGTTCAGGCCGTCGGCCGCTTCGATCGAACGCGACGTGGGCGTCGTGCCCCGACGTCCCACCTGAACGACCTTCCAGAAAGTGCATCTGACGAAGCGCTGTCAAAAGTGCCCTTTCAAAAAGTGCCCGGCACCTTTCTCCTTTCTCCGCGCTTTTCTCCGAAACGCATCAGCCCTGCCGTCGACCGCCCGGCAGGGCTGACCACCATTCACGCTCGTCGGCTGCCTACTTCAGGGCACGCCGTCGGCGCAGCCCCAGCATCAGCAACGCCGCAACTCCGAAGACGCCGCCACCACCACTGCTGCACCCGCGGTGCCCACCCGCGCCCTGCAGCGTCGCGCTGTCGGCCGGAATCGCGTTCGCCGGCAGCACGCACCGCCCAACCGACGTGTCGCACTTCGGAGCCGCCGCCGGGCAGTTCAGGTCAGGGTCGCCGTACGGCAGCGCACGGTCGATGCGCGCGGGGTCCGCCTGATCCACCGAGCAGTCGTTGTCGCTGTCCAGGTCGCGGAAGTCGGCGATGCCGTCCTTGTCGGTGTCCACGGGGCTCGCCGGGTTCGGGCCGGCCTCGATGGCATCGGTGATGCCGTCGTTGTCGGAGTCCGTATCGAGGTAGTCCGCGATGCCGTCGCCGTCGGTGTCGACCGGCGTCGAGCCATTGCCGCGCTCGACCGAGTCGGGAATGCCGTCGCCATCGCTGTCGGTGTCGACGTAGTCCGCCTTGCCGTCGCCGTCGCTGTCGACCGGGTGCGCCGGGTCACGACCCGCCTCGAGCGCGTCGGGAATGCCGTCGCCGTCCGAATCGGTGTCGAGCGCGTCGATGGTGCCGTCGCCGTCGGTGTCGGGCGCGTTCAAGCCGACCTCCACGCCATCCGGAATGCCGTCGCCGTCACTGTCCACCTTCAGGGGCGAGGTGCCCAGCGCCAGTTCCCGTGCGTCGCTCACGCCGTCGCCGTCCGAGTCGAGGTCGAGGAAGTTCGGCACCCCGTCGCCGTCGGTGTCGGTCGCCGTCTCGACCTGGTCCGACAGGCCGTCGCCGTCGGAATCGAGGTCTCGGTAGTTCGGCACGCCATCACCGTCGGCGTCGGCCGCGGTCTCCACCCGGTCCGGAATGCCGTCGTTGTCCGAGTCGAGGTCGAGCGCATCGGGCACGCCGTCGTGGTCCGTGTCGACCAGCACGCCGCCGGCCGCTTCGACCGAGTCGGGAATGCCGTCGCCATCGCTGTCGGCGCGCGTCGGGTCGAGGCCCAACGACACCTCGACCGCGTCGGGAATGCCGTCGCCGTCGGTGTCCTTCTGGCAGACGCCGGCCGCGCTGGTCGTCGAGCTGCACAGGAAGGTCGCCGGGCAGTCGTTGCCGTTGCTGCCGCGGCAGCCCGCCACGCACAGCCGTGAGCCCGGGTCGCACACCAGGCCGCTGCCAGCGCCACCACAGTCGGCGTCGGCGACGCAGGCGGTGATGCAGGTGCCGGTCGAGCGGTCGCACGCGCCGTTCGCCCCGCAGTTGTCGCTGGGGTTGGCGTTGGGCATCGTCGGGTCGGTCGAGAAGGCAGGCTCCCGCACGTCAGCCAGGCAGTCGTTGTCGCTGTCGAGGTCGAGCACGTTGGGAATGCCGTCGTGGTCGGTGTCGGCCAGCACGCCGGGCACGATGCCCTTCTCGGTCGCGTCGCTGATGGTGTCACCATCGCTGTCGAGGTCGAGGAAGTCGGGGTGCCCGTCGCCGTCGGTGTCGCGCGGAATCGCGGTCGGTCCCTTTTCCCAGGTGTCGGTCAGCCCGTCGCCGTCGGAATCGAGGTCGCGCCAGTTCCCCACGCCGTCGCCGTCGAAGTCGTCCGACCCTTCGCGGAAGTCGGCGATGCCGTCGTTGTCCGAGTCGAGGTCGAGCACGTCGGGCGTCCCGTCTCCATCGGTGTCCACCAGCACGCCGGCGTGGTTGGTCTCGATGGCGTCGCTGATGCCGTCGCCGTCGCTGTCGGTGTCGCGGTAGTCGGGAATGCCGTCACCGTCGCTGTCGCGCTGAACGAGCGGGTCGCTGCCCCGTTCCCACGAGTCGGGCAGCCCGTCGTTGTCGCTGTCGAGGTCCAGGTAGTCCGC
>CAIWFK010000589.1 GCA_903911905.1 uncultured Myxococcales bacterium
GTACTTCTTGCCCTGGGCCTGCATGGCCGCCAGCCCCTGCGCCAGCGTCTGGAGCGGTGCCGTGCGCGAGCCGTTGCCACCCGCGGTGGCGATGCCCGAGACGAAGATCGCGTCGGTCTGTACCCCGTCGATGCCGTCGCAGTTCTCGTCGACGTACGACGCACCGCCGGTGCTCGAGGGCACGCGATCGGGCAGGTCGACGCCGAGGTTGCCCTGCACGCGCCGGCACTCGCAGCCGTCGCTGGTGTCGCCGTTGACGTTGACCCATTCGTAGGTCGTGCCCGCCACCACCTCGGTCAGGCAGGCGCCCATCATGCAGGCCGGCATGGTCAGCGAGGTGTCGCAGGCGCCCGTGGTGTGCTGGAGCGTGGGCGACCAGTACTTGGTGCAGTCGTTGTTGCAGAAGCCGCAGTTGCCCGCGGTCTCGTAACGGCCGGTGGTCTGGTTGCGGAAGCCCTCGTCGATCTGCCCGTTGCAGTTGTTGTCCTTGCCGTCGCAGATCTCGGGGTTGAAGGTGGCGACGTCGCAGGTGCTCCAGGTGGGGCCCGTGCCCGAGCAGCTCTGGAAGCCCTTGCACACGTCGACGCTGCAGGCGCGGGTGGCGTTGAGCGTGGCGGTGCGGCAGGTGCAGGTACCGGTGACCGGCGTGCACTGCGAGAGGCCCGCGTCGACCGCGCTGCACTGGTAGCCCGCGGGGCAGGCCGGGTAGGCGCTGGTGGCCGAGCAGTCGCGGCCGCAGACCTTCACGCCGTCGATGGTGAGGCACTGCGAATTGGGGCCGACGCAGTCCGAGTCGCTCAGGCAGGCCTGGCACAACGTGTCGGGCAGCTCGAGGCACAACTGGCCGTCGGCCGACGGGTAGAAGCCGGGCGCGCACTGGGTCGCCTTGCAGCGGGGCACGGCGGGGCCGGTGTCGCAGGTGGCGCTGATCGCATGGGCGATGGCGTTGCCGCAGTCGTTGCCGCAGGTGCCGCAGTCGGCCTGGGTGACGTAGCGCCCCAGGGCGTCGACGAAGGGCTCGTCGATCTTCCCGTTGCAGTCGTCGTCGGCGTAGTTGCAGACCTCGGCCTGGGGCGCGCGGGCGGTGCAGACCAGCCCGGCGGTGGCGAAGCACACCTGCGGGCCGGTGCAGGTCACGTTGCCCACCGTCCTGGTGCACGAGGGCGGCACGAAGTCGTCGATCTTCCCGTTGCAGTCGTCGTCGACGCCGTTGCAGGTCTCCTGCAATGCGGGCGGCGCGTTGCAGGCGGTGAAGCCGCCGTCGGCCTGGCAGGTCTGGTTCCCCTGGCAGGCGCCGAACTGGTTGCGCGCGCCCAGGCAGCCCTTCTGCATGCCCACCGTGGCCGGCCCGCAGTCGCACGCCTTGCCCTGCGGCGCGCACTGGTGCCGCCCGTCGGCCAGCGCCTCGCACGCATAGAGCGGCGGGCAACCTTCGACCGTGCAGTCGCGACCACAGAACGCCCCGCCGTCGAGGCCGAGGCACGAGTCGGCCCCCGACGCGCCGCAGTCGAGATCGCTCGAGCAGCTCTGGCACAAGAGCGGCTGGGGCACCGCGCACAGCGTGACCCGAGCGCCACCGCCGTCGACCGCGTTGGGGTCGAGCAGCCCCTTGCAGGCGTACGAATCGGGGCAGGCCTCGCCCGCGTCACCACCCGAGCACGGCTTGCTGCAGAACGAGCCCACCGGCCCGCCCAGGCAGAAGGTGCTCTCGCACTGCGCGCCCGCGTCGCACGGCTCGCCGAAGCGCTTGCCACCGCGCCCGCCGTCGACGTCGACCAGCACCTGGCAGGTCTGATCGACGCACGTGAGCCCGTCGGCACAATCGGCGTCGAAGACGCACTTGCTGACGTGGGGGAAGATGAGGGTGCGGCCGCACGCGGTGACGGTGAACGCCAGCGCGAGTCCGAGGAAGAATGCCTTCATGACGGTCAGTCGATGGGTCGTGGTCATGTCCGGGTCTCCTTAGAAGCTCTGCACCGGAACGACGACGCCGACCGAGCCGTCGCCACCCTTGAACGCCGCGCCCGCGGGGCTCGCCCCCCCCACGCCTCCCAGACCCGCCGCGTTCATGGGCGCGGGGGCCAGGGTGTTGCGGGTGGCGAAGTTCGGCGACCCGATGCCCTGGCCCGCGATGCCTAAAACGCTGCCGCCGCA
>CAIWFK010000590.1 GCA_903911905.1 uncultured Myxococcales bacterium
CGAGGCCGTTGCGCACCGTCGCCAGCACCGAGCCATCGGGCGTGACGATCGCCGCGGTGCAGGCGCCTGCCGACCAGTCGGGTGCTGGCTCGAAGGGTCGATCGCCGCAACTGCGGTACAGCCCGCCGCCCTGCGGTTGATCGGCGCAGACCCAGGTACAGCCGTCGGGGGCGACCGAGATGCTGGCGATGCGGGTCGCCGGCACCGAGGGCACGGCGGTGACCACGCCCCGCTCTTCGACGCGCGAGAGCCCCGCTTCGCTGCCCACCCACATCGAGCCATCGGGCGCGACCGCGAGCTGCAGAATGGTCTCGCTGGGCAACCCTTCGACCAGACCCAGGCGCGTGAAGCGCTGGCCGTCGTACCAGAACAGGCCGTCTTCGGTGCCGACCCAGAGAAGGCCGCGCGGGTCCTGCGCCAGGCACAGCGGGCTCAGGTTGGTGAGCCCTTCCTCCAGGCCGAACGAGCGGAAGGCCACCCGACCTGGGGGAAGCGCGTGCTCGCCGGGCGCACCGACCGCGACGCTCGCCGCGAGCAGCACCATCACGGCCGGGGCAACACGTGAGGTCACTGCCTCAAGTGTTACCTCCCTGCGGCCGGTAAGCACGCGAAGTCGTTTGACGCAGCGCGAATATTCCACCCATGTGGTCAAACCTGCGCGTGACCGGCGTCACTTCAGTTGGAAGGTCGCGCTCGCCTGACCGGTGGCGAAGGTCAGGGTGACGGTGCCCGAGAGCCCCGAACCATTCGGGGTCAAGGTGAGGGACCCTCCGGTCGCGGTGCGGTTGGCGAAGAGCTCGAGATCGGGTGAGCCGCTCTGCACGGCGGTGAAGAGCATGGCCGAGCCCTGGGAGATGGCGGTGGTGCCGACCCCCGGGCAGACGCCCAGCGCCACCTCGAGCCCCTGCTGTTGCGAAGCGTCGAGCAGCACCAGCGCCAACTGGCCCGACCCGTCATCGCCCAGCAAGGCGTTGGGGCTGGCGAACGAGACCGCGCCGCTGACCGCCGAGCAGGCGGCGTTCGAGCCGAAGCTGCCCTGCACCTGCCCCGAGCCCTGGTACTGGCACCCGGGCTGGCTGGCCACGCAGGCGCCGTTCACGCACTGCTGGCCCGACGCGCAGTCGGCAGTGGTGCGGCAGACCGCGGGAGGCGGCGGCGTGCCGAAGCAGGTGCCGGCCTGGCAGACCTGGCCCTGGGCGCAGTCGGCGTCGACGCGGCAGCCGGTGGGCGGCGGCGTGACGCAACTGCCCGACTGGCAGACCAGGCCCTGCGCACAATCGCTGGTGGTGCGGCACGAGGTGGTCGGCGGCGGCGAAACGCAGGTGCCTGACACGCAGACCTGGCCGCTGGCGCAATCGGCGCTGGTGACGCAGGCGGGCGTGGTGGCCGAGAAGGTGGCCGACAGGCTGCCGGTGACCCGCTGGCCCACGCCCGAGCCCGCGGCGGTGAGCGTGACAGTGCCGGAGCTGGCCTGGGCCAGGGTCGTGCCACTGGCGGTGTCGAAGACGATGGCGTGCACGGGCACGTCGTCGATGGTGGTGACGCCCGCGGTCCACGCAGCGTCGGTGACCAGCGCCAGCGCCGTGCCGGTCGCCGCGGTCACGTCACCGATGATCACGTAGCGCAACGGCGTGCCCGAGCTCGAATCGGAGGCGGCGAGGGAGGCCGGCCCCGACGACAGGGGCGGCGTGAGCCCCACCGAGAAGCGGCCGGTGCCGA
>CAIWFK010000591.1 GCA_903911905.1 uncultured Myxococcales bacterium
CACCACCACCGGCGCAACGGCAGCCGCGACGACCGGAGCAGGAACGGGAGCAGCCACCACCGGCCGAGCCACGACGGGCGCAGGCAGGCTCTGCATCACCGGCACCGCGGGCAACGTCGCACCGACACTGCCGAGCATCGCGCCCAGGCCAGCGAACGACGACTCCGCCGCCTTGAGGAACGCCACGTGGCTGTCGGCCATCGCGCGCTGGTAGGCGGCGTGGGCCTCGGCGGTCTGACGCTGCGTCTCCTGGAAGGCCTGCACCCAGGCCACCTGCGCCTCACCCTGCATCGACGGCGCGGGAGCGGGCGCTGCAACGACGACGGGAACGGGCGTCGGGACGGGCACCGAGGCGACGGTGGTCGCGGTCGAATTCACCACCGACTCGCTGGCGCGCATCGGCGCCGGGGCAGCGACGGGAGCGGCGACCACGGGCACCACGGGACGCGGCGGGTTGGGCGGCGGCAGGGCCTTCGAACCACCTGCGGGCGGGTACGGCCGGCCCGAGTTCGCGCCCAGAATCGGCATGGTCATGGCCGGCTTCTTCGCCGGCTTGTCCGACGGCGGCGCGTACGGCGCCCACAGCGGCGCGAAGTCGACCGGCACGCCGGCCAGCGCCAGGCGCCCCAGACCTTCCTGGAAGGTGGTCACGCCGTGCTTGCCCTTGCGGTCGAGGCTGATGGCGCGGTGCGGGCGATCGCCCAGAATGCGGCCCACCAGCTCGGTCAGCACGCTGCCCGCGCCGACCTCGACGAAGGTGCGCACGCCGCGCGCGTACATGGCTTCGATCTGATCGACGAAGCGCACCGACTGCGCCAACTGGCTGGCGAGCTGCTCGCGAATCGCCGCCGGCTCCTTGGCGTAAGGCGCCGCGGTCGCGTTGGCGAACACCTCGAGCGAAGGCGCCTCGAGCTTCACGCCGTCGAGGAACGCCTTGAAGGGCGCGCTCGAGCCCGCCACCAGCGGGCTGTGGAACGCGGTGGCCACCGGCAACCGCTTGGCGGTCAGGCCGCGGGCCGACAGCGCCGCCTCGACCTTGACGATCTCGTCGACCGAACCCGAGAGCACCACCTGGGTCGGGCTGTTGTGGTTGGCCACCACCACCTTCGCGCCGCTGGCGGTCACCGCCGAGCGCACCTCGTCGATCGACTTGGCGACCGCGGTCATCGCGCCCGGCACCATCGACGCGTCCCGCATCAGCTCGCCGCGCCGCCGCGCGATCTCGACCATGGCGCGCGCGTCGAACACGCCCGCTGCATGGAGCGCGCTGATCTCGCCGAAGCTGTGGCCACCGACACACGAGGGCCGCACGCCCACCGTGCTCAGCAGGTTCGAGAGCGACTTGCTGTGCACGCCCAGCGCGGGCTGCGCCCATTCGGTCTGGGTCAGCTTCTTCTGCTGCGCTTCGCGGTCGGCGTCGGTGAAGACCGGCCGGGGGAAGACCACGTCGTGCAGCCGCTCGCTGCCGAACGACACGTTGGCCGCGTCGTCCCACGCCGCGCGCGCCTGGTCGAAGGTCATCGCCACCTCGGCGCCCATGCCCACGTACTGGCTGCCCTGGCCCGGGTAGAGGAAGGCGACCTGGCCGGCATCGGCGCCGCCGGTCGCGTAGTGCGTGCCCGCGGGCGTGGCGTACGCGGTGCCGGGCGCCTTCTCGATGGTTGCCGCGGCGGCGATGAGCTTCTCGCTCGCCTCGGCGCTGGTGGTGGCGATGACGGCCAGCCGCGCGGCGTCCTTCGATGAAAAGCCCAGTTGGGTCTGGCGCGCCAGGGCCGACAGCTCGGTCTTCGCGGAGGCCAGGGCGCGTGCCTTGACGATCAGCTCGGCGGGCGTTGCGGCGCTGACCAGCACCAGCTCGGTCGGCACGGCGCGCAGCTTGAACGCCTGCTTGCCGCTGCCCTTGGGCACGTATTCCTCGAGCGCGACGTGGAAGTTGCTGCCGCCGAAGCCGAAGCTCGAAACCGACGCACGTCGGGGGTGCGAGGCATCGCGAATCCACGGGCGGCGCTGGGTGTTCAGGTAGAACGGGCTCTTCTCGATCTCGAGCTTGGGGTTGGGCTTGTCGATCTTGATGGTGGGCGGCAGCACCTTGTGGTGCAGCGCCATCACCGCCTTGAACAAGCCGGCGGCGCCCGCGGCGGCCTTGGTGTGGCCGATCTGCGACTTCACGGTGCCCAGCGCGCACCACTGCTGATCAGGCCGCGAGGGCTCGAACGCCAGCTTCAGGCCCGCGAACTCGGCGACGTCGCCGGCCTTGGTGCCGGTGCCGTGCGCTTCCACCAGCTCGACGGTCTCGGGGCCGTAGCCAGCCACTTCGTAGGCGCGACGCAGCGAGCGGGCCTGGCCCTCGGGCAGCGGGGCGTAGACGCTGTTGGCGCGACCGTCGGAAGCCGAGCCCACGCCGGTGATGACCGCGTACACGCGATCGCCGTCGCGCTCGGCGTCTTCGAGGCGCTTGAGCGCCACCATCGCGATGCCCTCGCCCAGGAGCGTGCCGTCGGCGGTGTCGCTGAACGGGCGGCAGTCGCCCGACGGCGAGAGCGCGGGCGTCTTGCTGAAGCAGAGGTACATGAAGATGTCGTTCATCGCGTCGACGCCGCCGGTGATGACCAGAGATC
>CAIWFK010000592.1 GCA_903911905.1 uncultured Myxococcales bacterium
CGCGCAGCCCATGCCCGCCGCGCAGCCCATGCACGTGGCGCCTGCTCCGGCGCCGGCGCCGATGCCGGTCGCGCAGCCCATGCACGCCGCCCCGGCGCCCGCGCCCGCTCGGGTCGAGGCCGCGCCTCGCGCTGCACCCCCGCCGCCTCCCGCGCACGTCGCGGCGCCTGCGCACCCCGCGCCGCCGCCTCCTGCGAAGAAGAAGTAGGCCTCGCTGGAACAGGTGTCGACGCCCGACTTCGCGCACTCGCGGGGTCGGGCGTCGTCGTGTCCGGGAAGGTGATGGTCGTGCACCCCATCACCACGACCGACTTCAGCGCCGGTCGATGGCCAGCGTCGCGCTGCCGTCTCCATGCACCGACACCACCGCGCGGTAATCGCCCACCGCGTTGACCTTCTGCGCCAGCACCTCGAGCACCTGTCCCGGCGTCTGCCCGCGCGTGCACGTCAGCTCGGCGGTGTGCGAAAAATACCACGCGTTCTTCGCCTCGAACCCCGCCGAGGTATCGAACTTCGGCATCTTGTCGTGGTCGAACGCAAAGCCGAGCGACGCGTCGTCGTCGATGGGCTCCTTGCCTGCGGCCCTCGGGCCGGCCGCGGTGCCGGTGACGGTGACGGTGAGACCCGACGAGGTGGCGGCCACCTTGAAGCCGCGGTCTCCATTTCGAACCTGGGTGAGCGCGACGATTCGGGCGGGCGAGCGGCTGGGCATGCCCCACCCTGTCACGTTGTGGACCAGCCCGTGCGCCGTTCGCTTCGAAGGGGGCCGCTCGGGTGTCACATTTGGCAGTCCCCCGTGCTACGCCGCGCGGGCCATGGCTGACCTGCTCGACAACGACCCGCTGCGCGCCCGACTCAAGACCCTCGAAGCCCAGGCCGAACTCGGCGGCGGCGAAGACCGCATCGCCAAGCAGCACAAGGACGGCAAGCTGACGGCCCGCGAGCGCCTGGACCTGCTGCTCGACCCGGGCAGCTTCACCGAGCTCGACAAGTTCGTGACCCACCGCGCGACCGACTTCGGCATGGCCGACAAGAAGGTACCGGGCGACGGCGTGGTGACTGGCTACGGCACCATCGACGGTCGCAAGGTCTTCGTCTTCGCCCAGGACTTCACCGTCTTCGGCGGCAGCCTGTCGGGCGCGTACGCACAGAAGATCTGCAAGGTGATGGACCTGGCGACCCGTGTGGGCGCTCCCATCATCGGGCTCAACGACTCGGGTGGTGCGCGCATTCAGGAAGGCGTCGAGTCGCTCGCCGGCTACGCCGACATCTTCCTGCGCAACACCCTGGCCTCGGGCGTGGTGCCGCAGCTCTCGCTCATTCTGGGGCCGTGCGCGGGCGGCGCGGTCTATTCGCCGGCCATCACCGACTTCATTCTGATGACCCGCAACAGCTCGTACATGTTCATCACCGGGCCCGACGTCATCAAGACGGTCACGCACGAAGAGGTCACCAAGGAAGCGCTGGGCGGGGCCAACGCGCACAACGTCAAGTCGGGCGTGGCGCACTTCGCGGCCGACAGCGAGCAGGCCACCATCGCGCTGACCCGCGAGCTGCTCTCGTACCTGCCGGCGAACAACACCGAAGACCCGCCGGTGGCGCCCTGCACCGACGACCCCAACCGCACCGAGGCCGCGCTGGCGACGCTGGTGCCGACCAACCCCAACAAGCCGTACGACATTCGCGACGTCATCACCCTGGTGGTCGACGACCAGCACTTCTTCGAGGTGCAGGAGCACTACGCGAAGAACATCGTGGTGGGCTTCGCTCGGCTCAACGGCCGGCCGGTGGGCCTCGTGGGCAACAACCCGGCGGTGCAGGCGGGCTGTCTCGACATCGACGCGTCGGTGAAGGCCGCGCGCTTCGTGCGCTTCTGCGACTGCTTCAACATTCCCCTGGTGACCTTCGTCGACGTGCCCGGCTTCCTGCCCGGCACGAACCAGGAATGGGGCGGCATCATCAAGCACGGCGCCAAGCTGCTCTACGCGTACGCCGAGGCCACGGTGCCCAAGGTGACCATCATCACCCG
>CAIWFK010000593.1 GCA_903911905.1 uncultured Myxococcales bacterium
ACTCGACCCAGGGCAGCACCATCAGCCAGGCCGGCACAGGCGTGGTCGCAGGCCCCTTCGCGGACGGCCTCTCGGGCATCGCGGGCACGTCGGTCGACGACGTGTGGACGGTCACCGGCTCGGGTGACGTCTACCAGCGGCAGAGCGACGGCGGCTTCGCCCTGCACACCTCGCTGGGCCAGACCGCCTACGGCATCGTCGTCACACCCGACGGCGTCTTCGTCAACGCGTTCACCAGCATCTACTTCCGCACCCAGTTCACCGACGGCGGCTTCCAGAGCTACCTGATTCCCGGGCCGGCCAGCGCGGCCACGGCGCGCAACTGGCGCATGGTGGGTGGCGCCGGCTTCCTCCACCTCTCGGGTGACTACGGCCCGGTGAGCTCGCCCTCGGGCGAACACTTCATCACCCTGCGCCCGCGCACCGGCTTCTGAGGCCTCACCAGGCTTCGACGATGGCCCGCAGCGGCCCCGGCATCGAGAACCGGGGGCCGAGCGGGTGGTCCTTCGTCTCGAGCCAGCCCCGGTCGGCGAGGGCCTGAACCACGTCGAGCGCCCAGGGGGCGCGGGGGAACCCGCTCAGGTCGAGCGAGGCCTCGGCGTGCTCCAGCGTGAACTCGGGAGCCCAGCGCAACACCTGCCGCAGCGCGAACTGCTCGTGAGCGGACAGAGACGACCAACTCCAGCGGGCAATGGCCTCGAGTGAGGTCTGCGCGGGCAACGCCGGAGCGCGCCCCGCCACCAGGCCCAACGCAATGGGCGAATCGAGTTGGCGCAGCACCGCCCGCGCTTCATCGGTGAGTTCGAAATCACGCACCACTCGCCGCGCGAGGGCCACGAAGCGCGCCTCCGCGTCGCCCCTGGCTGGCGTATCGGGGGACGCCACGCTCGACGACGTCACCCACGGCCGCACGACCGCCGCCAACGCATCGGCCCGGCCAGCGAACTCGACGAGCGAGCGTTGCACCTGCGCGCAGTCGTCGAAGCGATCGGCCGGCTCCCGCGTGAGCAGGCGAGCCAGCAACGCGTCGAGCGCAGGCGGAAACCCGGGCCCCAGCGAGCGCGGCCCACCCTCGGCAATCTGCAGCACGATGGTCGCGTCGTCGTCTCCATCGAAGCGGGGCGTGCCCGTCAGCAGTTCCCACAGTACGGCGCCCAGCGAGAACTGGTCGCTGCGCGCGTCGAGCACCTCCTCGGGCGCGGCATAGGCGACGGCGCCACCACCGTCGGAGCGCGCCAGCCCGAAGTCGAGCAGCTTCACCACCCCGTCGACGTCGACCATCACGTTGCGGGGCGACACGTCGCGATGCACCAGGCCCAACGCGCGACCGCGCTCGTCACGGGCGCGATGTGCGAGATGCAGGGCCCCCGCCACGTCGGCAGCGATGCGACAGGCCAGCGGCGTCGGCAAGGGTCCGGTGTGCTCCAGCAGCGAGGCCAGGCTCAGCCCGTCGATGAACTCGAGCACCACGAAGGCCTCGCCCCCGGCATCACCGAGTTCGAGAATTCGCACGATGTTCGGGTGCACCAGCCGCGCGACGACGCCCGCTTCCGCGAAGAACTGCGAGCGAAACGAGGGCTGGCTCGCCAGGTGCGGGTGCACCCGCTTGATGACCACCGGCCGCACGTCGTCGGGCCCGCGGGCCAACCAGACTTCGCCCATGCCACCGGTGGCCAACAGCCGCACCACCTCGTAGCGGCCGATGCGCTTCAGCGGACCTCCTTGACCTCCAGCGACCCGATGAGCGGGGTGATTTCGGCGCGCGTTTCCTGCCCCAGCGCCAGGTGCGTGCCGTCGGCCGTGTCCTGATTGAAGGTGGGGTCGAGCTGCGTCCATTCACCGACCCAGGCTTCGATCCACTCGTGCCAGTAATAGGCCGGCACCCCGTCTTCCTGCTTCAGGTACACCACGCCGTCGATGCGCCGCGCCGGAATGCCCGCCGCGCGAAGCAGCGAGACCGCGAGCAGTGAATGCTCGGTGCAGTCGCCCTTCATTTCGCGCAGCACGTCGGTCGCGCGATCGCTCGACGAGCCGTAGGTGCTGTGCACGTGGTCGTACACCCACTTCGAGACCTTGCGCGCCGCGGTCCACGCGTCCTTCTCGTCGCCGACGATGGACTTCGCCAGCTTGACGATCTCGGGCGCGTCGCTCTCGATGACGATCGACGTCTTCAGGTTCTCGCCGCCCTCGGGGTCGGTCAGCCCCTGGCGCGGCTTCTTCACCTTGGGCGGCACCGCGGTCACCGTCACCAACACCCGACCTTCGGGCTGCTTCTTGTAGGTCTGCCGGTTGGTATCGACGAAGAACTTCTCGGGCATGCCCGAGAGCACCAGCGACACGCCACCGGGAATGGTGTGCGCCGATTCGGGCAGCGGCCTGGGCAGGACGATGCGCGAGAGCCCGAAGATTTCGACCACCTCGACCTTCTGCGCGACCTCGGGCGACTCGGCCACCATGTGCATCATGGCGCCGAACTCGGTCTCGACGATGTGGCCGCTCTCGTCGATCCACACCTCGGCGGGCACCTTTTCCTTGTCGCTGTAGGTCGACACGTGGAACACCTTCACCGTCACCCCGCCCAGAATGCGCGACTCGGTCTTCACCGGCGTGGTGGTGACCCGGTACTCCTCGAGCTCGCTGGTGTCGGTGATGAGCCCTTCGACCTTCTTGTTGCGCTTGAAGGCCAGCCGGGCCTGATCGGCGTCTTCGGCCACTTCGCGCGACGCCTTCACGTTGAGCGTCTCGTTCGGCTTGTTCGGGCGCATGCGCAGCACCTTGAGGCCCGTGGGGGTCGACGTGCCCTCGAGCTTCTGCGCTCCGCCGTCACCCGTCTGCTCGAGCGAGAAGGTCAGCAGCTTGCCGCCCGGCTTCGATTCGTAGGTCTTCAGCTCGACCATGTGGCGCTCGGTCATTTCCTTGCCGACCCGGGCCTTGAAGTGCACCTCGTTGCGCGCGGTGATGGTCGCCTTGTCGGGCGAGAGCGTCAGTTGGTTGAACATGTACCCGACCTTCTGCCCCTTCAGGTACACGCCGAAGTATTCGCCGACCGCCGGGCGCGGCACCTTCATCACCTCGCTGATTGCCGCGGGTGCTGCCGGCGCGGGCGCCTTCTTCTCGGCGTCGGCCAGCACGCCCAGCGCCATCAGCGCCACCACCACTGCCGTCATTCGAGACACGGTTCGAAGCATGGGTCCACGAAACCTAGCAGCACCGACGCGGGTGAGAACGGGCTGATTCAAGAGGGGTCACGACAAACCGTGGCAGCTGTTTGTTCATCGAGGGCGAAACAAAAGATCGCGTATCGAAATGCCCGGATACATGCCGCCCCATGCCGACCACGCTTCCCGCCAGGGGCCAATCGAAGGACCAGGTGCTCGCCACGCTCAAGCAGAAGCACGCCAACGACGCGCGCTGGAAGGACGGGCGCACCTTCAGCCTGGTCTATTTCGCCGGCGACGAGGTCAGCGCGCTGGTGAAGGAAGCCTACGGTGAATTCATCGCCGAGAACGGGCTCTCGCCCCTGGCCTTCCCGTCGCTGCAGCAGATGGAATGCGAGGTGGTGAGCATCGCCGCGTCGCTCTTCCACGGAAACGAGCAGGTCGCCGGCACCATGACCTCGGGCGGCACCGAGTCGATCATGATGGCGGTGAAGACGGCTCGCGAATTCGGCCGCCACGTCGAGGGGCACCAGCGCCCGCACGTCATCTTTCCGAAGAGCGCCCACCCCGCGTTCGACAAGGCGATGCACTACTTCGACGTGGACTTCGATCACGCCCCCCTGCGGCCCGACTTCACGGTCGACGTCGAGGCCATGGCGCGGCTGATTCGCCCCGAGACGGTGCTTCTGGTGGGCAGCGCCCCCTCGTACCCCCAGGGCGTGGTCGACGACATCGGCGCCATCGCCGCGTTGGCGAAGTCGCGCGGCCTGCTTTGCCACGTCGACGCCTGCCTGGGCGGGTTCCTCCTGCCCTTCGCGCGCAAGCTGGGCCGCGCGGTGCCGACGTGGGACTTCGAGGTCGACGGCGTGACCTCCATTTCCGCCGACTTGCACAAGTACGGCTACGCGGCCAAGGGCGCGTCGGTCATTCTGCACCGCACGGGCGAGCTGCGCCGGCACCAGTTCTTCACCTACGGCGGGTGGAACGGCGGGCTCTATGCGTCTCCCTCGTTCTGCGGCACCCGACCGGGAGGCGCCATCGCTGCGGCCTGGGCGGTGCTGCACCACCTGGGAGAAGAAGGCTACCTGGCCCGAACCTCGACCGTGATCGAGACCACCCAGGCCCTGCAGCGGGGCATCGCCGCGTGCGGGCTCACCGTGCTGGGCGCCCCGGTGGGCAGCGTGTTCTCGTTCTCGAGCAGCGAGTTCAACGTGTACGAGCTGGGCGACGCGATGGACGCGCGCGGCTGGAAGCTCGACCGCCAGCAGCACCCGCCCGCGCTGCACCTGATGGTCACGCCGGCCCACGCCCCGGTCGCGCGGCAGTTCCTCGAAGACCTCGCAGCCTGTGTGTCGTCGCTGCGTCGGGGAGAGCCAGCGCCCGAAGGCAGCGCCGCGATGTACGGCATGGTCGGCGCCGTGCCCGACCGCGCCCAGCTCGACGGGTTCCTGGTGGAGTTCCTCGACGGGCTCTTCCCCCGCGCATGACGCCCGCCTCGGCGCCGATGCTGATGACCGGGTTGGTGGTGGTCGCCTTCTTCGTCGAGGCCGCGACGGGCTTTGGCAGCATGGTGGTCGCGCTCACCGTCGGCGCGTGGTGGTTCGAGGTCGACGCCCTGCTGGGCGTGCTGGTGCCGCTGAACCTGGTGCTCTCGGGGTGGCTGGTCGTCCGGGGAGCGCGCACGGTCGATCGCCGTTTCCTGCGCTCGATGTTGCCGCTGGTCTGCCTCGGGCTGTTGGCCGGCAGCGCACTCGCCGAAGCGCTGTCGTCGACCCGCTGGCTGCAGCTGGGCTTCGGCGTCTTCGTGATGGGCGTGGCGACCTGGCAGTTGGTCGACCGGAGCCCGGCGACGATGAGCCGCTCGACCCGCACCTCGGCGCTGCTCGCGGCGGGCGTGGTGCATGGGCTGTTCGCGACCGGTGGGCCGCTGGCCGTTTTGGTCGCCTCGAGGGAACTGCCCGACAAGCAGTCCTTTCGCGCCACGCTCGCCATGCTGTGGGTGGTGCTCAACGCGCTCGTCCTTCCGAGACTCGCGCATCAATCGGTGCTCGGGTGGGGGTCGATGCAGCTCTCGGCACTCCTGTTGATTCCCCTCGCGGTCGGCATCGGCCTGGGTGAACTCGCCCACGCACGACTCGACGAAGCGCGATTCCGCCGCGTGGTGTCGGGGCTGCTGGTGGTCGCCGGGGCGACCCTGACGTACAAGACCCTGAGGTCGGCATGAGCGTGCTGCAGATGGTGGCCTGTGTGGTGCTGCCGGCGCTGGCCATCGCCGCGGCCGAGCGGTTCGCGCCGGCGAAGCTGCTGGGCCCGGTGGTGCTCTGCTACGGCGCCGGCATTCTGGCCGCCAACCTGCCCGGGCTGCACCTGGACGACGCCGCCTCGCGAACGGTGTCGAGCGTGGCGGTGCCACTGGCCATTCCCCTGATGCTCTTCTCGACCGACTTGAAGAAGTGGCTGGGGCTGGCGAAGGGGTTGCTGCTGAGCTTCGCGCTGGCCTGCATCAGCGCGGTCACGGCGGCAGGCGTGGTGGGCTGGGCCTTTCGCGAGCGCACCGACGAGTGGTGGAAGATCGCCGGCATGCTGGTCGGCGTCTACGTGGGAGGCACCGCCAACATGAGCGCAGTGGGCGTGGCGCTCGAGACGCGCAACGAGACCTTCGTGCTGCTCAACGCGTCTGACGTAGTCACCGGCGGGGTGTACCTGCTGTTCCTGCTCTCGGTAGCGCAGCGCTTTCTGGGGAAGATCATGCCGCCCTTCGTCGGGCACCAGGAAGCGTTCGCGCACGAAGGCGAGTCGTTGAGCGTGTGGACCCGCTCGCACCTGCGGCCCATGGCGCTGGCCTTTGCGGGCTCGGTGGCCATCGTCGGCCTCTCGGCGGGCGCGTCGATGCTCTTCTTCCACAAGGTCGACGAAGCCTTCACGTTGCTCGCGCTCACCACCCTGGGCATCGGCGCATCGATGTCGCCGCGGGTGCGCTCGCTGGCCGGCAGCTTCGAGCTGGGCGAATACGTGTTGCTGGTGTTCTGCGTGGCGGTGGGCGCGTTGGCCGACGTCAGCCACCTGACCGGCGCGAGCGTGACGCTCTTCGTCTTCGTGGTCATCGTGATGGTGGCCTCGGCGGTGCTGCACTTCGGGCTCTGCGCGCTCTTCCGCATCGACGTCGACACCGCCATCATCACCTCGACCGCCACCATCTTCGGGCCGGCCTTCATCGGCCCGGTGGCCGCGGCGCTCAAGAACCGCACCCTGGTCGGGCCGGGGCTGTCGATGGGGCTGGCGGGCATCGCCCTGGGTACGTACCTGGGGTTGTTCACCGCCTGGGGCTTGCGGGCGATCGCCGGCTGAGGTGGCAGCGGTGGTAGAACGCGGCCATGTCGACCCAGACCGATTTCATCGCAGGCCAGTTCGAGCACGCTTCGGCACCGCAGGGGCAGTTCGAGCACACGAGCCCCGCCGACCAGAGCGATCGCATCGCCACCGTGTCGTGGAGCCGAGGTCAGGTCGACCGCGCCGTCGACGCGGCCCGCAGTGCGTTCCCGGCCTGGAGAAAACTCGGTCACGCGGCGCGCGCCGCGTTGCTCGAGAAGTACCAGGCGGCGCTCAAGGCGAACCTCGAAGCGATGGCGGCGGCCATCTCGCGCGAAATCGGCAAACCGCGGTGGGAAGCGCGCACCGAAGCGCAGGCCATGGTCTCGAAGGTCGACCTCACCCTGGGTGAAGGCGCGGCGTTCACGAAGGACCTTCGACTCGACGACCTGCCCGGAGAGATTCGGCATCGCCCGCTGGGCGTGGTGTCGGTCATCGGGCCCTTCAATTTTCCGGGGCACCTGCCAAACGGGCAGATCGTTCCGGCGCTGCTGCAGGGCAACACGGTGGTCTTCAAGCCGTCGGACAAGGGCGTGCTGACCTCGCTGGTGATGGCGAAGTGTTTCGCCGAAGCCGGGTTTCCTGCAGGCGTGTTCAACGTGGTGCAGGGCGCGGTGGCGGTGGCTGAGCACCTGGTGGTGCACCCGGGCATCGACGCCATTCTCTTCACGGGCTCGGTGGCGGTGGGGCAGAAGATCGTCGCGGCCAACGCACATCGACCGGGTTTGCTGGTGGCGCTCGAACTTGGCGGCAAGAACGCGTCGATCGTGCTCGACGACGCCGACCTCGAGCGCACCGTGCGCGAATTGGCGTTCTCGGCGTTCGCGACCGCGGGCCAGCGGTGCACCGCCACTTCGCGCGTCATCGCCACGCGCGGCGTCGCCGATGCCTTGACCGAGCGGTTGGCGGCGGTGGCCAGGCGCGCGGTGGTCGGTCACCCGGCGGACGACGGGGTATTCCTGGGGCCCGTGATTTCAGAAGCAACCCGGCAAGCGCTCCTGGCAGCGCAGGCGCGCGCGGTCGCTGCGGGGTTCGAGGCCGTGGCACCGGGCGGGGTGGTCGAGGTGCGCACGCGCGGGTTCTACGTGCGGCCGGGCGTGCATCGCGCGCCAGCGGGCGTGCGGGCGTTGGCTGGCTACACCGACACCGAGCTCTTCGCGCCCGACGTCTCGGTGGTGGTGGTCGACGACGTCGAGCAGGCCATTTCGGTGGCGAACGATTCGCCGTTCGGGCTCTCGGCGGCAGTCTTCACCCGGTCCGGCGAGTCATTCGAGCGCTTCGCCGACGAGGTGAGGGTTGGCGTCATTCATTGGAACCGGTCGAGCGCCGGTGCGAGCGGTCGGTTGCCGTTCGGAGGCATCAAGGGCAGCGGCAATCACCGTCCGGCGGGCATCACCATGGGCCAGTCGTGCGTGTACCCACTGGGCGTGCTGTTGCCGGCGAAGGCAGACGCGCCCCTGCCGTCCTGGCCTGGGCTGACGTTCTGACCTTCGCTGGGTGAAGCCCGGTGTGACAGCCGAGTCGCGAGTGCGGGGCCGGTGACAGCCCTCGTCAGCGCCTGTTGGCCCCGAAAGAGCGCTTCACGGGCCGGTCAGGCCTTGAAAACCGTTTCACGGCTCCGAGCGCTGCCAGAAAACGGTTCACGACACGAGTGGACCACTCACACAGCTCTTCCGCCGGGCAGATGAGCCCCGAAAAGTCGATTCACCGAGCTGTTCGCCCCCGAAAAATCGTTCTCAAGACACGCCGAGCCCCAAAGTGTCGTTTCACGAGGCAATGAGAGCCCCGAAATGTCGTTTTCCGGTGCAGCTCGGCCCCGAAAAATCACTTCGCCAGGCAGGGTGGGCCTCGAGATCTGGTTGCCCGACGCAAATCGGGCCCGCAGCATCGTTTCGCGGGGCAGGTGAACCCGAAAAGACGGTTTGAATGGGCCCCCGCCACCCGGAAACGCGATTCAGCGAAGCCGCACGGCCTTTTCCCTGCCTTGCGTGGTCGGGCGATTGCATGGTGCGCCCGCATGCGAACCACCCTCGTCGCGACTGCAACGTTCCTGCTCACCGCCTGCAGTGTCTGCCTCCCCGTGGCCCCCACCAGCTCCAACCTCTGCACCACGTCGACGGGCGGCCTGGGCCTCACCCTCTTCGGCGGCAACGAGCAGTACTCGTCACTCGTCTGCGCGGCTACCCACGACGGCGGCATGCTCAGCCTCACCGTCACCGGCACCCAGTGCGCCCTCACCACCACCGCGCCGGTTCACGCCGAGGCCAGCGCCGACTGCAACGTCTCGACCGTTCCCGCGGGCACGTACACGGTGACGCTGCCCGCTGGCTCACCGACGACGCTCACCCTGCCCCTCGCCGCCGACGCGGGCCTTGCCGACTGCGTGAAGCAGCTCTGATCGCCGAATGGTTTTCGCGGGTGATCCACCCCGACGATCTGCGCTAGGGAGCCTGCCCACATGAGCTCGCTCGAAGCAGCCGCAGGCCGGTGGTTCGTGGTGAAGATCGGCGGTGAGCTGGCGATGGACGTGCCGAAACTCGCGGCCACGGTCGGCCACGCGGTGAAGGCCTTCATCGACGCCGGCATCAAGGTCGCCGTCGTCCATGGCGGAGGCCCGCAGGCCACCGACTTGAGCAAACGCCTGGGGCTGGTCACCCGCCAGGTCGCCGGCCAGCGCGTCACCGACGAAGCGACGCTCGAGGTGATGAAGCTGACCCTCGGCGGCGTCGGCGTGAACGTGGCCAGCGCCTTCCGTCTGGCCGGCCTGACCGCGCTGTGCACCTCGGGCGTCTCGGGCGGCCTGGTCGACGCCACCCGGCGCCCACCGGTCGACGTGGGCGGAGAGTACGTCGACTATGGCCTGGTCGGTGACGTGACCCACGTGAACGTGACCCTGCTCGAGAAGTTGGCCGCCGTGCACGTGGTGCCCGTCATCGGCTGCCTCGCGGGCGACGCCCGGGGCCGCATCTTCAACGTCAACGCCGACACCGTCGCCACCCGACTGGCCAGCCGGCTGAGCGCCGCGCGCCTGTTCCTCGTCTCGAACGTTCCGGGCGTGCTGCGAGATCGCAACGACCCCGCTTCACGCATCGCCACGCTCACCCCTCGCGAAGCCCGTGAGCAGATCGCCAGCGGCGTCATTCAGGGCGGCATGATTCCCAAGGTCGAGGAATCGCTCGCCATGCTCGACGAAGGCATCGACGCCATTCACATCGTCGGGCTGTCTCCCGATTCGTCGATTCTCGACGAGGCCAGCACCCCGGGCAGCCGCGGCACCGTCTTCGCGCGCTAGCTAGCGCTTCCACCACGTCGTCAACCGCTCCAACAACGATGGCGAGCGCGACACGAGGTTGGTGGTGACACGGCCGATGGGCCTGGGCGCGACACCCGGCCCGGGCATCGCCACTGAACCGACCCACCTCGGGCCAGGAACCGGAGGCCGTACCGACACGCAGCGCCCGGCGGCGACGGCCTGCTCCGCCTCGGCCTCGGTGATGACCTCGAGCACCCCTCGACGACAGGTCGGGCAGAAGCGAACCGCGCCGTCGCCCGTCGGCTGCAGCTCGTCGAACGCGCGGGGACATCGAAAGGTCCACCGCAGCCCAGCACAGCCGTCGACCTCGCGACCGACCAGGTACCGGAACGTGCTGCCGACCGTGGTGGCCAGCGCCTCGAACCGCGTCAGCTCGTCGGCGAACTCGGGCGACATGGGGTCCTTCGGTTCCTGCAGCGCCAGCTCGCGCCGAACGTATTCGGCCTCGCCCACGGCACCCGCTTCCTCGAGGGCATCGGCCAGCACCTGCCGCGTCTGCACGGTGTCGTTCGCGCGCACCCGCTCCACGGCGGACAGCAGCGACGGAGTCAATTGGGTGGGCAGGTCGTCGTTGGCGCGGAAGACCACCATCGACACCGCGCCGCCTGA
>CAIWFK010000594.1 GCA_903911905.1 uncultured Myxococcales bacterium
AGCCTTCAGCGGGCAGGAACCAGGCGGCCCATCGGCCGCCCTGCAGCTCGGGGTCGAGCTCGGCGAAGGTCAGCCCCGCCACGTCGGGGACGGCCCCTTCCAGCAAGCGCCGCAACACCCGCCGCACGTCAGGGCTCGAGAGCAGCACGCCTCGCCCGCCGCGCGCGACCCGTTTGACCCCTTCCAGAATCGCGCTCGCTTCGCCAGGGTCGAGCCCGCTACCCCGGCTGCGCAGCATCTCTTCGACCGCCGGGTCGACCAGGTACGCGAAGAGCGGCCCGCCGTGGGCGTGCTGGTGGCTCAACTGCCTGGCCAGCGCCGCGCGGCACTTCTCGGCCAACTGCCCCGCGTCACCCTCGGTCGAGGGCGCGACCAGCGCCTCGAGAATGGCGCGCAGGTTGCGAATGCCCACCTGCTCGTGGAGCAGCTTGCGCAGCACGTCGGTCAACAACGGCAACGGCACCTTCTGCAACGCTTCCTTCACCAACGCGGGCGAGCGCGGCTCGAGCGAGGTCAGCGCCGCCTGGACTTCCTGCACGCCCAGGAAGTGCGGGGCCCGGCGACGCAGCAGCGCGGTCACGTGGTCGGCCACCAGCTCGCGCGCGGCGCGCAGCGTGACCCGGCCTCCGAGCTGCGCGACCTGCTCGGTCGAGAGCGCACACACCGTGCGGCCCAGCGCGTCGGTTGCCGCCGCGGCGCTGACCCCCAGGCCCTCGAGCTCGGCGCTGGTGGCCAGCGCGAAGTGGGTGCCCGCCGGCACCTGCCCCTTGCCCGCGGGCAGCTCGTCGACCCACAACGCGTACCCCTGAATCGGCGCGCCGGTGCGAACGCGGAAGGCCGGAAAGCGCACGCCCAGCTCGGCGAAGAGCCGCTCGCGCACCTGCTCGAGGTCGACCTGCACGAAGGCCTGCGAGTCGGCCTCGACCAGCCAGGTCAGGTCGGCCGCCAGGTCGAGCATCAAGGGGGCGACCGCGTGCACCGGCTCGGGCTTCGGCCCACCCGCCGCCGATGGTGCAGGCTCGGCCGAGGCGCGGGTCGACTTCGTGCCCTCGGCCGGAGCGCTCGCCGCGCGCCGCAGCCCCAGCCCCACCAGCGTGGCCAACACCGCCAGGGCGAGGAACGTCAGGTGCGGCATGCCCGGCATCAGCCCCAACGCCACGCACAGCCCGGCGACCACGAAGAGGGCGCGGTGCTGGCCGAAGAACTGCGAGCCGATGTCGGTGCCCAGCGAATCGTCTTCGCGCTCGCTGGCCACCCGGGTGACCACCAGGCCCGCAGCGACCGCGATGCACAGCGACGGAATCTGCGACACCAGCCCGTCGCCGATGCTGATGAGCGCATAGGTGGCCGCCGCCTCGCCCAGCCCCAGCCCGCCCTGGGTGACGCCGATGATGGTCCCGCCACCAGGTTGATGAGCGTGATGACCAGCCCCGCGATGACGTCGCCTTTGACGAACTTCATGGCGCCGTCCATCGAACCGAAGAGCTGCGATTCGCGCTCGAGCGCCCGCCGCCGCGCGCGCGCCTGGTCTTGGGTGATGGCGCCGGCGCGCAGGTCGGCGTCGATCGACATCTGCTTGCCGGGCATGGCGTCGAGCGTGAAGCGGGCCGAGACCTCGGCCACCCGCTCGGCGCCCTTGGTCACCACCAGGAACTGGACCAGGGTCAGAATGGCGAAGATCACCGCGCCCACCACGTAGTCGCCGCGCACCACGAACTCGCCGAAGGCGGCGATGATTTCACCCGCGTGCCCTTCCGAGAGCGCCAGCCGGGTCGACGAGACGTTCATCGCGAGCCGAAAGAGTGTGGTCACCAGCAACAGCGTCGGGAAGGCCGCCACCTTGAGCGCGTCGCGGGCGTACAGCGCGGCGACCAGCAGCGCCGCGGAGGCCGCGAGGTTGATGGCCAGGCCCACGTCGAGCAGCACTTCGGGCAGGGGCACGATGAGCGCGCCGATGATCATCGCCATCACCACCGCGAGCACGATGTCGCTCGAGGCCCTGGCGCGCGCCAGCACCGCCTGCACCGCGTCGAGCACCCGGGTCATGATGCCGACTCCTCGTCGTCGCTCGCGCCCAGCGCCGCCGCCAGCACCG
>CAIWFK010000595.1 GCA_903911905.1 uncultured Myxococcales bacterium
CGCGCTCCAACGCGTCGGCGATCCGCTTCTCCGTCGGTTCTTCGGTCTTGGAATCGTTGTCCGCGTCTTCAGCCAAGGATCACCTTCGCGTCATGCTCCCGCCCAAAGCCTATTCGGCTTCGGCGCCATCGTTCGACGGAAGTTCGATTTCGTTGCGCTGCGCCATCGCGAGCACTTGTTTGACGATCTCCTTGCGCGCCTTGGCGATGTCCGCCGGCGGCGCGGAGGAGGGATTGGCGAGTTCGCTCTCGACGAGGCGCCGCGAACGCGAGGCCATCGCCGATAGCACGGGCTCGCGGAACTCGGCGTCGAGGTCGAGATCGAACTCAACAAGGCCGCCACGACGCACTACGCAGCGAAGCAGGCGGCGGCGCTCGTGGGCAAGATCAACGAGACGACGCGCGGCAAGCTGCGCGAATCGCTCGGCGAGGTGCTACAGGCCGGCGGCACCTACACGGAAGCCTACGCCGCCGTGCAGGGCGTCTTCGAGGGCCGGCGCGGCAACGCGGGCACGATCGCGCGGACTGAAATGGCTGGCGCGTTCAACTACGCCGGTCTCGATGCCGCGCGGCAAAGTGGCGTCGTCACCGGGAAGTCGTGGCTGACCACGGACGACGAACTCGTGCGCGAGTCGCACAGCGAGTGCGAGGCTGAGGGCGAGATCGCGGTGGACGATGAGTTCACGAACGGGCTCCAGTTCCCGGGCGATCCGGACGGCGATCCCGAGGACGTTTGCAACTGCCGCTGCACGCTGCTCTACGGCACGGACGAGACGCGCGTGCGGCGCTTGAAGGAGCGCGTGGCTTCGACCGGACGGAAGCTCCGCATGGCCGATCCGATGCCCGACGTGCCGCTGGAGGAATGGCTCGGATGCCTCAAGCGATGAAGGTCTGCTCTTGCCGCAAGTGCGGGCACGAGT
This sequence comes from uncultured Myxococcales bacterium, assembly GCA_903911905.1. Classification (GTDB taxonomy): domain Bacteria; phylum Myxococcota; class Myxococcia; order Myxococcales; family Myxococcaceae; genus Xiheilimnobacterium; species Xiheilimnobacterium phototrophicum. Next base: position 920 of record CAIWFK010000595.1, read on the forward strand.
TTATGGTGCCGCTGAAACAGACGCGAGCGGTGTGCCCTCGCTGCTCTCACGTCTTCAACGCGGATGCGAAAGCGCCGCACCGAATGACGCAGGCCCCGGGGGCTCCCGATGTGCCACGCTGACGATGTGCTCGCGCGCCGCGACGCTCCGCTGATGTTCGATCCGGACGCGGACGGCGACAACGACCTGACGTCTGTCGGCGATGCCGATGGCGATTCGCTCGCTGGCTCTGCCGCGAAGATCAACGCGCTGACGCCACCGCCGCCGCGCACCGTGACGCCTGCCGACATCTTCGTCTACTCGGCGCTGGTGGCGAACGACCAGCCGGACTCCTACTTCACGCAGTTCACGCCGAACGCGCTGGAGCAGGTCGCGCGCGGCATCCTCGGGATGCCGGTGCTCCGCAATCACAGCGCATATGGCTCCAGCGACCTGCCGGTGGGGCGCTGGTTCGACGCCTCGGTGCAGTCGCGCGAGGGCGTGACGTGGGTGCGCGGCATGTTCTACACCGCGAAGGCGGACCCGGACGCCGTGGCGCTCGACGCGCGGATCGGCGCCGGCATCCTGCGCGAGGTCTCGCTGTCGTGGTGGCAGGGCGCGATGAAGTGCTCGATCTGCGGTCAGGACATGTGGGGCGGCGACTGCCCGCACATCCCGGGCGAGCAGTACGACGGCCGGACCTGCATCGGCGTCATGGACTCGATCAAGGAGGTTGCGGAAGCATCCCTCGTGTGGAAGGGCGGGCAGTACGGCACGCAGATCGGCGAGGCCGACGCGCGGGCCGAAGGCGAGCTGACTCTCGTTCAACGGATCGCCCTCAAGCGGTCCGCACGGCCCGCGTCGGCGGGCGCAACGGAACTCGACATCTTCCTGCGACGCGCGATCGAGGGACGAGGGCGCTCGTGTGGATCGAACCAGGGGTTGAAGTTTTTCAAGGCAGTCTTTATTCTCTATTTGGTACAAGTCTGTAATTTGGGCCCCTGCCGCGAGACGATTGATCGCGCAGA
>CAIWFK010000596.1 GCA_903911905.1 uncultured Myxococcales bacterium
CAAGCAGTACCAGAAGCTCTTCGACCTCGAGAAGGTGAAGCTCTCGTTCACCAGCGAGGCCCTGCGCACGGTGGCGAAGGAAGCGTTGCGGCGCCACTCGGGGGCCCGTGGCCTGCGGGCCATCATGGAAGATTGCATGCTCGAGATCATGTACGACGTGCCCTTCCGTGACGGCGTGAAGGAATGCCGCATCACCGAGGGCGTGATTCTGAAGAAGGAGCAGCCGCAGTTGACCTTCGAGAAGGAGAAGAAGTCGGCGTAAGCTGCTTCTTCGTGGTGTTCCGCTTCCGGTCTGCAGCCTGGGTGGTGGTGGTGTCAGCGCTCGCGCTGGTCGCCTGTCATCGCCCTGCGCCCGCCGACCCGGTCGACGCGGGGCCGGCCTGCAGTTGCGCGCCGGTGCCTCCCGCCCCGCCCACGCTCAAGAACGTGCGCGAGCCGACCTCGCACACGCCTGCAGGCCAGGTGACGCCGCTCGCGGTGTGCGAGGCGAAGAACCGCCTGCCCATCGACGCGGCGCGCGAGTACTTCGACCACCAGCAGTTCGACAAGGCGCTCTCGTGTGCGGCGCAGGCGGCGGCGCTGGCCCCCAACGACGTGCTGGCGCAGACCGAGCGGGCCAACGCCCTGGCGGGGCTCGAGAAGTTCGACGACGCCCGGCTGGCCTTCGCGCGTGCATTGGCCATCGACCCCGACTCGCTCGAGGCGCTGGCGGGTGCGGCGCACCTGTACGCGGTGCAACTGCCCAGTTCTCGAGAGACCGACGAGCTGGGGTCGCTGTACGCCGAGCGCGGGTTCGACCTGGCGCAGAGCCAGCACGACGCCGAGTTCTCGGTCTACTTCGCGCGGCTCTCGGCCATGGCCTTCAACGACGTGGGCCAGCCGGCCGATGCGCTCGAGCGCGCGACCTGGGTGCTCGAGCGCAAGCCGGGTGACCCCGAGGCGCTCTACGAGCAGGCGGTGGCGCTCTTCGAGCTGTGCCGCTTCGACGAGGCCGCGCCGGCGTTCGAGAAGTTGGTGGCCGACAAGGAGCGCGCGGCCTTCGCCCACCACCACCTGGGGTTGCTGCTCGAGCGGCAGGGCAAGCAGAGCGAGGCCGACGCGCACTTCACCACCGCGCACGGGCTCGACGCCGACGCCTTCCCCACCGCCATCATTCTGCCGCACGCCGAGTTCCAGGCCGAGCTCGACAAGGCCATCGCCTCGCTGCCCGAGGACATGCGGAAGGACTTGAAGGGCGTGCCGGTGGCGATGGAAGACCTGCCCGCGCTCGACGACCTGACCGCCAACGACCCTCCGCTCTCGCCCACCATTCTGGGGCTCTTCCGCGGCCCGCCGCTGCAGGAGGCCTGCGAGGCCCCCGACGCGAAGGGTGAGCCCTGCCGGTCGATCGTGGTCTACCGGAACAACCTGGGGCGCGCGGTGAAGACCCGCGACGAACTGGTCGAGCAGATTCGCGTGACGCTGCTGCACGAGGTGGGGCACCTGCGCGGCGAAGACGACGGCGAGCTCGCCGCCCGGGGGCTGGAGTGACGATTCCGCAGGTGGTGGTCTCGCAGAAGGGCGCGCAGTCGCTGCGCCGTGGCAACCCGTGGTGCTACCGCACCGAGGTGGCGCACTGGCCGAAGGACGTCGGGCCCGGCGCGGTGGTCGACGTGGTCGACGCGCAGAAGAACCCCATCGGTCAGGCCTTCGCGGCCTCGAAGTCGCCCCTGGCGCTGCGGCTGCTCACGCGCAGGCCCTGGAAGGACGAGCGGGTCGACGACGCGTTCTTCCTGGCGCGGCTGAAGGCTTCGCTGGCGCGGCGCAAGCCCATCGCCGAGCGTGACGGGTTGCGGCTGGTGCACGGCGAGGCCGACCTGCTGCCCGGGTTGTTCGTCGACCGGTACGGCGACGCGTTGACCGTGCAGACGCTGTCCGAAGGGGCCAACCTGCGCAAGGCCGGGTGGGCGAAGGCGTTGCTCGCGCTCACCGGGGCGCGCCTCGTCGTCAATCGAGATGACGCCAGCGGGCGCGACTTCGAGCAGCTGACCCGGGAAACCGGCGTGCTGGCCGGCGAAGGCTCGACCCAGGTCGCCTACCACGAGGGCGAGAACCGCTTCGAGATCGACCTGCTCAAGGACTCGAAGACCGGCTCGTTCCTGGACCAGGTCGACAACCACCTGCGCGCCGCGTCGTTGGGTGGCGGTGAGGCGCTCGACACCTTCAGCTACCATGGTGGGTTCGCGCTGGCGCTCTCGCGGGTGTGCAGCTCGGTCATCGCCGTGGAGCAGGACGAGGCGGCGGCCGGCAAGGCCCGCGCGAACGCGGTCGCCAACGGACGCACCAACGTGACGGTCGAGCACGCCAATGCCTTCGACGTGCTGCGCTCGTATTCCGACGAGGGGCGGCAGTTCGACACCGTGGTGGTCGACCCGCCGGGGTTGGCCAAGCGCAAGGAGGGCGTGGCCACCGCCAAGCGCGCGTACCACGAGCTCAACCTGCGGGCCTTCAAGCTGGTGCGGCCTGATGGGTTGCTGGTGACGTGCTCGTGCTCGGGCAAGTTCTCGCGCGCGGCGTTCGAGGAGATGGTGCTCGGGGCTGCGGCTGATGCGAAGCGGTCGGTGCAGATTCTGGAGCGGCGCGGGGCGGGCATCGATCACCCTCCGCTCGCGGCGCTGCCCGAGACCGAGTACCTCAAGGCGTGGTTCCTGCGGGTGCTCTGAGCGTTCGGCCTCGAGGTGGGTGGTGACTGCTCATCGTCCGACCTGGAGCGCGAACGGCCACCAGCTCCTCACACCGAAGGTCTCGTGCTTTCGGTGAAGAAGGTGGTGGCTGGTGGTTTGCGTAATTTGGAACCGGAACGGGCCGGCTCCAAATTACGCAAAGCGGGCTACTTCACGCCCAGCTCGCGCTTGAGCCGGTTGGTCAGCTCGAAGTAGTCCTGCCGCGAGAACTGCTGGTTCAAGATGCAGAAGTCCTTCTTGGTGATGCCGACGCAGCCGAAGCAGTACGTGCAGTCCGACAGGTTGCGCGAGAAGTACACGTAGGCGCTGTTGGCGCAGTGCTCGCTCTGCACGCAGTAGGCGCAGGCGTTGAGCGACTTGCAATCGTGGCAGTGCGTGCAGTTGTTGCACAGCTCGCACGACAGGCAGTGGGTGCAGCCGTAGCAGCCCTCGCACTGCTGGCAGAACATGCAGTTCGAACAGCGCACGCAGCCGGTGCAGGCGTAGCTGCCGGGGTTGCCCGGGTCACTGGCGAAGCTGGCACCCAGCCGCGAGAGCTCTTCGAGGAAGTGGCGTTTGTCGAGGCCGGCGATCAGCTCGCGGGCGTTGATGGGTTCGGCGGTGGTCTTGCGGGGAGCGGTCGCCACGGGGTCGCAGTAAACCCCAGCTTGCGGTCGGCCCTGCGAGAAATTTCAGCGCACGCCGTTGAGGAAGGTCTCGAGCGCCTGGGTCAGCACGCCTGGCTTGTCGAGGTGGGGCATGTGCCGACAGCCGGGCAGCGTGGCGACGCCCACCTCGCGCACCAGGCGCATCAGCCGGTCGACGTGGGCGTGCGAGGTGAACTCGTCCTTGTCTCCGCGGGCGGCGAGCACGGGGCAGGTCACGCCGGCGAGGAAGTCGTCGACGTTCCAGCCGGCGAAGCCCGCGCTGGTCCACAGGGCGGCCCATTGCTGGAAGGTGTGGTCCTGGTGCGAGTCGGTCTGGGCCAGGGCCGGCGGCGGCGAGCGGCTCAGCGACCAGATGGCGGAATGGGTGGTCTCGTCGACCAGCAGGAGCGGGGTGATGGCGGCGACTGCGGCGACCGGCTGCGAGCCGCCTCCCGCGTGCACCAGGGCGATGGCGGCGCCGTCGTGCAGGCCCATGAGCACCACGTCTTCTTCCAGCCGCAGGGCCTCGCGCACCAGGGGCAAGACGTCGAGCGCCTCGTGCTGCACGTAGTCGGCGGGCAGGG
>CAIWFK010000597.1 GCA_903911905.1 uncultured Myxococcales bacterium
GGCGCGGCGCTCGGCCTCGGTGACCGCGTCGGCCAACGATTGCACTGCCCCCGTGCTGCCCACCGGCGTCGCCGAAGGGAACTCGCCGGTCTTCACCTTGCGCACCGGGAAGTCTCCGGGCAGCAGCTCGTCGGTCTCGGCCAGCGCCGCGGCCTGCTCGATGAGGTTCTCGAGCTCGCGCACGTTGCCCGGGAAATTGTAGCCCTGCAGGTGCTCGAGCGCCGCCGCCGACAACTGGCGGGGCCGTCGGTTGCGCTGGTTGGCGCGCTCGAGGAAGAACTGGGCCAGCAACGGCACGTCTTCGAGCCGCTCGCGCAGCGGAGGCACCCGCAGTTGCACCACCGCCAGGCGGTAGAACAGGTCCTGCCGGAAGCGCTTCTCGTTCACTTCCTTTTCGACGTCGCGGTTGCTGGCGGCCACCGTGCGCACGTCGACCTTGAGCGAAGCGTTCTCGCCGACGCGGCGAATTTCGCCTTCCTGCAGCGCGCGCAGCAGCTTCGACTGGAAGGCGCCGGTGGTCTCGGTGACCTCGTCGATGAAGATGGTGCCGCCGTGGGCCTCTTCGAAGAGCCCCCGCCGGTTCTTCACGGCGCCCGTGAAGGCGCCGCGGGCGTGACCGAACAGCTCGCTCTCGAGCAGCGATTCGGTGATGGCGGCGCAGTTGACCGGCACGAAGGGGCTCTTGCTGCGGTGCGAGAGCGCGTGAATGGCGCGGGCCACCAGTTCCTTGCCCGTGCCCGATTCACCCTGCACCAGCACCGTGGCGTCGCTGGTCGCCACCCTGGAAATGCGGGCGGTCAGTTCGCGCATCGGCGCCGACTTGCCCACCAGCGCCGAGAGCCCGTGCCGCTGGTTGAATTCACCGGCGAAGAGGTCGACCGCCGCCACCAGCCGCGCCCGCTCGAGCGCCTTGGTCACCCGGTGCACCAGTTCGCCGTCCTTGAAGGGCTTGGTGATGTAGTCGTACGCGCCGCGGCGCATGGCCTCGACCGCGGTCTCGATGCTGCCGTACGCCGTCATCACGATGACCTGCATCGACGGCGCGCTTTCCATGGCGCGCTTGAGCAGGGTGAGCCCGTCCATCGGCTCCATCTTGAGGTCGGTGAGCATCAGGTCGACGGGGCGGGCCGCCAGGGCGGCGAGCGCTTCTTCTCCGCCGCTCGCTTCGTCGACCGTGAAGCCCTCGCTGCGCAGCAGCAACGCGGTGGTGGCGCGCATGTTGCGCTGGTCGTCGACGACGAGAATGCGACCGCGCGGCTCCGTGGCTGGCGTGTCGGACATGGTACGACCTGCCTAGCACGATTCGCGGCGGCTCCGAGGGGGCGAGCGTGAGGCCAGGCACCCCTTCGGCGCTTTTTCGCGGCCCCGACGTCCAATCAGCAAACGCGTCGTCTTCCCCGGAGTCGAACACCCATGAAGAACCCCTGGTTCATCGCCATTCTCAACTTCGTCACCATCGGCCTCGGCACGGTCCTCGTCGGCAAGCGGCCGGTCCACGGGCTGGTCGTCTTCGTGGGGGCCAGCCTGCTGCGATTCGAGGAAATGCGAATTGGCCCGGCCTTCACTGGCGCCTTCAGCGTGCATTGGCTGGTGGCCACGCTGGGGCTGACCCTGCTGGGGTTGGCGACCGGGCGCGAGGGGTACCTCGAGGCGAAGGCGGCCCGTTAGCGGCCCTGCATCGACTTGATGGTGCCGAAGAAATACGCGTTGAGTCGGCCGTCGCCGGCGGCCGCGCGTACCGCTTCCAGTCGCGCCTCGAAGGGCAGGGGCGTGGCGGGCAGGGGCCGGCCGGCGCGGCCTTCGGGGGCCAGCTCGCGCAGCGCCCGGCACTGGTAGCAGGCACCTTCCTTGTTCACGAGGGCGCACAGGCCTTCGAACTGCTTTTCCATCGAGCTGCGTGCGGCCGACAGGGTGTGGCGCAGCACCGACTCGGTCACGCCCAGCAGCTCGGCGGCCTCGGCGTGCGAGAGGTGCAGCACTTCGCGCAACACCAGCGCGACCTGCTGCTCGGGGTCGAGCGAGCGACCCACGCAGGTGAAGCAGAAGGCCAGGTGTTCCTGCACGTCGAACGAGACCGACGGGTCGCCGAACTTCTCGGCCACCGAGGCCGCGCCGCGGGCGTCACAGGCGTCGACCAGCGCCTGGTTCGACCACCGCTTCGCGGCGCGCAAGAAATCGAGCGCCACCCGGGTGGTGATGGCGAAGAGCCAGGTCTTGAGCGCTGCCTCTTCGCGGAACGAGCCCAGCTCACGGCTGGCGCGCAGCAGGGCGGTCTGCACCACGTCCTGCGCGTCGTCGGCATCACCGACCATGCGTCGAGCCAGCGCGCGCAGCGAGGGAAGGTGGGTGGGGAGCTGGGCCTCGAAGTCCGACTGGCGCATCGGTCGACCGTGGCCGATGCGGCGCTCGAGGTCAACGCGCGCCGTCGTCTTGACCCGGGCGTTCGGCCGACAGGCTGAGCCCCAGGGCTGCCACCAGCGGCCCGCAGGCGACCAGCGTCACGCCGAAGGTGACGGCCCGCGCCAGCCCGTCGAGGCCCAGCACGAGCGGAGCGCTCAGCGCCGCGCCGACCAGCACCAGCGCGGGCGGAACGAAGGCCGCTCGTGGGCGGTGCGCCCGGCCCTCGAAGACCGAGCCGAGCGCCAGCAGCCCCGCAGAGGTGCCGACCGTGCCCAGGCCCTGCAGCAGCACCACCAGCGCCACCAGCCGCGGGTCGGCGCCGTCGAACTCGGCGCCCTCGAGCGCGGCGATGAACGCGGTCACCGCAGCCACCGCGTTGGAAACGAGCGCGGTGACGACCGCCGAATGAACGACGTCGCTCGTCGAGCGCCGGTACCCGGCCGGGCGCACCAGCGCCAGTACGGGCTCGGGCAGCTTCGCGCGGCGGGCCAGTTCGAAGGGCAGCATGCCCCCTCGCCCGGGCCGGTCGAGGCGTGCGCCGGCCTTCACCAGCGCGCGCACGGTGCGCTCCAGGCGCACGGTGTCGGGCCATTCGTCGGGAATGGGGCTGGCCGGGTCGGCGTCGGCGTCGTCGAACACGCGCCGTCGCAGCACCGACTCGAGCGGGGTCGCACCGCGCTCGTCACGCGCGTCGACGTCGGCGCCCCGCTGTGCCAGCAGTTCGATGACCGCTGGCAGTTCCTCGCTGGCCGCCAGGTGCATCGCCGTCAGGCCGTCTTCGCCGGCCATGCTGGCCGAAGCGCCGTGGTCGAGCATTTCGCCGAGCAGGGTCAGCCAGTCGCTTCCCTGGCCGCCCGCCGACTCGATGGCCTGCCACAGCGGCGAATCGTCGCCGGCCCCGCTGGCCGTGGCTCCGTGGGCGAGCAGCCAGCGCGCGGCGGCGGCATTCCCCGACCACAGCGCGGTGGTGAGCGGCGGGTGCTCGACGTCGTCGGGCGTGTCGACGTTCGCGCCCGCGTCGACCAGGGCCTGGGCGGCGGCGAAGTGCCCTCCCAGCACCGCCACGCTCACCAACGGTTCGCCTTCGTCGTCGTCGCCCTCGGGAGCGAGCGCGTCGACCACGTCGAGCGTGGCCAGGCGCCGCACACCCTGGGCATCGTCTCGGCGAATGGCGGCGAGCAGGTCGTTCACGGTGCTCTTCGAAGCCTACCCCGCCGCCGCATCGGAGGAGGCGGGAGGATTCACCCGAAGGCCCGCACGGCCGATTCGACCGCGGTGGCGCGACCGGCCTCGGGCACCGGCGTGAGGTCGAGCATCACGTGAGGGGCCGAAGGGTGGCCCCAGCGCTCGACGTCCATGTGCAGGAAGAGCGCGAGGGTGCGACAGCCGCACGCCACCGAGAGGTGCATGGGGCCGGTGTTGTTGCACACCGCGAAGGTCGCGCCGCGCATCAGGCTGGCCAGTTGGTCGAGCGAGGTGGGGGGTGCCCGCATCGCCCGGGGCTCGAGCGCGCAGACCTCGTCGGCGAGCGCTTCTTCACCCGGGCCCCAGGTGACCAGCGGCGTCACCCCGCGCTCCAGCGCGACGCGCGCAGCCACGGCGAAGAGCGTGGGGTCGACGCGGCGGTACCCCAGCCGACCTCCCGGGTTGATGACCGCGTAGGGTGCGGCGGGCGCCTGGGTGGACGCCGGCGTGGCGCGGAAGGACAGGCTGGCGCGTTCGAGCTCGCCGACGAGCGCCGAGGCCAGGTGGGCGCGCTGGAGCCCTTCGTTGCGGGTGTCGCTGCGGGGGGCGACCGCCACGTCCATCAGCCAGCCCGCGGGAAGGTGGCTGGGACCCAGCACCACCGCGTGGGGTCCGGCCAGGCGCGCCAGCACCGCTGCGGTCACCGACGAGACGGCCCAGTTGCCGCAGTCGATGACGACCTCGAAGCGCTCGGCCCGCAGGGCCCGCAGCAGCGGCAGGCGCGGTCCGTCACTCCACAGTTTCGTGACCCGTGGGTGGCCCTCGAGCACGCGGCGCACCTTCGCATGCACCAGCGCGTGGACCGCGAAGCCCTGCGCGGCCAGCGCGTCGAGCACCGGGGTGAGCAACAGCGCTTCACCGACCCGGTTGTCGGGGCGCACCAGCAGCACACGGCCACGCAGGCCCGAGCCCAGCGCGCGCCTGGCCCGGGTTCGTCGGCCCGGGCGCCAGAGCAGCACCGCGAGCACGATGGCCAGCGCGTTCTTGGCGAACCACTCCAGCCGCTTGAGCACGGGTCAATCGACGAAGAAGTCGGGCATCGGCTCGACGGCGGGGTCCATTCGGTACTTCGTCAGGTCGGTCACGCCGGCCTCGCGCATCACCTGCTCGTCGATGCAGAAGTTGCCGCTGAACGAGGTCGGCTTGTTGAGAATGACGTACGCCGCGTCGGCCATGATGGCGGGCGAGCGGCTGGCCTTCATCAGCTCTTCGCCGCCGAGCATGTTCACCGCCGCGGTGGCGATGGTGGTCTTGGGCCAGAGCGCGTTGACGGCGACCTTGTCCTTGAATTCCTCGGCCATGCCCAGCACGCACATCGACATGCCGAACTTGGCCATGGTGTACGCGACGTGCGGACCGAACCACTTCGCTTCCATGTTGAGCGGCGGCGAGAGGTTGAGGATGTGGGGGTTCTTCGCCGACAGCAGGTGCGGCAGGCAGGCCTGGCTGACCAGGAAGGTGCCGCGCAGGTTGATCTGATGCATCAGGTCGTACTTCTTCATCGTCGTCTCGAGCGTGCCGGTCAGGCTGATGGCGCTCGCGTTGTTGATGCACACGTCGATGCCGCCGAAGGTCTCGACCGCCTTCTTCACGCAGTCGTGCACCTGCTCTTCGTTGCGAATGTCGCACAACAGCGGCAGCGCCTTGCCGCCCGCGGCCTCGATTTCCTTCGCCGCGGTGTAGATGGTGCCGGCCAGCTTCGGGTGGGCCTCGGCCGTCTTGGCGGCGATGACGACGTTCGCGCCGTCACGCGCTGCGCGGACACCGATGGCCAGGCCAATGCCGCGGCTCGCGCCGCTGATGAACAGGGTCTTCTTCGCGAGGGTCATGCGCGGGCACTTACACGGTTCGCCTGCTGGTCGTAACCGGCTGTTTCGAGGTCGGCGTTTCGCCGCGCGGCCCGGGCTGGAGTAGCGTCGGTGCCGTGCGGCCCGCCATTTCCAGCCTGTTGATGGTGCTGGCGTGTTCGTGTTCGACGAAGGCTCCGGGGCCCGTGCTCCAGCAGGTCACGCCGTCGGTGGTCGAGCCCGGAAGTGCCTCGACGCTCAGCTTGTCGGGGTCGAACTTCGAACCTTTGGTGACGCTCGACTTCGATCGGCCCTCTCGTTCGGTGGTCGACCAGACCTTCCAGGCGACGCTCGACGGCCCGGCCTCGCTGACCCTCGACGCGGTGACCTGGGTCGACCCGTCGCACGTGCAGGCCACGCTCGCGGCGGGCGCGCCCGTGGGAACCTATTCGCTCACGCTCACCACGCCGCACGGGGTCACCACCCTGGCCGAGGCGCTCATCGTCACGCTGGTGTGCTCGGGCTGCGATGGAGGAGCGGTCGATGGCGGGCGGGGCGACGGCGGAGACCTGGACGCTGGGGACGATGCGGGCACGCCCTGCAGCACCATGACCTGGGCCGACCAGGACGGTGACGGCTACGGCGACCCCGCCACCGGCCAGTTCCTGTGCGGCGGCGGTCGGGTACCGAACGACGGCGACTGCAACGACCTCGACCCATCGATTCACCCCGGCGCGAGTGAGCGGTGCAATCAGCTCGACGACAACTGCAACGGCCAGGTCGACGAGGGCGCGTGTGCCCTGGGCGCGAGCTGGGAAAACGTCGACGCGGGCACGGCCGACTGGAAGACCGCGTCGAGCTGGGGCCGCGACGGCGTGTGGATTGCGGGCGGCAACCAGGCCTGGGTGCACAACCCCGGGCAGCCCTTCACCAACCTGTCGGCGAACTGCTCGAACGGGTTGCTCGCCTCGTGGGCGTACGCGGGTGATGCGTGGCTGGGGAGCGCCGCCAACAACAACGGTCGCGCCATGCTGCACCCCAACGGCGCGGCGGGGTGCACGCCGGCCTCGGGGGCGACCAACCCCGTGGTCGGCCTGGTCGGTTTCGTGGCGAGCGACGGAGGCATCGACGTGCGCGGTGCCGAGCGAAACGGCGACGTGCTCTTCTGGTCGGGGCCGAGTGGGTTCTCGGTCAACGGGCAGGCGGGCGGGAACGTGCGGTTCGAAGACGTGCACGGGGTCGACCCGCTGACGCTCTATGGCGTGGGCACCGACACCGAAGAGAACAAGATGAAGGTCTGGCGGTGGACCGCGTCGGGCTGGGTCGACGAGCACGTCGACCAGTTGCCAGGAGCTCGTAGCGGCTCGCTCCACGGCGTGTGGGTGCTCAGCGCGGACAGCGTGTTCGCGGTCGGTGACGACGGCGTGGTGCTCGAGCGGTTGCACGGGGCGTGGAAGGCGTTGAGCGCGCCCGGCGGTACGCTCCAGGCCGTGCGGGCGTTCTCGCGCGGCCACGTCTACGTGGTGTCGAGCGAGGGGCTGATTTCGCACTGGAACGGCAGCGCGTGGTCGGTGCTGCACGACGCGGGCGTGGGCCACGGCTATGCCGACCTCACCGCGACCAGTGACGACGACCTGTGGGCCGTGGGGTCGGGCGGTCTGGTCACCCACTGGCCGTGAGCGTCGAGCTGCTCAGGGCTCGTCGAGGAAATCGGCGGTGTCCGAGATGACGCGGGCCCGGTCGAGGTCGCGCGGAATGACGTGGTAGCCGCGCTGCAGGCGCACCAACCGCGACCCAGGCACGTCGCGGTGCAGGTCGTCGAGCGCTCGGGGGTCGACCACGTGATCGTTGGCGGCCGCGAAGAGGAGCGTCGGGCAACGCACCGAGCCGACGGCCCGGCGCGCCAGGTCCTGGAGCGAGAACAGGTCGAGCACGCGCGCCACGGGGAAGCGTGCGGGCGAGGGTGCCTGCGCGCGCATCACCTGGTCCTCGAGGTCGGGAGGCGCTTTGGTGAACCAGGTCGGCACGGCGCGGGCCAGCGGGGTGTGGCGCACACGGTGAAGCCAGCGGCCGGGGCCCGCGCGCAGGGCGAGCACCGGCGCCATCAGCACCAGCCGACGGACGCGCGCGGCTTCCCGCGAAGCCAGAATGAGCCCCAGCAGGCCGCCCATCGACAGCCCGGCGACGCTCACGTGCTTGAAGTCGCGGGTCAGTTGGCGGAAGGCGGCCTCGGCGCTGGCGACCCAGTCCTGCCAGGTGACGAAGAGCATCGCCTCGGGAACGGTGCCATGGCCAGGCAGGCGGGGGGCGACCACGTGGAACCCGCGCGCGGCCAGCGAGTCGCCCATCAGGCGAAGTTCCCAGGGGCTGCCGGTGAAGCCATGCAGCAGCAACACCGCGCGGCCGGTGGGCGCACGGGGCGTGAGGCGAAAGGGGGCGGTGGCGTCGGCGTCGGTCATCGACCTTGCATGAGGGTAGCGCTGTCCCAGTGAATGCCGGCAGTGGAATGTGCGTTCGTGAACCTCATGCGCCCCTTCCTCGCCGCCGTGGTGGCCATGACCTGGGCCGGGTGTGCAACGGTGCATTCTCCGGCCTCGCCGGTGGTGGGCCTCGAACCCACGGGGTCGACGCCCGACGAGTGGGTGAGCTGGCCCGCTCCAGAGGCGCCCAGCTTCATCGGGCACCTGGTGGCGCAGCGCGCGGGCGAGTTGGTGGGCGTGCCGCTGCGCACCAGTGCGCCCGACCTGCCCGACGACTGCACGGGCCTGGTTCGCGCCGCGTGGCGGGTGGTCGACCTGCCGCTGATGGCCTACGCCGAACGCGGTGATTCGGGAGTGCAGGCGCTCTGGCGCTTCGCCGAGCGGCGGCGGGCGTTGCTGAGCCCGTGTGACCTGGGCGCGCAGGCCGGGTGCGTGGCGAGAGCGGGCGCGGTGCTCGAGCCGGGCGACATTCTGTTCTTCCGAGAGACCTACGACCGCAATCGCGACGGGGTGTTCAACGACGGGCTGACCCACGTGGCCATCGTCGAGACGGTCGCGGTGGATGGAACGGTGACCTACGTGCATCGGGGAGGCTCGGGGGTCACGCGGGCCCGGCTCAACCTGCTGCGCCCGCTCGAGCACGGTTCGGCAGGGGTCACGCTCAACGACTACCTGCGACCGCGCTCGCGGCTGTCCGAGGCGGTGCTGGGCAGTGAATTGTTCGCCGGCGCGGCGCACGCGCGGTGGCTGGCGCAATAGCCTGCCCGGTCGGCCGTATTCGAAGACAGCCGCGTCACGACCCCATCTCGGGGCGCGGCTGCGGACGGAAGCCCGGCGAGGTGCCGGGGCCTTCCGCCCGACGTGACGGCAAGGGCAGGGTGGGCGTAACGTTACCCGCTCATGGGCGCCTATCGCGAAGACCGCCGAATCGATGCGATTCGGGCGCTGAGCACCGTCACCAGGAACGAAGCCGGTTCGCTCAATGACGTGGACCGGGAAGACCGGTGGGTTCGTGCGCGCGAGGCCATCGCCGACGAGCAGCGCAAGGCGACGACGCCGCAGAAGCGCACGTTCGCCGATCTGGTCAAACCGAAGGGGCGCTGAGAAGCGCGACTGCTCCCTCGGGTGTCGCGGGTGGCCGCCCTGGCTCGCGAGGTGCAGCACCAACCAGTCGTGCGGAGCATTGACGCTCCCGCTCTCGGTCCGAGGCCACCGAGGACTCCCAACCGTCGGTGGGGGCGCTCGTGACGTCCCCCCGGTGGAGCGCCAACCGTCGGTTCGCGTGCCCCGCAGCCCCAACCGTCAGTGGGGCGCCCGCTACTTCTTCTTCGGCGCCTCGACCTTCTTCGCCGGCTCCACCTTCTTCGCGACCTGGGGCGTCGCCGTCGGCTTGTCGACCTTCTTCGGCTCGACCTTCGGCGGTTCCACCTTCGCTACCGGCCGCGACGGCTCGGTCTTCACCGGTTCGACTTTCGCCACCGGCCGCGTCGGCTCGACCTTCTTCGGCTCGACCTTGACCGGCCTGGGCTGCGGTTCCTGCAGCTTCTGGGCCTGGGTCGGTGGCAGCTCGGCGGGGGCCAGCACGTCTTCGGGCGGGAACACCGGAGGCGACAACCCGCCCGGCACCTCGAGCCCGCTCAGGCGCAGGTCGCTGAACGCGCACGTCCCCTCGAGGCAGCCCACCGCCAGCCGGGGCGATTCGAGCACGTCTCTCCATGCCGTACCCAGGCGCAGGCCGTCTCCCAGGGCGCGCGCGTCGCGGCCCGCGCCGATGACCGCGAACAGCTCGCCGGTCTCGGGGTCGAGCCGCAACGCCAGTTGCTGCCCCGAGGTGCTCGTCGGCAGCGGCACGCGCAACAGCCCGCGCTTGTCGCCCAGCGACCACTCGAGCACCGGCTCGGCGCCGCCTCCCGAAATCACCAGCGCCACGAAGCGGCCGTGGTCACCCAGCACCATCAGCGCGCTGCGGGCCTCGTGGCGCGGCCCTCGAAACAGCGAGTAGAGCGGCTCGAGTGCCGAGGGAGGAGTGGGCGCGGTGTCGACCGTCGCCGAGAACGAGAACCCGGAGCCCGGCACCTCGACGTCGAGCACCGCCCGCCCCGCAGACAGCTCGCCCAGCGTGTCGTAGCGCAGGGCGCCCTTGTCGACGCGGGGTGCACGGCCGAGGGCCAGCACGCTCAACGAATCGGGGCCTTCGCCCAGCGACACCTCGCGCGTCACCCTGTCGGCGCGGCCCACCGAGGTCAGCGGCGTCTTCACGCCGAACTCGGTCATCAGCTCGGTGCCTGCGCTCAGTTGGTGATCGCTTTGCCTCGCGCGCAGGAAGACGGCGCCGACGATGACCACCGCCGCGGCCACCAGCGCACCCCCGACCGCGCGCCCGACCCGCGTCGAAATGTCCTTCGCCCGCCGCACCACCCGCTGCACCGGCGTCTCGCGGCTGTGGGTGGGAAACGAAGTGGTGACGCTGACCAGCTTCTCGAGGTCGTCGAGCAGCGCCCGCGCCGACGGGTAGCGGTCTTCGGGCGCCGGCTTGAGGCAGCGGGTCACGATGCCGTCGAGCCGCTTGTCGAGCCCCGGCTTCTTCACCGACGGCATGGTGAAGGTGCCGACCGGCAGCTCGCCGGTCAGCAATTCGTACAGCATCACGCCCAGCGAGTAGACGTCGGCGCGCGGGCCCACGCTGCGGGCGTCGACCGCCTGCTCGGGCGCCATGTACGAGGCGGTGCCCATGGCCACGTGGGTCTGCGTCAGGTTGCGCTTCTCGGTCGCGTGCCGCTCGTCGAGCCCGGCCAACCCGAAGTCGGTCACCTTGGGCAGTTGCCCGGCCTGCTCGTCGAACAGAATGTTCTCGGGCTTCAGATCGCGGTGGATGACGCCGCGCCCGTGCGCGTAGTCGATGGCGCGGGTGACCTGCACCATGGTGATGAGCACCTCGTTGACGCCGAAGTCGGGGTCGCGCATGCGCTCGCGCAGACTGGGCCCGTCGACGAACTCCATCACCAGGTAAGAGGTCTCGCCGGCGCGGCCCTGGTCGACGATGGACACGATGTTCGGGTGCCGCAGGGTCGCCAGCGCCGCCCCTTCCTTCTCGAAGCGCGCCACGAACTGCGTGTCGGTCGCCAGCTCGGGCTTGAGCAGCTTCACGGCCACGGTGCGGTCGAGCGACAACTGCACCGCTTGATGCACCTCGCCCATGCCGCCGCGACCGACGACCTGCACCAGCCGGTACCCGGGAATGGGGTTGAGGGCGCCCGAAGGGCGCGCGATGGCGGTGTCCTGCGTCACGGGGCCTGACGGTGGTTCTACGTCGAATCGTCGCGCCATGCAGCGCGCATCGGGTGTAGGGAGCGCCCCTTCCTTCCCGTCATTCGGCGGGGTTGCAGTGGGTCAAGCCGCGTTCACAAATTCGACAAGTCGAAACACGCCTGTAGCGTTCGGTCGCTGGCATCGGTCGTGAAACAGCAACGCAGGAAGGCCCGACACCGCGGCCCCAGGGACTCGGCACTCATGACGCAGCGACATGTTGGTGTGGTTGGTGAAGCAGGCTCGGCGGACCTCGTGACGGCGCTCACCCGCGTGGGCTACCGCGCCAGCCGGGTGGGCGATGGCCTCGAAGACCAGGGCTTCGACCTCTTCTTCGTGGCCGGGCCGCTCGACGACGCGCGGCTGCTGCACACGCTCGAAGCGGCCGGCGTGCCGCACACCTGTTCTTCCGCCACGGCCGTCGCGCACGCGCTCGATCGCGGCGCGGCCAAGGCGCTCTTCCGCAAGCACAACCTCGCCACCGCCACCGGCTACGTGGTGAAGGCCGACGAACTCGCGGGGCTCGAGGCGCGGCACCAGGACCTCGGCTTCCCCAGCGTGGTCAAGCCGTCGAAGGGCCGCGGCGCGCCCGGCCTGGTGGTGCAGTCGCTCGAGGCGCTGCGCGAGGCGGTCGCCCAGGTGTGCCAGGGTGGCGCCGAGGCGCTGGTCGAGCGCTACGTGAAGGGCCGCGCGGTCACGGTGTGTCTGCTGGGCGAGCACGTGCTCGGCAGCGCCGAGGTGAGCGGCGCGCGGGTGTCGGCGCCACGCCTGTCGGCGACGCGGGTCGCGAACCTCGAGGCCCTGGCGCGACTGGCGGCCGCCGCGCTCGGCTGTCGCGGCGCGGCGCGCGTCGACTTCCTGTGCCCCGACATCGGCAACGAAGTGGTGCTCGAGCTCAACCCGGTGCCGGAACTCTCGCACGGCTCCATCTTCGCGAAGGTCGCGGGTCGTCACGGCCTGTCGTTCGACGCCCTCTGCGAGCGCGTGGTGCAGTTGGCGCAGGTCGGCACTGCGGTGGAAGTGCCCGAAACGCGGCACGTCGGCTGACCGGTTTGTCCTGCGGCGGTCAGGTGCGCCAGACTCGTCCCCCATGACCTTCGCCCTGCTGACGCTGGTGCTCGCCGTCGAACCGATGCGGTTGGCTCCCGGCACGCAGGAGGTGTTGCGTGTACCCTCGGTGACTCGCGTCGCGGTGGCCGAGCCGGGCATCGCCGACGTCACGCCCACCGGCCGCGGCGAGCTGCTGGTGGTGGGCAAGGCCCAGGGGCGCACCACCATCACCCTGTGGACGGCGAGCGGCGTGCAGACCCGGCAGGTGGTGGTCGACGACGGGCACGCCACCGAACTGACCCGTCGCCTGCACGAGCTGGTCAGCCCCACGCTCAAGGTCGAACAGTTCAACGGCGCCATCGTCATCGACGGCACGCTCGATTCCATCGAGGAATACCACCGGCTCAAGACGCTGGTCGAAGGCGAGGCGCAGGTGAAGCTGCTGGTGCGGCTCAACCCGCGCGTGCTGCCGATGGTGGCCGAGCAGATGAACGCCGCCTTCAAGAAGCAGGGGCTGGCCCTGGCGCACGCGAACTGCGTGGGGCAGACCATCTTCCTCGACGGCTCGGTGGCCGACGAGCGCGAGCTGCAGAAGGCCATGCTCATCGCCAACGCGTACTACGGCGCGGCGAAGGGCTCGCTCTCGCTGCAGTGACGGTCAGGTCGCGGGGTCGGGCTCGGGCGGCAACAGGCGCGGCGGCACCACCAGCGGTGGCGGCAGCGGGCACTGGGTGCACGGCCCCCGAATGGGAATGTTGAGCGTGCGGCCCACCGACAGTGCGGTGCCCGACAGGCCGTTGGCCTTCTGAATCATCGCGACGGTGCTGTTGTACTTGGTGGCCAGCTTGCCCAGCGAGTCGCCCTTCACCACCCGGTGAATGAGCACGTTCTGGTCGGCGCGCGAGGTGAGAATCGGCGAGATGCGGGCGCCCAGTTCCTGCGAGCGCGGGGCGAAGAAGCGCACGTGGAAATGGTCGCGGTGCCGGCGCGCGTGCTTGACCAGCGTGTCGGCGCCCAGGAAGAGCCGGTCGACCCATTCCTTCTTTTCGCCGATGGCCAGCGCATAGTCGGCGAGCACCTTCTGCACCCGCTTGTCGACCAGCACGAACTGCACGTCGGCGTTGATGACCAGCGCGCGAATCAGCGTCCAGTTGCGGGCGAGGTCGATTTCCTTCTCGCGGGCCTGTTTGGGCGAGCCGGGGTTGACGCCGTCCTTGTAGAAGAAGCCCAGGTCGACGTCGCGCCCCGACTGGTGGCTCTGGTGCGGCCGCAGCCACCCGCCGTTCTGCCGGCCGATGTGGTTGATGCGCAGCTTGGCGTCGGCGAACGAGGCGTGCACCTCGCGGGCGACGGTGGTCAAGGCGTCGATGGTCTCCTTCGTGCCCCAGGCGTTGGCGGGGTCGACGATGGTCCACGCCTCGCCCTCGGGCATCTGCACGCCGTTGATGAGCCGGCCGGCCTCGGCCACGCCCAGCGACATCGAGCCCAGCGAGGCCGGGTCGTCGACGAAGCGCCGGTTGAGCTCTTCGTCGGACAGGTCGGCCGAATAGAGCAGCCCGCCGTCGTGCGCGGCCGTGGGCGTGCTGGTGACCTCGGCTTCGCTCGCTTCGGGCACGTCGCGCAGCGCCGCCTCGGGCCCGGCGTCGGGTGACGCGTCGAGGTCCTGCGCGAACCCACGCAGCGACAGCGTCAAGGTCACGAGCAGGGCCGCGCGCATCGAGCCACCGCTTCTGCTGGGACGGCCCGGTCGGGTCAAGTTCCCAGGCAGAAAATATCGGCCCGTCGCTCCCGCTTTCCCCGAGGCGGAGCGCCCCGTTCATGCGACCGGCGGGCCGCCAGGTTACGAAGGCGCATGTCCATTCTGGCCAGTGGAACGATTCGAGTCGGCAGCCTCACCGTCAACCGCCTGGGCTTCGGGGCGATGCGCCTGACGGGCGAAGGCGTCTGGGGCCCGCCCGCCGACGTCGACGAGGCGAAGCGGGTGCTGCGGCGCTCGCGCGAACTGGGCATCACCTTCGTCGACACCGCCGACGCCTACGGCCCCGAGGTGAACGAGACGCTCATCGCCCAGACGTTGCACCCCTACGGCGAGGTGGTCATCGCCACCAAGGGCGGGCTGACGCGCTCGGGCCCCGGGGTCTGGGCGCCGGTGGGGCGGCCCGAGTACCTGCGCCAGTGCGTGGCCATGAGCCTGCGCCGGTTGAAGGTCGACCGAATCGACCTCTGGCAGTTGCACCGCATCGACCCCAGGGTGCCTCGCGACGAGCAGTTCCAGGTCATCGCCGAAATGCAGAAGGCCGGCCTGATTCGTCACGTCGGTCTGTCGGAAGTGAAGGTCGACGAGCTCGAGGCCGCGCAGAAATTCTTCCCCGTGGCGTCGGTGCAGAACCTCTACAACCTGGTCAACCGCGGCAGCGAAGCGGTGCTCGAGCGGTGTGAGCAGCAGGGCATCGCCTTCATTCCGTGGTTCCCGCTCGCGTCGGGGGCGCTGGCCAGGCCGGGCAGCCTGCTGACGGCCATCGCCGCGCGCCTGTCGGCCACGCCCTCGCAGGTCGCGCTCGCGTGGGTCCTTCGCCGCAGCAAGGTGATGCTGCCCATTCCCGGTACCAGTCGGGTCGCCCACCTCGAGGAGAACGCGAAGGGAGCGTCGTTGACCTTGAGTGACGACGACTTCCGGGCGCTCGACGAACAGGGCCGCGCCGAATGGGCCAGGCCGCGACCGGCGTGAAGCGACTGACGGTTTCACGTTCCCGTGTCGGAGGCCCCAGGCGCTCCCCGGCCAGCGTCTCGAGTCACCGGCACCGAACCTGCTGTGGGTGCCCGGTACCACCGTCGAGCTCGGGCGGTGGGTGGTGCCGGCACGGTGACGACTCGGTTCAGCTCACCAGTCGACCAGCAGCGGTACGTGGTCGGACGGCTCGCGCTCGTCGGGCAGCGAGATGACGCCGAACTGGTCGAACTGCACCGCCGCCGGCTGCACGCCCGGCCGCGAGGACACCACGTGGTCGATTTTCGCGCTCCGCCCGTTGGTCGAGCTGGTGTGCGGTCGCTGGCTGCCGCCGAACGCGTCGTGGAGCCCGGCCGCTTCGAAGCGCTGCATGACCTGATCATCGGCGCGCACGGTACCCGTCGGCCAGCACGCTCCACGTCGCCAGGCGCATCGATGGCTCAGGCCAGGCCGCGGCGCCTGGCGAAGCCGGTGATTTCTTCGACGAAGCGGTCGGGGTGCTCCATCTGCGGCATGTGCCCGAAGCCTTCGACCTCTCGCACCTCGGCGGTCTTCGGCAGGTTCGCGCGGAAGTATTGCAGCCCCTCGTACGGCAGCAGCTTCTCGCGTTGCCCCCAGATGAGCAGGGTGGGCATGGTCAGCCTGGCCAGCATCTCTTCGGTGACCGCGTCGGCCGGGCCGACCTCCTTGACGATGCTCTTGACCGTCTCGGTGCCGACCAGGTTGCGCAGCTCTCCGGCGAACAGCAGCATCGGCAGCGGGGGCTTCGCGAAGAGCTTGTTGGCGAAGACCCGCGCCGACTTCACGTCGGTCAGCGCGAAGCTCTGCAGCAACGAATCGAACCGTTCTTGCGTCAGCTTCGCCCCGGCCGGGCTGATCAACGCCAGCCCTTCGAACGACTGGGGCTCGGCGCTCGCCGCGTACAGCGACATGCCGCCGCCCAGCGAATTGCCGACCAGGAGGACCTTCTGGCCGATGACGTCGCGCCGGAAGGCCAGAATGAGGTCGACGAAGGTGCGCACGCTCAAGGGGCCGCCGGCGGGCACCGGCGACAACCCGTTGCCCGGCAGGTCGATGGCCCAGACCTCGCGGAAGGTCTTCGCCAGCGGCTGGAGCGTGCGGAAGAAGGCGTTGGCCGAGCTGCCCAGCCCGTGAATCATCAGCGCGGGCGGCCCACGGCCGGTGCCCTCGACCTTGTAGAAGTGCACGTCGACGCCGGCCACGCGCCGCGTCTGCGAGAGCACGCCGCGCACCTGCAGGCTGCGACGCACCAGGCGATTTCCCAGCTCGAGGAAGTTCATGCTCACTCCTGCTTCAACCACGGTTGCGGGTCGATGGCCTGCCCGCCCTTGCGAATCTCGAAATACAGGTAGGGCCCTTTGAGGCTGCCAGTGTCTCCCACCTGGCCCAGCACCACGCCTTCCTCGACCACGGTGCCCACGTCGACCTGCGCGTTGGCCAGGTGCGCGTAGAGTGAATGGTAGCTGCTGCCGTGGTCGATGATGACCAGGTTGCCGTAGCCCTTGAGCCACCCGGCGTAGACCACCGTGCCCTCGGCCACCGCGGCCACCTCGGCGCCTTCCGGCGCGCGCAGGTCGAGGCCCTTCTGCACGGTGACGGTGTTGAAGCGCGGGTTGACCACCTTGCCAAAGCCGACCTCGACCAGCCCCCTGGTGGGGAAGGGCAGGTGCCCCTTGCGCGCCCGGAAGCCGGTCGCTGCGCCCGCAGGGGCCAGGTCGCCCACCATGGTGGCCAGTTCCTTCTCGGAGGCCTCGAGCTCGGCGATGACGCGGCTCATGCGGCCCTGCTCGGCGTTGACCGTCGAGAGCAGGTCCTTGAAGCGCGCCAGCCGGGCCTGCCCCACGGCCTGCTCGGTACGCAGGGCGCGCACGTAGCGCTGCGCGGTCGCCTCGAGCCGCTCGAGCCTGCGGGCCTGCGCCCGTTCCGCGTCGGACAACAGGGCCAGCTCGTCGAGCGCCTCGACGTCGCTGCGCACCAGCGTCTCGAGGGCCCGCTGTCGTCTGACCAGGGTGGCGAAGTCGGCGCTCGAGAGCAGCGCCCCCAGCGCGTCGCGTTTCTTCGCGCGGTACAGCGTCAAGAGCCGTGGCCCCAGCGCGCGCTGCTGCTCGGTCAGCGCCGCC
>CAIWFK010000598.1 GCA_903911905.1 uncultured Myxococcales bacterium
ACCTCGGCCGGCACGTCGGCGCCGAGCACCCGGCGGAACACCCCTTCGAACAACTTGCCTGAGATGGGTCTGGTCATCGCGCGAATTGGAGCTGGAGGGGTTGGTTCTTGCCGAAGGTCTCGCTGACGCGCGGCTTTTCTTCGCGGCCCCAGTACACCTCGGCCATGCCACCGCAGGGGCTCTTCACGCTGAGCAGCTTCGCGCTCAACGGCACCGGCAGCAGGTCACCCGTGCGCGCCTTCATGGGGCCGGGTTCAATCTCGGCTTCGCACGAGCTGCTCATGAACACGCGCACGTAGAGTCGGCCGTCTTCGCGCTCGGGAATGGGCGCGTAGTCCGACGGCTTGACCGGCGGCAGTTCCTTCGGCGGACCGACGGGGGTGGGAGTGGGCGTCGGCGTGGGATTCTTCGTCACCACGAAGCCGCCGTTGGTGGTGGTCGACGGCGTCCCCGCGACGGCCTTCGTGCCGGCGTCGGCGACCTGCCGCCTGGCGCGGGCCAGCTCGAAACAGCGGGGAGGCAGCCCATTGCCGTCGTCACTGCGCTCGAGCACGCCCAGCTCGAAGTCACTCAACTGATCCATCAGCGCGCACTGTTTCTTCACGCGCGACTTCCAGGCAGGGAAGGCGTCGAGCAGGCACAGGTGGCACGTGGTGTTCTTCGGGTCGTCGGTCTCGAGCTGGGTCACCCGGTCCTTCGCTTCGATTCGGCGCACCACGTCACCGGGCGTCTGGCGCGTGCAACTGCAGGCGCGCAGCTCGCGACTGGCGAGGAAGCCCGACACCCAGTCCGGGTCGGCCTCGAGCGTGGCCTGCTGGGTCGCGAAGTATCGCCACTTGTCGATCATCGGCGCATCGAGGGCCGTTTCGCGGGTCAGCGGCTCGAGCGAGCCTCCATCACGAGGCGCGGCCGCCAGGGCGCTCGTGGTCGGCGCTCCGGCGTCGCGCACGGTCACCACCACGCCGCTGTCCTTGCTGGGGGCGACCGCGGGAGTCGGCGGGGTCGTCGGTTGGTCGATCGCCACCGCCACCGTGGTCTGCGGCTGCGGCGCCCCTGCATCGACGACGGTGACCGGCGAATCGACGGTCAGGCCCCGGCGAGTGGGGTCCTTCACGCCGCGGGCGACCGCGTCGGCGCACTTGAGCCCTTCCGAGAAGAGCCAGGTGCGGTAGTTCGCGTATTCGCTCTGCGCCTGGCTGGCCAGCCGCGCCAGATCCATTCGGGCCTGCGCGGCCGCGAACAGCTCGGCGCGATTCTGGCTGCGGCAGTCGGCGCCTTCGGTCGGCCGCTCGGCGATGCCGCTGCGGCGAGGCACGTAGCGCGCCCCGAGGTAGGGCCGGGTGAGATCGTCGAGCGTGTCGTAGACCAGCGCGCGCAGGTCGTCGGTGATGGCCGCGCGGGCCTTCTCACACTGCGTGATGGCCACCATGCAGTCGCCGATGGGCTCGTCGGCCGGCTTCTTCTTCTTCGAGCCCGCCGACCAATCGCCCGACGAGTCGAAGCACCAGGTCGCCACCGAATCGAGGCCGACCGAGAGCGACCCCGAGCGCTGCGAGAAGGTGGTCAGCGGCTTCACGTCACGCAACGGGGGCGGCGCGCACACCTCGGGCAGGGGCGGGGGCGCGGCGAGCAACAGGCTGACGAGCGTGAGCAGCACGAACCCTGGAACCCTTCAGGCCGCGTCGAACGCGTGGGACAGATCGTCGATGAGGTCGCTCGCGTCTTCGATGCCGACCGAGAGCCGAATCAAGCCGTCGCTGATGCCCAGCCGCTCGCGGTTCTCCTTCGGAATCGAGGCGTGGGTCATGATCGCCGGGTGCTCGATGAGCGACTCCACGCCGCCCAGCGACTCGGCGCAGGCGAAGACCTTCACCGTCTTGAGGAACCTGCGAGCGGCCTCGAGGCCACCGGTGATCTCGAAGGTCATCATGCCGCCGAAGCCCTTCATCTGCCTGCGAGCCAGCGCGTGCTGCGGGTGCGACTCGAGCCCGGGGTAATTCACCTTCAGCGACTTGGGGTGCCGCGAGAGGAAGTCGGCGATCTTCGCCGCGTTCTGGGCATGCCGTTCCATGCGCACGTGCAGGGTCTTCACGCCGCGCAGCACCAGGAACGCATCCATCGGGCCCGGCACGCCGCCCACCGCGTTCTGGTGGAAGGCGATCTTCTGCGCGAGCGCGTCGTCGTTGGTGGCCACGAAGCCGCCCACCACGTCGGAATGGCCATTCAGGTACTTGGTGGTCGAGTGCGTCACCACGTCGAAGCCGAACTCCAGCGGGCGCTGGAAGTAGGGCGTCATGAAGGTGTTGTCGCAGACGCTGATCAGCCGGTGCGCCTTCGCGATCTCTGCCGAGCGCGCCAGGTCGATCAGCTTGAGCATCGGGTTGGTCGGCGTCTCGACCCACAGCAGCTTCGTCTTCGGGGTGATGGCCGCGAGCACGTTCTCGGGCTTCGTCATGTCGACGAACGAGAAGGTCAGGCCATGCCGCCTGTAGACCTTGTCGAACAGGCGGAACGTGCCGCCGTACACGTCGTCGGAAACGATCACGTGATCGCCGGCGTCGAGCAGGTGCATCAACAGGTCCGACGCCGCGCAGCCCGAAGCGAAGGCCGCGCCGTACTTCGCGCCTTCCAGCGCCGCCAGGCAGCCCTCGAGCGCCACGCGCGTGGGGTTGCGGGTGCGCGAATATTCGTAGCCCTTGTGCTCGCCCGGCCCGTCCTGCACGAAGGTCGACGTGAAGTAGACCGGCGTCATGATCGCGCCCGTAGCGGGGTCGGGGTGCTGACCCGCGTGAATGGCGAGGGTGTCGAAGCGCATGGATCTGCGACTCACCACACTCGAGGGCAGATCGCTACTGTGGGCCGACGCCCAGTTCCTTGAGCAGGGGCTTCGCGTTGGGGCCCTCCACCTCGTCCAACAGCCACAGCAGGTACCGCGCGTCGGCGTTCACGTTGCGCGCCACCTGCGGGTCGTACCCGAAGTCGTTGGCCACGTTTTCCCAGACCCGGTCGAAGTTCACGCCCACCAGGCGGCCCTGCGCGTCGATGGTCGGGCTGCCTGAATTGCCGCCCGTCGTGTCGCAGTCCGACAGGAAGTCGACCGGCACGTCGTCGAGTCGGCGATCGCGCCAGCGCGGCCCCTTCCTCGCCGCCGCGTCGCGCACCCGGGCCGGCAGGTCGAACGGCTCGGCGCCGGTGTGCTTGGCCACCAGACCGGTGAGCGTGGTCTGCGGGCGGTAATCGACCCCGTCCTTCGGCGAATAGCCCTTCACCACCCCGAAGGTCACCCGCAGCGTGGAGTTCGCGTCGGGCGCGACCAGCCCCTTCGCCTCGGCCATCACCGCGCGGCGCCAACGCGGCTTGAAGGCCAGCGAACGACCCTGGGTGGCTTCACGTGCGTCACGCAGCGTGCGCCGTTCCTGATCGAGCGCGAGCGCGAAGTCGATCAGGGGATCCTTCCGGGCCTTCAGTTGCTCGGGCGTCTCGTCGAGCATCGCGCGGCGCGCCGCGGGGTCGAAGACCTTCGAGGTCTGCAGCAGGGCTGCGATCTTCTCGAGGTCGGCCTGGGCCGGGCTGGGGAAGGTCTGGTCGACCGCGGTCAGGCGCTGCTCGCGGGGCAGGGCCAGCGCCAGCTTCACCCACGAAATCAGCAGCCGCTGGTCGACCGCAGGGGCGTAGCGCTTCTGATCGCGCTCCAGCCGCTCCTTGAGCCTGGCGAGATCGCGCTCCTGCCAGCCGGGCTCGCGTTCGGCGTCGGGCTTCTGGGCCTCGACCGCGCGACGCACCACCGCCAGCGGCCACGACAGGGCGCGGGCGCCGCGGGTGCTCCAGTCGAGCGCGAAGTCGTGTTCCCAGGTCGCCAGCCGGTCCTGCGTCAGCCGGGTCAGTACCTCGAAGGCTTCGAGGGCGGCCGGGTCCTTCGTGGCGGCCTTCACTCGAAGCTCCATCGCCCGCTGCCGCTCGACCGTGTGTCCGCGCGCCAGGCCCGCCAACTGCCCCTGCGCGTTCTTGCGGGTGTTGAGCACCCCGCGAAGATCGTCGGCCACCGCCACCGTCACCTCGGGCGAGCGCCGGCCCTCTTCTTCGAGAATGGTTTCCCATTCCTGCGTCAGCGCCGCCACCCGCGGGTACCAGCGCTGCTCGCGCTCGGCGATTTCGTCGGCCAGCGTGCTGCGGAAGCTCTGGCCCGGGTAGCCCAGCACCGCCACCGCGTCGCCCGGCTTGAGGCCTTCGGTGGAAACCGGGAACCAGACCGAAGGCACGTACGGCTTGCCGTCCTGGTACACGCGCAGCAGGGCGAAGTCGCCGGTGTGTCGAGGCCACATCCAATTATCGACCTCGCCGCCGAAGTCACCCACGCTGGTCGGCGGGGCCCACACCAGGCGCACGTCGGTCAGCTCGGCGAACTCGGTGAGCGTGAAAGCCACGCCGCCGTCGAAGGTGGCGAAGGTGCAGCGGGTCTTCGGGGCCTTCTCGCACGCGGCCACCAACTGCTTCTGCACCGCCTCGACCGCCTTGTACCGGCCCCGGTCGTCGACGCCTTCGGGTACCGCGGCCAGCACCTCGGCCGTCACGTCGCGGAAGCGGCGGGGCACCTGCACCCGGAACGACTTCGAGGCCTTCTCGTCGTCGCGGCTGCGGGCCAGGAAGCCGTCGCGCACCAGGTTGGCCGAGGTGGTCGAATGTTCCTGCAACAGCCCCACCGCGCAGTGGTGGTTGGTGATGAGCAGGCCCTCGGCCGACACGAAGCTGCCCGAGCACCCCGGCAGTTGCACCGCGTTGGCCAGCAGCCCCTCGTTCTTCACCGGGTCCCACAGCTTCTTGAGCGGCACGGCGAAACCCTGCTGTTTCACCCAGGCAGCGCCCTGCTGCTGCACCTGTTGGGGAGTCCACTTGCCTTCCGAGGCCAGGGCGAGGGCCGGCCAGAGCATCAGCAGGGTCGATCGTCGAATCATGTGGCGCGTTCTACCCGTTTGCTAAGAGGGCGGCGCGGGCACGAAGAGCGTGCCACCTACCCCCGAAGGAGAACCCATGCGCCACACCCTGAAGATTCTCGCCGTGTCCCTGTCCCTGTCACTGTCGCTCGTCGCCTGTGATGACTCCGAGAAGAAGGCCGCCGAAGCCAAGGCCGCTGCCGACGCGAAGGCCGCCGAGGCCAAGGCTGCTGCCGAGAAGAAGGCTGCTGAAGCCAAGGCCATCGCCGACAAGGCCGCCGCCGAAGCGCTCGCCAAGGCCAAGGAGGCCATGGCCGGTGAGAAGACCGAGCTGCTCAAGAAGATGGACGAGATGACCGGCTCGATGGACAAGTCGATGGACGACCTGAAGAAGAAGGCCGCCAAGCTGCCCGCGAAGGCCAAGGCCAAGGCGCAGCCCGCCATCACCGCGTACGAGTCGGCCAAGACCGCCCTCGCCGGCCTGAAGGACTCGATCACCAAGGCCGACGAGCCCACCGCGTTCGGCGACCTGAAGACCAAGGCCACCGACGCGTTCGCCGCCGCCCAGAAGGCGCTCGACGAGGCGCAGGAAGCCATCGCCCCCGCGAAGAAGAAGCCGGCCAAGAAGTAAGCGGAACCACAGGCACGAGGGTGAGCTCCGATTTCGAAAACCGCCTGGCCCGCAACGCGAAGCACCGCGTGAAGTGGGCCGAGCGGCAGGGGCTCACCGCGTACCGCGTGTACGATCTCGACATTCCCGAATGGCCCTTCGCGGTCGATCGGTACGGCGAGTTCGTGCACGTGATGGAATACCCGCGGCGCAAGGCGCTGCGTGACGGGTCGATCGCCGAGGCGCGCGCGGTGGTGGTCGAGGCCATCGCCCGCGTGCTGCAGGTCGAGCCCGCGAAGATCTTCACCAAGACCCACGAGCCGAAGCCCTGGGGCCAGGGGCAGTACGAGCGCGTGTCGATCGACGCCTCGAAGGTGCTGGTGCGAGAGCACGGCCTGACCTTCGAGTGCAACCTGTCGGACTACCTCGACACCGGGCTGTTCCTCGATCATCGCAAGACCCGCGAGCGGGTGATGCAGCAGGCCCAGGGGCTCCGCTTCCTGAACTTGTTCGCCTACACCGGCAGCTTCACGGTGCACGCGCGGGCGGGTGGGGCGAAGGAATCGACCACGGTCGACCTCTCGAGCTCGTATTGCGAGTGGACCCTGCGCAACCTCGCCCACAACGGCTTGAGGCCCTCGAGCGCCCACCGCGTCATCGCCGACGACGTGCTGGGCTGGCTTCCGACCGCGAAGGGCCCGTTCGACCTCATCGTGCTCGACCCGCCGAGCTTTTCGAGCAGCAAGAAGAAGATGGGCCGACGCTTCGAGGTGCAGCGCGATCACCACCACCTCGTGCAGCGCGTGCAGGACCTGCTTGCCCCGGGGGGCACGTTGTACTTCTCGACCAACTTCCTGGGCTTCGAGCTCGATTCCCGGCTCTCTCCCGCCGAGGAGTTGACGCCGAAGTCGTTGCCAGAGGACTTCCGGCGCACCGTGCATCGTTGCTGGCGCTTCGTGCGGTAGCTGGCCTTCCGTCGGGACGTCGGGAGGAGCCCGAAAAAGTCGCTCGGCTCCCGTACCCCTGCTTCAGCGCTGCGCCGGGCGACGCCGCGAGCCCAGCAGCAGCCCCGCCAGCCCCAGCCAGGCCAACGCGCCCAGGTCGACCGCGCTGGTGCAGGCACACGAGACCGGCTTGTTCACCACCGCCGCGCCGCAGGCCCCGTTCACGCACTCGCCCCGGCACTCCGCGCTCGACACGCAGCTCGCGCCATCGACCTTGCCGCACTTGCCGTCGGCCGCGCACACGTCGTCGGTGCACTGGCTGGCCGTGGTGCAGCGCTCGCCAGGCCCCACCGCGCAGGTGTTGGTGAACACGCTGCACTCGCCGGTGAGGCAGACCGCCTTGCCGCTGGCGGGCGTGCAGTTCGGGTCGTGCAGCCCGTCGTCCGGCAGGGCCGTGCCCGGCTGTTCGTGCGGCCGGCAGGTGCCGGTGTCGCGACGGCAGTATTCGGTCGCCCCGCAGTCGCTGTCGGCCCAGCAGCCCTGCGCCGGAACGCACGTGCCACCCCGGCAGGTCGCCGATTGGCACTGCGCCGCGGTGGCGGTGGTGCACGCCTGGCCGTTGGTCGAACCGCAGAGGTGGTTCGAGCCGCACACGCCGACCTGGCAGTCCGCCGCCGAGCCGCCGAGCCGCCGAGCCGCAGTTGACGCCGTTCGCGCTCGCGCAGGTGTTGGTGACCGGGTTGCACGACCCCGAGCTGCACACCGACTGCGCCACCGGCGCCGAGCAGACCGGCGCATGGAGCGTGTCGTCGGGCAGCGGCTTGCCGGCCGCCAGGTCAGCCACGCAGGTCAGCGTGCTGCGCTCGCAGTGCTGGCTGGCCGCGCAGTCCGAATCGGCCCAGCAGGCGTCGGAGCGGAAGGGCACGCAGGCACCGCTCGCGCTGCACACCCCCGACTGGCAGGTGGCTGCGCTCGCCCTGGTGCAGCCCGTCTGTCCGTCGGCGAGGCCGCACTTGCCGTTGGCGCCGCACACGTTGCTCGCGCACTGCGACGCCCCCGCGCAGTCGTTGCTCACCGTCACCGCGCAGGTATTGGTGGTCGCGTTGCACGTGCCGCTCGCGCAGGTCGGAGCGAGGCCGGTCGAGCCGCAGTGGCCATCGTGCAGGCCGTCGTCGGGAATGGCCGCGCCCGCCAGCAGCTTCACCGCGCAGGTCGAGCTCGCCCGGTCGCAGTATTGCGCCGCGCCGCAGTCCGCGT
This sequence comes from uncultured Myxococcales bacterium, assembly GCA_903911905.1. Taxonomy (GTDB): domain Bacteria; phylum Myxococcota; class Myxococcia; order Myxococcales; family Myxococcaceae; genus Xiheilimnobacterium; species Xiheilimnobacterium phototrophicum. Next base: position 7,743 of record CAIWFK010000598.1, read on the forward strand.
CGGCCCAGCAGCCGCCCGCCGGCATGCACGTGCCCGAGACCGAGCAAGCGCCCGACTGGCACCTGGCCGCGCTGGCCGCCGTGCACCCTGGCTGCCCGTCAGCCAGGCCGCACTGGCCGTTGCTGCCGCACGCGTTGGTCGCGCACTCGCTGGCCTTCGAACAGCTCGCCCCGTTGGCCGCCGCGCAGGTGTTCGTCTGCACGTTGCACAGACCGGTGCCGCACGCGCCGTTGACCCCGCTCGCGGGACACGCGGTGTGCAGGCCGTCTCCGGGCAACTGACCTCCGGGCACCACCGACGCGGTGCAGGTGAAGATCGACCGCAGGCAGTACTGGCCGGCCGCGCACTCCGCGTCGACCCAGCAGCCGCTCGCCGAGGGCACGCAGGCGCTGGTGGTGGCACTCGCCAACGCGTCGCACACGCCCGACTGGCAGCTCGAGACGCCGCCGTCGACCGTGCAGGGCCCGTCGCCCGCAGCCTGACCACACTGGTGGTTGCTGCCGCAGACGTTGCTCACGCAGTCCTTCGCCTGGGCGCAGGCCTGGCTGTTGGCGGCCGCGCAGGTGTTGGTGACCGCGTTGCACCCGCCGCTCGCGCAGACCGCGGTGGCCAGGGGCACGCTGCACACGCCGGGGTGGAGCGCGCCGTCGTTGGGCAGTGGGGCGCCGGCGAGGGCCAGCGGCACGCAGCTCGCCGTCGGGCGGTCGCAGAAGGTGCCGTGCGCACAGTCGGCGTCCACCCAGCACGAGCCGGGCGCCGAGCCGACGCAGGTGCCCGACACGCTGCAACTGCCCGACTGACAGAGGTACGTGGTGCTCGCCGTGCAACCGGCCTCACCGTTCGACAGGCCGCAGCGGCCATGCGAGCAGGTGCCGTAGTCGCAGTCGGCTCCGGTGGCGCAGGCCGCGCCCGTTGCGCCTGCGCAGGTGTTGGCGGTCGGGTTGCACAAGCCGGTCGCGCACACGGCCATCGCCGTGGCGGCCGAACAGGTGCCGTCGTGCAGCCCGTCGTTCGGAATGGGCGTGCCACCCGCCAGCTTCGCTGCGCAGACCCACAGGGCGTGGTCGCAGAACTGGGCGCTGGGGCAGTCCTGGTCGCTCCAGCAACTGCCGCTGGCTGTCGGCACGCAGCGGCCGCTCGAGCTGCAGGCGTTGCTGGTGCACTGCGAGGCCGAGGCGCACGAGGCCCCCGCGGCCGCCGAGCAGGTGTTGGTGAAGGGGTTGCACGCGCCGCTCACGCAGACCGCCGCTGCGGCCGAGGGCGAGCAGGTGCCGTCGTGCAGACCGTCGGTGGCGATGGCGGCGCCCGGCGCGAGCTTCGCGTGGCAGGTCGCCGACGAGCGCTCGCAGTACTGCGCCGCGCTGCAGTCGGCGTCGACGTCGCAGGCGCCTGGCGTGGTGGCGATGCACACCGCGCCCGCGCTGCAGAAGCCGCTCTGGCAGACCGTCGCGGCGGTGGCGGTGGTGCAGGGGCCTTCGGTGTTGCCGAAGCCGCACGTCCCGGCCGCGCTGCACACGCCCGACGCGCAGTCGGTCGCGGCGTTGGCCTGCGAGCAGGGGCCCACGCCGTTGGCCAGCGGCACCACGGTCTGACCGCCAGCGAGCGTGCCGGCGGCCCCCTGGTCCTGCGCGTCACCGTCGTAGGTCGCGGTGATGACGTGGCTGCCGAGCGCGAGCGCCGCGAGCGGGGGGCTGACCGCGCTGCCGTTGGCCACCGCCACGGGTGAGCCGACGTCGACGCCGTCGACCGTGAACTGCACGTGGCCGGTGGCCGTCGCCGGAGTCAACGAGGCGGTGAAGGTGACGGCGCCGTGCAGGGGCGAGCTGGCCTGCGACGAGCCCAGCGCCACCGCGGTCGCGGCCCGCACCTGCAATGACTTGCCGGTGTTGAGCGTCAGCACCGGGTCGTTGGCCGACCCGCCGTATTCGACCACGTAGCCGCTCAGGCTGGTGCCGGTGCAGCTCAGGTCGTTCCAGCGGCCGCCCTGCTGGAAGTAGATCTGCCCGCAGCCTTCGCCACCGGCGTTGTTCGGCTCACCGGGGTTCCAGTTCTCGTACGCGCTGGCCACCGCCGAGCAGTTGCCGGGCGAAGGGTTGGTGCAGAAGGCGGTGCCCGCTTCGGGGCCCGAGACCCACGACCAGGTGCGCGGGAAGCTCGTCTGCGGGTTGGCCTGCGCTCCAATCCACCCGTCCTGGGTCAGCTTGGCCGTCACGAAGGCGTTCTCGGCCGCCGAGGTGATGGTGGCCAGGTAGCCCTTGAGCCCCAGGTAGGTGCGCGCTTCGGCGGCGGCCCTCGCGGCCACCCAGGTGCCGTTCGAGGCGACGTATTCGTAGAAGTGGCCGTTGCCGTCGTTGGCCACCGCCGAGCCCAGGCCGAAGGTCAGGGTCTTGAGCGCGGTCGATGGGAAGGCGCCTCCGACGTTGTGGTACTGCACCGAGCGCAACGCCGCCTGGTACGCCGCGCTGCTGGCCGCGCCGCTCAGGGTCAGCACCCCGCTGGCCGCGCTGTACGAGCCGGTGATGCCGTTGCCGTCGGTGAAGAGCAGCCGGTCTTCCGAGGCCACGAAGCCCGCGCCGATGGTCACCGTCGCGCCGGTCACGGTGGGAGCGCCCACCACGGTGAGCGCCGCATCGACTGCCACGTCGCTGCCCAGCGCGTCGAAGACCGTGGTGCCTGCCGAGGCGGCGATGTTCGGCGCCACCTCGCAGGTCAGGCTGCCGACGTTGCACTGGTTGCCGGCCGCGCAGTCCGAGGTCACCGCGCAACCGTTCGCCGCCGGCACGCACGAGCCGCTCGCCGCGCAGGCGTTGGTGGTGCACTGGGCCGAGCTGGTGCACGCCGTCGACAGCCCGGTCGCGCAGGTGTTGGTGGTGCCGTTGCACGCGCCGCTGCTGCAGACCGCGCTCGCGTTGCCCGCGGTGCAGGTGCCGTCGTGCAGGCCGTCGCTCGAAATCGCCACGCCCGCCGCCAGCTTCGCCTGGCAGGTGAAGGTGGTGCGCGAGCAGAACTGGTTGGCCGAGCAGTCGGCGTCGACGTCACAGCCGCCGGTGGGCATGCAACTGCCGCCCGCGCTGCAGGTGCCGCTCTGGCACACCGCGCCCGCGTTGGCGGGCGTGCAGGGGCCTTCCCCGTTGCCGTAGCCACAGGTGCCGGCCGCGCTGCACACCTGCGCCGTGCAATCGGTCGCCGCGTTGGCCTGGGTGCAAGGCCCGGCGCCGTTGGCGAGCGGGTTCACCGTCTGACCGCCGCTCAACGTTCCGGCAGCAGGCTGCGTCTGCGCGTCACCCGAGGAGGCCGCGGTGATCGCGTGGTTGCCCAGCGAGAGGTCGGAGATCGCCGCGCTGGAAGCGACCCCCGCGCTGACCGCGACCGCGTTGCCCACCGCCACGCCGTCCACGCTGAACTGCACGGTGCCGGTGGCGCTCGAGGGCGTCAGGTGCGCGGTGAAGGTGACCGCTTCGTGCAGCGCCGAGCTGGCCTTCGACGAGGTCACGCTGACCGTGCTCACCGCCCGAACCTGCAGCGACTTGCTGGCGTTGAGCACCAGCACCGGGTCGTTGGCCAGGCCGCCGTATTCCACCACGTAGCCGGTCAGCGTCGCGGTGTCGGACAGGTCGTTCCACAAGCCGTTGGCCAGGAACTGCGCCCGGTATTCGTTGCCTGCGTTGTTCGGCTCACCGGCGTTCCAATCGGTGTACGCGCTGCCGATGGCGGTACACACGCCCGACGAGGGGTTGTTGCACAGGGCCGTGCCGGCCTCGGGGCCGGTCACCCAGCTCCAGGTGCGGGGGAAGCTGGGCAGCCCCGCCGTCGAGGTGGTGCTCGCGCCCATCCACCCGGCGCCGTTGAGCTTGGCGCTGACGTAGGCGTTCTCGTCCGAGGTGCCGATGGTCGCCAGGTAGCCGTGCAGGCCGTAATAGGTGCGCGCGGCCGCCGCAGTCTGCGCCTGGCTCCAGGTCCACGAGCCGCCCGAGACGTATTCGTAGAAGTGCGAATTGGCCTGGTAGCTGACGCCGGTGCCGATGGCGAAGGTGATGGTGCGCAGCAACGTCGAGGGCGAGGCCTTGCTGCTGGTGAAGGTCACCGAGGCCAGCGCGGTCTGGTAGTTCGCGGTCGTGGTGGTGCCCGTCAGGGTCAACAGGCCCTTGGCCGCGTCGTAGCTGCCGCTGATGCCCAGTTGGTTGGTGAAGTGGAGCTGATCGCCCACCTCGAAGTTGGTGCCCACGGTGACGGTGGCCCCCGAGATGCTCTGCGCGCCCACCACCGAGACCTGGCTGTCGATGGCGACCGCCGCGCCGGTGGCGTCAGCGCTGGTGGTGCCGTTGCTGGTCGCCACCCCCAGCGAGCGCTCGCAGGTGAAGCTGCCGGTGTTGCACTGGTAGCCTGCCGAGCAGTCCGAGGTCACTGCGCAGCCGTTGACCGCCGGAACGCAGGTGCCGCTGGCCGAACAGGTGCCCGACTGGCACAGGCCCGCCGTGCCGCCGGTGCAGTTGCCCTGACCGCTGGCGTACCCGCATTGGCCGTTGCTGCCGCACACGTTGCCCGCGCACTGATTGGCCGACGAACACGCCGCCTGCACCGCGCCGCCACAGGTGCTGGTGGTGGTGTTGCACAGGCCCGAGCTGCAGTTGGTGGCCGCGTTCGGCGCGGTGCACGGACCGCTGCCGTTGGCGATGGTGGTGATGGTCTGGCTGAAGGTGCCCGAGGCCGACAGGCGGTGTATGCGCGGCAGGTACTGATC
>CAIWFK010000599.1 GCA_903911905.1 uncultured Myxococcales bacterium
CCGTTGCGGCCGACCAGCCCCAGGAACGAGCCGGCCTGCAGGGTGAACGAGACGTCGTCGACGGCCTTGAGCTGGTCGAACTGCTTGGTGACGCGCGACAGCTCGAGGGCTGGGACTGAGACGGAATCGGTCACCCCGCAGTCGTAGCAGCTTGGGGCCGTGGCGACGGTGTAGGTCTTGCGCCACGCCCCTGACGGTCAGGTCAGGTCTCGACAGAAATGGTGTGCAGCCCGACCAGGTCGCCGCAACTGGTGCGGCCCACCACGTAGACGTCGACCAGCGAGTGGTCGACGCTGGTGGGCGGCGGGTGTACGGCCACCACCACCACGTCGGTGAGCTGCGCGGTGAAGACCGCCTGCACGGCTGCGCTGGCCCCGGGGTCGGCCGACGCGCTCGCGGGCTCGAAGTTGGCGAAGGTGGCGGTCAGGTCGCGCAGCTCGGCGGTGCTGCCGGCGGGCGCGGCGACCAGCGCCATCACCGAGGCCGCGGTGGGAACCGACGTGCCCGCGCCGGCGAACGAGACCACGTCGAAGGGTCGGTCACTCTCGCTCAGGAAGAGCAGCGCCGAGAGGTGGGGCGTCACCGCCGCCGAGAAGGCGCTCACGCACGACGCGCCCCACTGCCCGCTCTGGGCGTACGCCAGCAGCGCGTTCATGGTGGCCGAGCCGATGCCCGAGAGCGCCGCGACCTGGGCGAGCGAGGTGAAGGGCCGCGCCGCGACGATCTTGCCGGCAGCGGTGCTGGTCAGGTGGTGGGCGACCAGTTGCGCGGTGGTCGCGCCGTTGACGATCTGCAGGGCCGTCGCGGCCTCGGTCTCGGTGAAGACCGCACCATCGAAGCGACCGGCCAGCGAGTGCGAGGTGCCGTGGGCCTTCGTCCACCAGCCGAGCGCTCCGCCGCGCAGGCCGTTGAGGGCGGTGGCGCCGACCCAGGCGAAGGTCGCCAGCTGCGCGACCGAGGTGAAGGGCCGGTGATTGAACAGCGAGGTGGCGGCGCGAGAATCGACCAGCGCGTCGAGCTCGGCCAGGGTGGCCTGGTTCACGCCCCACACCATCGACTCGGCTTCCCACCCCAGCAGGGTGAGGCCCTTGACGGTGACGGCGGTCGGCGCGGGGTGAGCGGCGGCCCAGGTCGCCAAACGCGAGAGGCCGGCGGTGCCCGCGGTCGTGCGCACCGCGGCGATGGTGGTGAAGAGTGCGTCGTCGGTCGAGGGCGTCACGCCGTCCACGCCGTTGCGCGCAGCGACGAGCTTCGAGGCCACGGTGGCGTCGAGCTCGACCTCGCTGGTGAGCACGGTGAGGTCGGTGCCCGGGTAATTGACCAGGTCGAGCACCTGCTGCGCGGCCGCGGGGGTGAGCGTGAGCGAGGAGTCGACCAGGCCGTGGGCGAGGTCACCCTCGTTGCTGGTGGCGAGGTTCTCGCCGCACGACGCCAGGACCACGGTGAGGCTTGCGACCAGAATGCGCTTCGACATGGCTTCCCCCGTTTGGAACAGGGGCGCGCCGTAGCACGGCGTCAGGTGGCCGGGAAGCGGGGGGGGCGTCACGCGCGGGTGACGGTGCGGGTGCGAGGTCGTGGCTGCGTCGATTGGGCCTGGCGTCGACCTCCGTGGTGACGGCGGGCGTCGCTCACCGAGCTCGGGGGTCGACCGATCTGCGCGCGGCAGCCGTGACGGGCCCCGCTTCACCCTCTCGCGCGACGGCCACCACCGAGAGGTGCTCCACGTTCCACGACGGGTCGAGCGTGAAGGTCGCGACCCGGCGCGTCGTCGACGAGGGCAGCGGGCAGACGCCGCCAGCTTCGTCGCACGGACTGCCGAGCACGCTCGACCGCACGACGGGCGCATGGGCCAGGGTCTCGCCCGCGTTCTCGCCCCGGCGCACCTGGCTGACCAGCCCCGCCTCGACCACGAAGAACTCCACCCGCCCCGAAACGCCTTCGACGCGGGCGGTGACGGTCCGCGCCGAGGCCTGGACGGCGACCGACATCGACAGCGCGGGCCGGGGCACGCGTTCGGCGGCGGTCACCACCTCGGCCTCGAGCCGGCGCCCGCTCGAGAACGCGACCCGACCATCGACGATGAGCTGCGGCGTGTAGACCCCGAAGCCCCGAAGCTGGTCGCCGCGCTGCTGCGCACGGCTGGCCGCCGACGACGAGAACGGGTCGACCCAGCCCAACTGGTTCCAGTAATCGACGTGGCGCTCGAGGGCGATGACCTCGAGGCCTGGCACCTGCAACGCTGCCAGCGCGCGCTCGGCCTGCGGGCAGCTCGAGCACCCTTCCGACGAGAACAGCTCGACCACCACCGGGGTGGGCGACTGCGCGAGCGCCAGGGTCAGCAACGCGGAAAGCACGGTGACGGTACGCCGCACCAGGTGGGCCGGTTACCGGTGGGTCGAAAGCGAACCCTGACGTTCGTCACAAGCCCCGTGTTGTTTCCAGCGGCAGTCACGACACGAAGCCGTTACGGTGCGCGCCGCCATGAGCATTCCCGCAGTTCAGACCCGCCCCTGGAGTGGCTTCGCCATCGTCGGCTTCGCGTACGTCGTCGCCGACCTGGTGGCGACGGCCGTGGTGCAAGCGCTGGCTGGCACAGACCCGATGGTGGTGGTCGCCTGGGCCGACGTCGCGGCGACGCTGGCGGTGTTCGTCTTCTCGCGCGCCTTCAACAACACCAGCGTCTACGACCCGTACTGGAGCCTCGCGCCCATTCCCATCGCCGGGTACCTGGCCCTGGGCCCCGGGGCGGGCAACGGCCTGCCCACCCGCGCGCTGGTGATTCTGGGCGTGGTGACCATCTACGGCGCCCGCCTGACCTGGAACTGGATTCGGGGGTGGCCGGGCCTGCAGCACGAAGACTGGCGCTACGCCGACTTCCGCGCGCAGATGCCGCGCACCTACTGGCTGATGAGCCTCTTCGGGTTGCACCTCTTTCCCACGGTGATGGTGTACCTGGGCTGTCTGCCGCTCTTCGGCGCGCTGATCGACCCGCAGCGGCCCTTCGGCGCGCTCGACGGGCTGGCCACGGTGGTCTCGCTCGGAGCGGTGCTGATCGAAGGCGTGGCCGACAACCAACTGCGCGCCTTCCGCCAGGCCAAGCGCGCCGACGGCGACATCTGCAACGTGGGCCTGTGGAAGTACTCGCGGCACCCGAACTATTTCGGCGAGCTGAGCTTCTGGGTGGGCCTGTTGCTCTTCGGGCTCGCGGCCGGAGCGCCGCCGTGGACCGCGGTGGGCGCGCTGACCATGGTCGGCCTCTTCGTGGGCGCGTCGATTCCCATGGCCGAGAAGCGCTCGCTCAAGCGCCGGCCGCACTACGCCGAGCACCAGCGCAAGGTGAGCATGCTGATTCCCTGGTTCCCGAAGGCGTAGACGAAGGTCAGGCCAGGTCGAAGAGCAGCGCTTCTCCGCCGTGCCCGGTGAGCGTCACCTGGGCCACGTCTTCGAGCGCGACGCCGTCACCCGCCTCGAGCCGCTGGCCGTTGACCTCGATGGACCCGGTCGCCACGTGCACCCACGCGCCCCGCCCCGAGGCGAGCGCGTGCGTCACCTGCTGGCCTTCGTCGAGCACCGTCTGGAACAACCGCGCGTCGGTGTTCAGGCGCATCGACCCGTCGGCCCCATCGGGCGTGGCCACGGCCTGCAGGCGCCCCCGCTTCTGTTCGCGGGTGAAGCGCTTCTGCTCGTACGAGGGCGTGAGCCCGTCGCGGTCGGGCAGCAGCCAGATCTGCAGGAAGTGCACGGGCTCGCTCTTCGAGCCGTTGAACTCCGAATGGCGCACGCCGGTGCCCGCGCTCATGCGCTGCACTTCTCCGGGCGTGATGGTGGCGCCGGTGCCCATCGAGTCCTGGTGGGCGAGCGTGCCGGCCAGCACCACCGAGATGATTTCCATGTCGCGGTGGCCGTGGGTGCCGAAGCCCATGCCGGGGCTGACCTTGTCTTCGTTGATGACGCGCAGGGCCCGGAAGCCCAGGTGCGCCTCGTCGTAGTAGTCGGCGAACGAGAAGGTGTGTTTGCTGTCGAGCCACCCGTGGTTGGCGGCTCCCCGTGCTGCGGCCTTGCGAAGCGTCATCATGATGGACCCAAGGTAAGCAGCAGGGGCGCACGCGCAAGCCGAACTGCCAGTTGCGACCTCCATAATCGAGAGGCTATAGCTCTCAATCTGAGAGCCACCTGTTTCCCGGGAGTTGCCGCCATGCGAGCCAGAAACCTGCGCCTGAACGACGTGTTCGACTTCGATGCCGAGGGCGGCGAGATGACCTTCGCCGGCGAGCGCGTGGTCTTGATGGACGCGGTGGCCCTGGGCCTGTTGCGAGGCCAGTTGGTGCGGGCCTTCGGGCTGGCCGGCGCGCGCGGCATTCTCGGGCGCTTCGGGTACGGCCACGGCTGGCGCATGGCCGAGGCGATGAAGAGCGCCATTCCCTGGGCCGACGAGCGCGAGTGGCGGGTGGCCGGCGGTCGCCTGCACCGGCTGCACGGCATGGTGACCTTCGAGCCGGTGACCGACTCGACCACCAGCCCGCCGCCCTTCGCCGAGGCCGTGTGGCACGACAGCTACGAGGCCGAGCAGCACCTGCTGCACCTGGGGCGCTCGAACGAGTGCGTGTGCTGGTCGCTGACCGGCTTCGCCTCGGGCTACCTCTCGATGGTCAACGGCCGCACCATCTACTGCCTGGAAGAGGCCTGCCGTGGGCGCGGCGACCCGGTCTGCCGCATGGTGGCCCGCCCCAAGGAAGAGTGGCCCGCCGAGGCCATGCCGCAGTTCGCCTTCTACGAAAACGACTGCCTCGACACCGGGCTCAAGAAGCTGCAGCAGGCGCTCAAGCGGGTCGACCGCCGCTTCGCGCAGCGGCGGCATCAACTGGAACAGGAAGACGCCTCGGGCCTGGTGGCGCGCAGTGAAGCGATGAAGCAGTTGCTCAGCCAGGCAGTGCGGGTGGCGGCGGTCGACACCACGGTGCTGCTGCTGGGCGAATCGGGCGTGGGCAAGGAGCGCATCGCGCGGCTGGTGCACGAGCGCAGCCCTCGGCAGGCCGGGCCCTTCGTGGCCATCAACTGCGCGGCGGTGCCCGAAGCGCTGCTCGAGAGCGAATTGTTCGGCCACGCCCGCGGCGCGTTCACTGGCGCGGTGAACGACCGGCTGGGGCTCTTCGAGGCGGCCAGGGGCGGCACGCTGCTGCTCGACGAGGTGGGCGAGCTGCCGCCGGCCATGCAGGCCAAGCTGCTGCGCGTGCTGCAGGAGCGCGAGGTGCGGCGGGTGGGCGAGAACCGCGAGCGCGCCATCGACGTGCGGGTGGTGGCGGCCACGCACCGCGATCTCGCCGCCGAGGTGAAGGCCGGCCGCTTCCGTGAAGACCTCTACTTCCGCCTGCGGGTCATCGAGCTCAAGGTGCCGCCGCTGCGCGAGCGCACCGAAGACATCGTGCCGCTGGCCCGGCGCGCGCTGGCCGACGCCACCGCCCGCGCCAGGCTGCCCGAGCGGGAGCTGTCGGCGACCGCGACCCGCGCGCTGCTCGAATACGCCTGGCCCGGCAACGTGCGCGAGCTGTTCAACGCCATGGAGCGCGCCGCGGTGCTCTCGGCCAGCCGCAAGGTCGAGCGCGACGATCTGCCCGACGAGCTCAAGCACCCCGGCCCCCTGCAGCCCCAGCCCGGCACCACCCTGGCCGACGTCGAGCGCTCGGTGATCCTCTCGACGCTGATGGCCGAGCACGGCAACCGCGCCCGCACCGCAGCCCGATTGGCGATTGGTCAGGCCACGCTCTTCCGGAAGCTCAAGCAATATCAACGAGACGGCTTCGCGGTCGCGCCAGCCGCCTGACCGACGGGGGCTCGTCTGCTGGCGGCCATTTTGCTCAACTGGGGTGCATGGAGGCTGCCCGCCTCACCCAGCTCTGCGAGGTGGCTGCCGACGGTCGCGTCGGTGAGGCGATCTCACTGCTTGCGCGCGAGCTGAAGGCCGACGCCCTCGAGCTGCAGCCGCCCGACGAGGTCCCGCCCGACACGGGCGGGTCACCCGACACCTGGCAAGTCGAGCTGACCCGCGCCGGCCGGCGGGTGGGCACCCTGATTGGGCGGGGGCGCGGCCGAGCCGAGGTGCAGGCGCTTGCAGGCGTGCTGGCGCTCTGGGTCGAGCCGCCCCGGGTGCAGCCGGTCGAGCTGGCCGAGCTGGTGACGCGGCTGCTGCACGCGCAGCATCTGGGGGAGGTCGAGACGCTGGGTGCGCGGGCGCTGGCCTCGATGCTCCACGTCGACCAGGCCGCGCTGGTGCGCCCCCAGGGCGACGGGTGGGAACTGTGGGTGCCGAGCACCCATCGCCGCGTGCCGCTGGGTCGGCTGACGCGCTCGCGCGTGGCGCCGCTGCTCGAGCGGCTCGAGCTGGTGCTCGAGCTCGACCTGGGCCAGCGCGAAGACCCGCTGGTGCAGGCCGTCGCCGACCTGGGCTACCGCCACGCCGCGGCCTTCGCGCTCGACTCCGGCGCGTCGCTGCTGGGCCTGGCGCTGACGCTCTCGCGGACGCCGCGGCAGCTCGACCTCGAGGAACGGCTGGCCGGCGCGCAGTACGCGGTGATGGTGGCGGTGGCCCTGGCGCGCATCGAAGACCAGGAGCGGGTGGCCCGCAGCGAGCGACAGCTCGAGCGCGCCCTGGCCCTGACCAATTCAGGCCTCTTCGCGTGGGACCCGAAGAAGGCGCAGTTGACCCTGTCGAAGGAACTGTGCCGCATCAACGGGCGCGCGCCCGGCGACGACGTGCTGTCGGCGGCGCAGGCCCGCGATCTGACCCACCCCGACGACCGGGACCACCAGCAACGCCACCTGCGCGAGCTCTCCGAATCGGGCGGCGTGCACACCTGGACCAACCGCGTGGTGCTGCCCGACGGCCGGGTCGAATACCGCCGCACGGTGGCGGTGGCCGAGTACGAGCAGGGGCAGGTCTCGCGCGTCACCGGCGTGGCCACCGACGTCACCGCCGAAGTCGAAGCCCAGCAGAGCCTGGAGGGCGCGCTGGCCCGGGCGCGGCGCTACCAGACGCTCTTCTCGCTGAGCGAAACCCTGTCGGCCATCGTCGACCGCCGCGGGCGCTTCATCGAGGTCAGCCCGACCTGGCAGAGCACGCTGGGGTGGTCGAACGACGAACTGGCCCACCGTCGGGTGCTGCAGTTGATGCACCCCGACGACCGCAAGCCGATGGTCGAGCGCCTGCGCGCCTCGTTGCCCACCGGCAGGGGCTTCTCGACCACCGCGCGCTTCCGCACCCGTGACGGGCGCTGGGTGCACGTGTCGTGGAACGCGGTGCCCGACCCGCATTCGCAGGTGGTGTACGCGGTCGGCCACGACGTGACGCGGCTCGAGCACAGCGAAGAGCTGATGCGGCGAGCCGGCGCGCTGGCCCACACCGGCGGCTGGGAATACGACGCGCAGGAAGACGCGCTGGTGTGGAACGAGGAAATGCGCCGGCTGCACGAGGTCGACCCCGGGTTCGGCCCCACCATGGAAAACTGGCAGTTCTTCTTCGACCCCGCCGCGCGCGCGCAGGTGTCGGCGGCCTTCGCGCAGTGTCTGGAACGGGGCGAACCGTTCGACCTCGAGCTGCCGCTGGTGACGGCGGCCCACCACGCGCGCTGGGTGCGGGTGCAGGGTCACGCCGAGCGAGCCACCGGTCACACCAGCCGCATCTACGGCGCCGTGCAGGACGTGACCCAGCAGCGCGCCGCGCACGAGGCGGTGCTGCAGGCCTCGCGCGCCAAGTCGCAGTTCCTGGCCAACACCAGCCACGAGATTCGCACCCCCCTCAACGGCATTCTGGGCATGACGCAACTGGCGCTCGAGACCACGCTCAGCGCCGAGCAGCGTGAATACCTCGAGGCGGTCGCCACCTCGGGGCAGAACCTGCTCGCGATCGTCAACGACATCCTCGACATCTCGAAGATCGAGTCGGGCAAGCTCGAGCTCGAGCGGGTGCCGCTGTCGCTGCAACGGGTGCTCAGCCTGGCGGTGCGCAACGTGGCGCCGCGCGCCCACGTTCGGGGGCTCGAGCTGGTGACCCAGGTCGACGCCTCGCTGGCCGACGACGTGCTCGGAGACCCGGTGCGCCTGGGGCAGGTGGTCACCAACCTGGTGGGCAACGCGGTGAAGTTCACCGAGCGCGGCGAGATCGTGGTGCGCGCGCGGGTGGAAGGCGAACACGTGCGCATCACCGTGCGGGACACCGGCGTGGGCATCGCCCCCGATCGCCTCGACGCCATCTTCGAGGCCTTCACCCAGGCCGACGGCAGCACCAGCCGGCGGTATGGCGGCACCGGCCTGGGCCTGACCATCACCCCGCGAACTGGTGCAGCGCATGGGTGGACAGGTGACGGTCGACAGCACGCCCGGCCAGGGCAGCACCTTCACCCTCGAGCTGCCGGTGACCTGGGCCGGTGACGCGCACGGGCAGGCCTCTGCCCGGGTGCGGCGACCGCGTCGGCTGGTGCGCGCGCTGGTGGTCGACGACAACGCCTCGGCGCGGGAAGCGACCAGTGCGCTGCTCACCGAACTGGGCGTGGTGGCCACCTCGGCGCCCACCCCCGAGGTCGCCAGCCACCTGCTGCTCGACGCGTTCGAAGCGGGGCAGCCCTACGAGCTGCTGGTGACCGACTACGACCTCAACGGCTCGACCGGGCTCGAGCTGTGCGAGGCCGTCGACAACCACGACGGGCTGCACCAGCTGGCGCGGCTGCTGCTGGTCTCGACGGTTGACCGGCCCTCGCAGGCCGACCTGGCGCGCTGCCACGTCACGCGCACGGTGACCAAACCGCTCTTGCCGTGGGAACTGCGCGACGCAGTCGATCAGTTGACCGGGCAGACGATGGGCGCCGACCGGCAGAGCGAGGAACGGCCCCGCGCGGCCCAGCGGCTGCGCGTACTGCTGGCCGAAGACAACGCCATCAACGCGCGGCTGGCGGTGCGCCTGCTCGAGAAGCTGGGGCACGAAGTGCAGCACGTGGCCGACGGGCAGTTCGCGCTCGACGCGCTCGAGCGCTCGACCTTCGACCTGGTGTTGATGGACATGCAGATGCCGCGGGTGGACGGGCTCGAAGCTACCAGGCGCCTGCGCGCGAAGGAGCGCGGCACCGGTCGCCACCTGCCGGTGGTGGCGCTGACCGCGAACGCCATGAAGGGCGACGATCAGCTCTGCCTGCAGGCAGGCATGGACGACTACCTGACCAAGCCGGTCGACGTGGAACGGCTGCGCGAGTCGCTGGCCCGCCTGGTGGTCGCCGCGCCCGCGGCTACAGGAACGAGCGAGTGAAGGCGTGGGGCAGCAGGTCGCCCAGCGCCCATTCCTCGAAGGTGCCGTCGGGGTGGTACGAGCGCACCGGCATGGTGACCGCGCCGAACTCGAGCAGCACCTGGCGGCAGATGCCACACGGCGGGGTGAAGCGCGCGCTGTCGACCACGATGGCGACGGCCACGGGCGTGCGGCCGGCGACGACCATCGCGCCCAACGCGTTGCGCTCGGCGCAGACCGTCGCGCCGTAGGTGGCATTCTCGACGTTGCAGCCCTTCACGAGGCTGCCGTCGTCGCAGAGAATCGCCGCGCCCACCTGGAAGTGCGAGTACGGGGCCCACGCGGCAGTGCGCGCGGTGGCCGCGGC
>CAIWFK010000600.1 GCA_903911905.1 uncultured Myxococcales bacterium
ACCGGGGCGGCGCGGGCCACCGGTGACGGCGGCGCGGCGCGCGCGGTGAGCCCCGGCGGGGCCGCGACGGGCGTCTGCGGGCGGGCAGGCACGCTGGTCGCGCCGTGGTTGGCCTGCATCGGCGTCACCAGGGGCATGGCTCGCGGCGGGGGCGCGAGTCCCGGGCCGGTCGGCGCCGGGCGAAGCGTGGGTTCCTGTTGGGCGGGCGCCATCGCGCGCACGTTGGTTTCCTGCTGCGAGACCGGCAGCGGGCGAATCGTCGTCTCGACCTGGGCCTGGGGCAGCGGCCGAATGGCCGTCTCCTGATGGGCCTGGGGCAAGGGGCGAATCGCCGTCTCCTGATGGGCCTGGGGCAGGGGGCGAATGGCCGTCTCCTGATGGGCCACGGGCTGCGCCGCGCGCACCTGGGTCTGTGCGTGCGCCAGTTGCTGCTGCTGCGACCACTGCGTGGGGCTGGGCGGCGCCGCGGGGCGCTGGGCGGCCATCGAGCCGGTGGGGCGGGGCGCCTGTGGCAAGCCCGCAGGTGGCGCAGCGAGTGCGCCGGTCGCGCGCGGAGCCTGAGGCAGGCGCGGCGGCTGGGCAGGGGCGGGCGGCGCGGCGGGCGCGCGCGGCGTCATCGGTGCGGTGGTCACCACCTGCTCGCGACCCACCAGCGGGCGCTCGGGGTCGGTCGGCAGCTCGTACGCCTTGGGCGGCTCGCGGCGGCGGCGATCGAGCGAAAGGTCCTTCTGCAGAAGCTCGGGGGTCTGCGCAGGCGGCGCGTCGAGCGGCTTCTTGGGGTCGTTGCTCACCAGGCCATGAGACGACGCTTCGCGGCATCGATCAAGAAAACCTACAACTGCCTACCTGCCTGTCCCGGCCTTCACTGGCCGGTCGCGACGGCCCGGGCCGTCGCCAGACGACGCTTCACCTCGCGCTTCGGGCGCGCAGCGCCATCGGGGAACAGCCGGTCCGGCACCGCTTCGGCGCCCTGAAGCTCGGTGAGCGCGGCCGCTCGTCGACCCAGGGCCAGCAGCACCGCGCGTGATTGGCTTCAGAAGAAGAACGTCAGCCCGGCGTTGGGAATGGCGAAGCCGAAGGCTTTCCAGGTGTCGACGATGGGCGCGCCCAGAATGGTGCCGTCGACCGCGACGTAGGCCGCCAGCGCCGGCACCAGCCGCACCCGCAGCATGGCCTGCGCCGTCGCGGTGAGCACCAGCCCCGCCTGGAGGTTGCCGTACAACTGCGCGAGGAAGCCCGGGCCCACCTCGGCCCCCACCGACAGCGAGAGCCGCCAGACCGAGAGCGTGAACTGGTAGCCCAGGTGCAACTGCATGCCCGCTTCGTTGGTGGGCTGCGCGTCGAATGACATCTCGCCCAGCCCCAGCACCCGCAGTTGCCCGTCGAGTCGCACCGCGCCCGTCACGAAGTGGGTCGTCAGCGGTTCCCAACTGACCCGCAGTTGCCACTTGAGCCCACCGGTGAGGCTGGGGTCGAGCAGCACGCGCCCGGTCGCGCCCACGCCCACGCCCAGCGCCGTCTCGTGCACGCCGGGGTCGGGCCAGGTCACCGGCGCGCTCACCGTCGGCCCGCCCTTGGCCGCCACCAGCACCGACGAGGTGCTCAGGGTCAGCTCGTCCATCGAGATCACCTTGCGCGCGCCTTCGGTCAGCGTCACCCGCCCGCCGAACGACTGCCCGCCCTTGAACACCCGCAGGCCGTATTGCCCCGGCGGCAGCGCGATTTCGCGAGCGCGGCCGGTGGGCACCTCGACGATGACCTGATCGCGGGCGAGGTCGGTCACCAGGCTGCGGTCGGCCTCGGGCACCACCAGCAGCGACGAGGGGCGGGTGAGGTTCGAGAGCACCAGCTCGCCCTGGCCCGAGAGCTTGAAGTCGTAGTTGGGGTGCTGGGCGCCCACCGAGAGCATGGCGGTGGCGCTCACCGTGCGGTCGTAGGCGTACTGGTAGGCCTCGGCCAGGGTCACCTGCTTGTCGCCCGAAGCATCGGCCGCGCCGCGCAGCCCCGAGATGAAGTTGTGGGTGAAGTAGCTGCCCATGACCTCGCTCGACTCGAGCGCCGCCTCGTCTGCGGCCGACGAGGTGATGAAGGCCTCTCCGGTGGCCTGCAACGTGTCGGCCAGGCGAATGGTGAAGGCGGTCGACGGCTTGCCGCCCTTCTCGCGAAGCCCCGCGCCGCTGCGACAGGCGTCGACGATGACCAGGCGCACGTCGGCTTTGGTGCCCGCCAGCAGCGACTTGAGCCGGGCGTAGGCCAGCTTCTCGTTGCCCAGCTCGATGGCCTCGCCGTCGGAATGGCCCGAGAAATAGAACATCAACACCGTGCGGATTTCGGGGCTGCGCTTGAAGAAGGCGATGCGCTCGCGGGCCTCGGCGATGGCCTTCTCGAGCTCGTCGGCGTGCCGGCCCTGCAGCAGCATCACGTCGTCGGCGTTGACCTCGCCCAGTTCCACCAGCACCCGCGCCATCTTCCCCGCGTCGCTCTCGGCGAAGCGCAGGGGCGCCAGCTCGCCGTTGCCGGCGTTGTTGCCCACCACGATGGCCAGGCGCCGGGTCTCGGCCGAGGCCGTGGCCGCACCCAGCAGCGCGATGACGAGCAGCAGCCTGCGCATGGTCGGCCTCAGGGCCGCGCCTTGGTCAGCTCGACGAAGACCAGGGTGGCGTTGGGCAGGGTGCGTTGACCGGCCTTGAGCGCAGCCTCGAGCTCGCTGGCCTTGATCGGCGCGTCCGAGAACGCGGCGACCACGGTCTCGGCGCCCAGGGTGTCGTCGAGCTCGACGGCGTTGGGCACCTCGAGGTGACGGGGCACCCGCGAGTCGAGGCGCACCGATTCGGTGGCGCCGAACGGGTGGTACACGCTGAAGGCCCCGGCCGCGTCGCGCGAGGCGATGAGCAGGTACTTCGCGTTGGCCGGGTTGACCACGAAGCGAATGCGGTCCTTCGGCTGAAGGGTGACGCCGCGCCTGACCTCGAAGGTGCTGGTGGACTCGCCGCGCTGGGCGACGATTTCGAGCGACGGGCCGCCGCCCTTGATGCCCACGTACACATCGTCTTCGGTCTGGGTGCCGCCGCCCGTTTCCTTCACCACGATGACGGCGATGACCACCACCGCCAGCGCGCCGAACGCCGGAATCAGCCAGGGACGCTTGAAGCTGGCGAAGAAGCCGGCCTTCTGGGCGGCCGCGCGGGCCTCGACCTTGGGCAGGGTGCGGGCGAAGACGAACTGGTCGAAGCGCTGCTTGTCTTCGTTGAGCTCGCGCCAGGCGTCCTTGCAGCGCTCACAGCCGTCCAGGTGTTCCTTGGCGGCGTTGGCGTCGGGCGCGGCGAGCGCCGAGAGCAACAGCAGGTCGAGCGTCTCGCTCGAGAGGTGGCCACGCTGGTTGGTCGCCGGGGCACTCATGAGGCGTCTTCTCCTTCGCGCGTGACGAACTTGCGCGAACGTTCGGCGAACTCCTGCAGGCGGTTGATGACGGTGCGGCGCGAGATGCCCAGGGTCTGGGCGACCTGTTCCTGCTCGAGCCCGTCGACGTAATAAAGCAGCGCGGCCGCCCTCAGCTTCTCGGGCGCGCGGTCGATCAGCTGCATGGCCAGGTTGCGGTCCATCATGCCGGTCTCGGGGTGCTCGCCCGGCGCTTCGGGCAGCTCTTCGGGCGCGGTCGGCTCGGCCTGACGCGAGCGGTCACGAATCTGGTTCAGGCAGTAGTTCGTGCTGATGCGGTAGATCCACGCCAGCGCCGCGGCGTCGTCGGGAGCCGACTCGATGTGATTGAGCACCCGCACGAAGACCTCCTGCGTGGCGTCTTCGGCGAGGGCGTCGTCCTTCAGCAGACGACGGCAGCGCGAAAAGATCGCCGGACCGTATTTCCGGTACAGGGCCGAGACCCGTCCACTCTGGTCAACCCCGGCTGGCGGCACGGTGTGCAAATTCCTTTCGAAGGAGCTGTTCTCGCTCGGTTGCCCCCGGGTGGGCCTCCCCCAAACACCCGGGACTGCTTGAGCGTAGCAGCCGAAGCTGAGAAGACACGATCAACCACGCTTCACCGCAGGTCCGGTAAAGGAAAACCATCATGTGCGGCGTCTTCGGCATCTTCGGGCATGAGGAAGCGTCCCACCTGACGTACCTGGGCCTGCACGCCCTGCAGCACCGCGGGCAGGAATCGGGCGGCATCGTGGCCTCGAACGGCACCACGCTCGCCTCGTTCCGCGCCATGGGCCTGGTGGCCGACGTGTTCAACGAACCGGTGCTCGACGGGCTGCCGGGCAAGGCGGCCATCGGCCACGTGCGGTACTCGACGGCCGGCGGCAGCCATGTGCGCAACGCGCAGCCCTACCAGGTCAGCTTCATGGGCGGGCAGATGGCGGTCGCCCACAACGGCAACTTCGTCAACGCCGACCACATGCGCCGCGAGCTCGAGGCCCAGGGCGCCATCTTCCAGAGCGATTCAGACACCGAGAACGTCATTCACCTCATCGCCCGGTCGAAGGCCGCGGCGTTCGAGGGCAAGGTGGTCGAGGCGCTCGGCCGGTTGGACGGCGCGTACTCGATGCTCTTCCTCACCGAGAAGAAGCTGGTCGCCGTGCGCGACACCATCGGCTTCCGCCCGCTGGTGCTGGGGCGGCTCAAGAACGCGTACGTCATCGCCAGCGAGACCACCGCGCTCAACCTCATCGAGGCCGAGCTGCTGCGGGAAATCGAGCCTGGGGAGATGGTGGTCATCGACGAAGACGGGCTGCGCTCGAGCTTTCCCTTTGCGCGCAAGCCGCCGGGCCGCTGCATCTTCGAGATGGTCTATTTCGCGCGGCCCGACTCGCAGGTCTTCGGCCAGTCGGTGTACCAGACGCGCAAGCAGTTCGGCCGTCAACTGGCCAAGGAGCACCCGGTCGCGGCTGACGTGGTCATTGCCGTGCCCGACTCGGGCGTGGCGGCGGCGGTGGGCTTCGCCGAGGCCTCGGGCATTCCCTTCGACGTGGGGCTCATTCGCAGCCACTACGTGGGCCGCACCTTCATCGAGCCGCAGCAGTCGATTCGGCACTTCGGGGTGAAGCTCAAACTCGCGCCCGTGGAGTCCACCCTGCGCGACAAGCGGGTGGTGGTCATCGACGACTCCATCGTGCGGGGCACCACGTCGCGGAAGATCGTGAAGATGCTCAAGGGGGCGGGGGCGAAGGAAGTGCACCTGCGCATCTCGAGCCCGCCGACCGCGTGGCCGTGCTTCTACGGCATCGACACTCCCAGCCGGCAGGAGCTGATTGCGGCGTCACACACCGTCGACGAAATCGCCAAGTACGTGACCGCTGATTCGCTCGCGTACCTGTCGCTGGGCGGCCTGCACGCGGCCGCGAAGGACCCCGAGGGGACCACGTATTGCTCGGCGTGCTTCAGCGGGAAGTACCTGACCCCGCTCGCCAACGGGTGAGCTCCCGCCGGGGCGAGCCGATGGTGCCGTGTGCCGGTGACCGCTGGCGGGTGCCAGCACGACGAACGGAAGTGGGCGGCGGCTGGGTGAGGGTGTCAGAGGGGTGCTGGCTTCGCTGATCAGCCCCTCGTCCGACGGGAAGATGCGCACGTACTGCCTTTTCATCATTCATGGTTGCAATAGGCACCCCAGGGCGAGCCTAA
>CAIWFK010000601.1 GCA_903911905.1 uncultured Myxococcales bacterium
CCGCGCGACTTCACCTGGCGTCCGACCGAGCCTTCGACGCTGGTGTGGGCCGAAGCGCTCGACCAGGGCGACTGGGCGGTGAAGGTGCCCGCGCGCGATCGGGTGATGACCTCGAAGGCGCCGTTCACCGCGGCGCCCACCGAGCTGACCCGCACCGTGCAGCGCTTCTCGGGCTTCGAATGGGCCGAGCAGAAGCAGGTCGCCCTGCGCCACGAGTACGATGCCAATCGGCACTGGCAGCAGACCTGGGTGCTGAACGTGGACGACCCTTCCCAGAAGCCGAGCCTGCTGTGGGACCTGTCGACCGACGAGCAGTACCAGAACCCGGGCTCGCCGATGTATCGCGTGCTGCCCAACGGCCAGTGGGTGCTGCAGCAGGACGGCGACGCGGTCTTCCTGCGAGGCCAGGGCGCGACGAGCGAGGGTGATCGCCCGTTCCTCGATCGCCTCGACTTGAAGACGCGCAAGACCGAGCGCCTGTTCCGCAGCGAGAAGACGGGCCTCGAATACGCGGTGGCCTTCGCCGATGCGGCGAACCAGACGCTCATCACCTGGCACCAGTCTCCGAGCGACCCGCCCAATGCCTTCGTGCGCACGCTGGGTGCGCCGGTGCCGGCCGCGTCACTGAAGGAAGGCGACGCCACGCGCACCTCGACCATTCGCGCGTTGACCCACCTGCCCGACCCGACTCCGGCGGTGCGCCCGATCAAGAAGCGCCTGGTCAAGTACCAGCGCAAGGACGGCACCGAGCTCTCGTTCACGCTCTACACGCCGCCCAACTACAAGGAAGGCACGCGCGTACCGGCCATTCTGTACGCCTACCCGCTCGACTACGCCGACGCGAAGACCGCGGGACAGGTCACCGGGTCCGACCAGGTCTTCACGCGCCTGGGGAACTATCGACTGCTGTTGCTGGCCGGGTACGCGATCATCGACAACGCGGCCTTCCCCATCGTCGGCGACCCCACCAGGGCGTACGACACGTACCTCGAGCAGCTCACCGACGACGCGCAGGCCGCCGTCGACAAGGCGGTCGAGCTGGGCGTGGTCGATCGCGATCGCCTCGGCGTCACCGGCCACAGCCACGGCGCGCTGATGACGGTGAACCTGGTGACGCACACCGACCTCTTCCGCGCAGGCGTGGCGACCAGCGGCTCGTACAACAAGACGCTCACGCCCTTCGGGTTCCAGAACGAGCGGCGTTCGGTGTGGAAGGCGCAAGACGTGTACCTGAAGGTCTCGCCCTTCTTCTTCGCGGACAAGATGAAGACGCCCCTGCTCATCATGCACGGCACCGACGATGCCAACCCGGGCACCACGCCGTTGCAGGCGGTGAAGTTGTACGAGGCCATTCGCGGCAACGGTGGCGTGGCGCGGTTGGTGATGCTGCCGCACGAGCCACACTGGTACGCGGCGATGGAGTCGAACGAGCAGTTGGCCTTCGAAGAGATTCGCTGGTTCGACAAGTACGTGAAGAACGCGCCGCCGAAGGCGAAGTCGTCGGCGCCGTCTCCGACGCCCGCCTCAAAGAAGTGACGGCTCAGCGTACCGCGAACATGCCGCCCGTGCGCATCGAGGCCACGGTCGCATCGGCCACGCCGTCGACCAGCCCGTCGAGTGAATTCGGGTCAACCGATTCGCTGATGCCCGACCAGATCAGCCGATCGTTCTTCGACGTCACCGAATACACCATGGTCTCGACGCGCACGGTTCGGTCGGTCTGCAGGTAACCGGGGTCGAATTCAGCGGTCCAGCCGTAGCCGAAATACCCCCAGAACCCGAGGCCGGTGGGCACCGAGTGGGTCACGTCGCTGACCGCGATGGTGCGCCAGGTGACCGCGCCGTCGAAGCCGCCTTGCAGCACCGCTGCCCTCACCACGTCGACGTCACGTGGGTCGGCGCCCGGGCTCACCAGGTACGACGGCGTGGCGAAGACGCCCAGCCGTTGAATGTCGGCCACCATTCGATCTTCGACCGCGCGACGGCGGCTCTCGTTCTTCACCATTGCCACCACGAGCACCCTGGTGAACCGCACGCCGGTCACCCCCGGAGCCTGCCAGGTGGTGAGCAACTGCGCGGTCGCGCAGGAAGACAACAGCAGGGCGCTCATCAGGACCAGACCAACGCGAGGCATGTGCATGGTGTGCCTCTCGCCTGCACGCGCCACGCCGTTGAACCAGCCGGGCACCGCCGCCCCTCGAACGTCCAATCGACCGGCCAGCACGGTCACAATGAAGGGGGACGGGCGCGTTCCCGAGGGAACCGTGCGCGGCACGGCCCATGCTCCTCGAAGCGCGTGACGGCCCAAACGGAACACCACGGAGCGCCCATGACGCAGCCTCACAAAGTCGAACACCAGTCCAACCCCACGCCCAACCCCACGCCCAACAAGAGCAAGGTCGCCAGCACCATCCCCAGCAAGGAAAAGAAGCTCGACCCGCTCGATCGCGTTCGCGCGGCGGCGCAGGAGCTCAACGGCGCGATCAGTGACGCGATCGCGGCGCGGGGCGAGAAGACGAAGCAGAACCTGCACGCCCTGTCCGAGAAGACCAAGGCGGTCGCGACCTCGCTCCAGGCCTCGCTCGCGGGGGAAAGCGAGAGCATCAAGCAGCACCTGACCGAAGCGAAGACCTTCATCGAGTCGACCGAGCAGCACGTCGCGGCGGGGCTGAAGGCCACCGGGCAGGAGGCCGAGACCTCGTTCCGGCAGGCGCTCAGCTCGGCGCAGTCGGCGGCGCGGAAGGTCAGCGAAGCCGTGGCGATCAGGCGCACCACTCCAGCCCCCCACGCGAAGTCCTGAAAGGACCGACCTCATGCGCAACTACCTTGCAGTCGTCTTCAGTGACACCGCCAGGGCCTACGAGGGTCTGCACGCCCTCTGGCTGCTCGACGGCGACGAACAGGTCACCGTGCACGGCACCGCGGTCGTCTACCGCGACATGTTCGGGCAGTTTCAGGTCGCCTCCAAGGAGACCCACCCTGCCCTGTCGACCGCCATCGGCGTCGGCGTCGGTGCGTTGCTCGGCTTGTTCGCCGGCCCCATCGGCGTCGCCATCGGCGCGGTCGCAGGCGCGGGAATTGGTGCGGCGACGGACCTCGGGCGCGCCGAGACGCGCAGCCAGGCGCTCAGCGAGGCGAGCTTCGTGCTCGGCGCAGGTCAATGGGCCGTGATCGCCGATGTCGACGAGTCGGGCACGTCGATCGTCGATGCGCGCATGCGCGAGCTGGGTGGCAAGGTCTTCCGGCGGCAGTGGAGCGCCGTTCGCAATGACGAGCTGTGGTTCAACGACAGCTTCCTCTACCCGTACGAGTACGTGCCGGCGAGATCCTACTGGGCGTACTGACCTGCCCCTGGCGGTCGAAGCACCAGAAGTCGGCGGAGTGTCGTTCGCGCAGGAAGGGCACCAGACGCGGAAGGTGGCGTTGAAACTTTCGCCAGGCCTGAGGCAAGTACCCGTCGTGCGGAAGACGCTGCTCGGAGCGATGGTGTTGCTGGCCGGGGTGGGCTGTTCCCGGGGCAGCCTCGCGCCCGATGCGAGCACCGGGGCGCGGCCGATCACGACGCAGGGGCGAGCTCGCGGGCGTGCGATACCTCGAGCACGTGACGGGCGGAAGTCGTGCAGACGACCGGCTGCCGATGATCGTGGTGCTGCACCCAATGGGCGGCGACCCGGCTGACATGCTGTACCTGTTTGAACGCTACAGCCGCCCTGCCCGCCTCATCTTCCCCTACGGCCACCCAGGCGGCGGCAAATACCTCTGGTACGACTCGGTCCGCGAAGACGTCGCCGCCCCGGTGGTCACGCGAGAGGCCGATCGACTCGCCGCCGTGCTTGCCGCGTTGGTGGTCGCGCGCCCCACCCTCGGCAAACCGCTCGTCACCGGCTTCTCGCAAGGCGGCATCATGACCTTTGCGCTGGCGGTCACCCACCCCGAGTCGCTGGCGGCCGCGTTCCCCATCAGCGGGATGCTGCCGCCGTCGCTCTACCCTTCTGCGGCGATCAGTTCACGGCCCCGCCCAAGGGCGTTTCCACCAGTCATGGCCTTTCATGGCGACGTTGATCTGGCAGTGCCGACGCGGAGCGCGCGGGCCTCGATCGCCGAACTGCAGCACGCTGGGTACGTTGCCGAGCTGCACGAATTCGCAGGGCTCGGGCACGACCTCTCCGATCAGGAGCAGCGAGCGCTTCTGGAGCGCATCGGGCAAGCCGCCGACGCACTTTCCGTTGCGGCAGTCCGAGAGTGAGTCACCGCCGTCAGCCGGTGAGCCCCGTCGGAGCGCCATCGGCTATATCGGCCTGATGCGCCCTTGCCCCACGCTCGTGCTCTGGCTTGTCGGAGTGCTCGGCTTCACCGCTCGCGCGGAGGATCTGACGTATCAGCGCCCGCCGCCGGCGGTGGCTCGCTTCGTCGAAGCTCGGCCCACCCCGGTGGTCATTCCCGGGCCGGACCGGCGCACGGTCTTGCTGGCCACGCCGCGCCCCTTCCCCTCGATCGCCGAGCTGGCCGAGCCCGAGCTGCGGCTGGCCGGCCTGCGACTCAACCCGAAAAGCCGCACCCGCTCGCGCCGCACCTCGATGCAGGCGCTGGAGCTGCTCGACGTGCGCGCCGCCACTGCCACGCCGCGGCCCATCACCGGGCTGCCCGCCAACGCCCGCATCTTCGAGGTGAGCTGGTCGCCCGACGGCACGCGCGTGGCGTTCAACGTCGCCCTCGACGACGGCCTGACGGCGTGGGTGGCGGACGTGAAGACGGCAGTGGCCTCGCGGGTCTCACCTGCGCACCTCAACGCGCTGTTCGGCAGCCCGTGTCGCTGGCTGGCCGACTCGAAGGCGCTGGTGTGCCTGGTGGTGCCCGAGGGCCAGTTGCCGCCGCCAGCGCCGAGCAACGTGCCCACCGGCCCGGTGGTGCAAGAGAACGATGGCACCCGCAAGCCCCACCGCACCAACCCCAACCTGCTGACCACTCCCAATGACGCGCTGCAGTTCGAGTTCTACGGCAGCTCGCAGGTGGCGGTGCTGGGCCTGGACGGCACGCGGCGCAACGTCGGCACACCAGCGCTGGTGCTCGAAGCGACGCCCTCGCCTGGCGGCGCGTTCCTGTTGGTCTCGTCGACGCACCGCCCCTTCTCGTACCAGGTCGCCCTCGAGCGCTTCCCGGTGCGCACCGAGGTCTGGCAGTTGGACGGCACGCTCGTCTCGACGCTGGCCGACCTGCCGCTTGCCGAGGAAGTCCCGGTGGACTTCGACGCGGTGCGCACCGGGCGCCGCGAGTTCATGTGGCGCGCCGACGTGGGCGCGACGGTGTGCTGGGTCGAAGCGAAGGACGGCGGCGACCCCAGGCGGGCGGCGAGCATCCGCGACGAGCTCTCGTGCCTGGCCGCGCCCTTCACCGGCACGCCCACCGTCGTCGCCACGCTGAAGACGCGCTACCAGAAGGCGAACTGGAGCAGCGATCGCCTCGCGCTGGTGACCGAGTTCTGGTGGAAGGACCGCACCTTGCGCACCTGGGCGGTGGCGCCTGGCGTGTCGGGCACCGCGCCGCGGCTCTTGTGGGAGCGCAGCTCGGAGGACCGCTACCATGACCCTGGCCAGCCGCTGCTCACGCGCACGCCCGCCGGCAAGGAGGTGCTGCAACTGACCTCGAAGGGGCACCTGCTGCTCACCGGCGACGGCGCGTCGGCCGAGGGCGATCGCCCCTTCCTCGATCGCGTCGACCCGGCCACCGGCAAGGCCGAGCGGCTGTTCCGCAGCGAGGGGGCGCAGGTGGCCCGGGTGAAGGCCGTGCTCGACGACGACGGGCGCGAGGTGCTGATGACCCGTGAGACGGTGAGCACGCCGCCCAACCTGTTCCTGTCGGTGTCAGGGAAGGAGCAGCAGCTCACGCGCTTCGTTCACCCGGTGCCCGAGCTCGTTGGCGTCACCAAGCAGCTGATTCGCTGGTCGCGGCCTGACGGTCAGAAGCTCTCGGGCATGCTCTACCTGCCCGCGGGGTTCCGGCCAGGCACCGACGCGCCATTGCCCGTGCTCGTCTGGGTCTACCCCTCGGAGTTCAAGAGCGCCGCCAACGCCGGGCAGGTACAGGGCTCGCCGTACGAGTTCGCGACGCCCTGGTTGGACGGCCCGCTGTTCTCGTTGCCCCAGGGCTTCGCCGTGGTCGACGACCCGAGCTTCGCCATCGTGGGAGAAGGCAAGGCCGAGCCCAACGACACCTACGTCGAGCAGCTGTGCGCCGACGCGGCGAGCCTGGTCGACGAGCTGGTGCGGCTGAAGGTGGGCGACCGCGACCGCATGGCGGTGGGCGGGCACTCCTATGGCGCGTTCACCACGGCGAACCTGCTCGCGCACTCCGACCTCTTCCGGGCGGGCATCGCGCGCAGCGGGGCGTACAACCGCACGCTGACGCCGTTCGGCTTCCAGTCGGAAGAGCGCAGCTTCTGGGAGGCGCCCGAGACCTACCTGCGCATGTCGCCCTTCCGCTACGCGGGTGACATCAACGAGCCGCTGCTGCTGATTCATGGCGCGGCCGACGACAACGCCGGCACGTACCCCATTCAGAGCGAGCGGCTCTTCGCCGCGATGCAGGGGCTGGGCGGCACCGTGCGGTACGTCTCGCTGCCCGTCGAGGCGCACGGGTACCGCGCGCGGGAATCAGTGCTGCACGTGCTCTGGGAGCAGGTGCGGTGGCTCGAGCAGCACGTCAAGCAGGCCCCGCGGCGCGCGGCACCGAGTACCGATGGCGGGCGCTGAGCCGCCGGCTCACCTCGGTTCTCCGATAAGCGCGATCGAGAAGCGGTCTGGCGCGGTGAGAGGCGACGCCGCCACGTCGCGCCAACAAGACGATCCGGCTGCCTCGCCCCATCTTGAATTTCGATGCGCCAGCGAGGTACATGCCCGCAGTTCTGAAACTGGGGGGAACGGGGATGGACGAAAGAATCATTGGTCTGGCGACCCGCACCGTCGAACCGGCGCCCTCAGGGGACGGGACCGCGATCGCTTTGCACGTTGGCAAAGCTCCGTTTGACTTGACCCGACACACCGCAGCCGAAGGGGCGGCGATCGGCACTCCAATTGCGGGATGCCCGCATCCAACAACCGGGGAACAAATCGTCGATGAGACGGTTCTCACCAGCCTCGAAGCCCACACCGTCAAGCGGATCAAAGAGGGCCGATGGATCGCAGGAACCCTTCCATCAGACTACCTGAACGACCTGAGGGGAGCGGGGACCGCCCCCACTCGAGTGAAAGTCGGCGAGAACTACGGGGCACCGCTGGCATCGGTCGTCGCCGCGGTTGGGGCGCTCCCAGCGGGCGCGAAGATCGTCGCGCAGCCGGGTCACTCGGTGTTCGTCGTTTACAACGCGAGAAAACGCGCAATCGTTTCGGGGTACTCGGAGCCAGAGCAGAAGATCTTCGAGCTTCACCGCGCATGGAAGAAGATGCGTATTATACCTTTGTAGGTAACGACCGACCATGGACCTCGACACCTTCACCAACGCCCTCAAGAACACGGCGGAGAACCTGCCGCGCGTCCTCAAGTCGTGGGGCGACCTCGATGACGCCCTGATGATGCACTACGCCGACGAAGTCGTGCGCGTCGTCCTCGAAATCAAGGGTGCTCGTGCGGCCGCGTTGAAGTCGTCGAGGTATGACGTGCTTGCCGTAATTGGAGGCTTGACGCACCAACTCGCGCTACTTGCGGACCCGATCGAGCAAGTGATGGGCATCGAAGTCTCCGGGTTGCTCAGCCCTCCTGGCACGTCGATTGGTGCTCGGTGGCCTGACGATGCGAGCGCCCTCGATGGCGGCTTGGCGCAGGCGGCATAGGAAATGTCCCAGGTCAACGCGGTCGTCGTGTGCGAGGGAATTTCTATCGACGCTCTTACAGGTCGAATCACTGCGTTCAACATTCTGGACGTTGTTTATGCGCCGCGCTTGCCCGCCCTGCTCCCGCGCATTCACGTGCTCGTCTCAAGCGAGCGGAGCGGTGACCCATCGCCCTCTGCACGTGAGCGCGTTTCGTTGCTCGCTGAGGACGGTACGGTAATTTCGAGAACAGATGCGGTCGACGTCGAGTTCACTCGGCTGTTCCACAGTTCGTTGCATTCGTTCTGGAGTGTTCGATTCGACACCGCGGGAGCCCTCTCGGTAGTCGTAGAACACCAAGCGCCCGGCCGCGATGACTGGACAGCTGTGTTCCGGCGAACGCTCGTCGCGCAGGTAGCTCCCCACCCCCTGATGCCAGCGCAGCCAGCATCGCCCGGAGCAGGCGGGGGTTCGGTTCCGCCAACCGGTACCGAGTGAGTTGGAAACGACTACCCCGCCTTCGCACGCAGGGCCTCCCATAGGCTCGCGTAGTTGAGCAGGATGTCCTTAAGCCCGGCCCTCACCGTCTCCGAGTTGAGCGCCTGCGTGCTCATCGTGTTGTGCGCATCGAGCGCCGCCATGATGGCACCAACGAGCTCGCTGTCGATGTCGGGCGACGTCGCGAACTGCTCCTTCGTATTGCTTGCGGCCTGCTCGATGAGCGTCTTCGACTCGAGCAGCTTCGCCTTGATGACCGTGTCCAC
>CAIWFK010000602.1 GCA_903911905.1 uncultured Myxococcales bacterium
CGACATCGAGGTCTGGCTGCAGGGCGAGCGCACCGTGTCCACCGGCCACGGCTTCTGCGGGCTGGCCCGCGTCGAGCTGCTGGCCGTCTTGCAGGCGCGTTGCGCCGAGCTGGGCATTCCCGTGCACTTCGAGCGCGAGCTGCCAGCCGACCCGTTGCCCCAGGCCGACCTGGTCGTCGCCTGCGACGGCGTGCACAGCCCGGTGCGCGAGCGCTACGCGGCCGACTTCCAGCCCTCGCTCGACTGGCGCAAGTGCAAGTTCACCTGGCTCGGCACCACGAAGGCGCTCGAGGCCTTCACCTTCCTCTTCAAGGACTCGCCGCACGGCCTGTTCCAGGTGCACGCCTACCCCTTCACCCAGCAGCCCCTGCAGCCCTCGGGCGCGCGCAGCACCTTCATCGTCGAATGCCGTGAAGAGGTGTGGAAGCGCGCCGGCCTCGACGCCGCCACCGAAGCGCAGACCGTCGAGTTCTTCGAGAAGCTCTTCGCCACCGAGCTGGGCGGCCACCGCTTGTGCGCGAACAAGTCCATCTGGCGCACCTTCCCCACCATTCGCTGCGCGCAGTGGACCCGCGGCAACGTGGTGCTGATGGGCGACGCCGTGCACACCGCCCACTATTCCATCGGCTCGGGCACCAAGCTGGCCATGGAAGACGCCATCGCGCTGGTGGCCTCGTTCCGCAAGACGGGGCTCGACGTGCCGGCCGCGCTGCGCGACTACGAGGCCACCCGCAGGCCCGAGGTCGAGCGGTTGCAGCACGCCGCGCAGACCAGCCTCGAGTGGTTCGAGAACGCCGCGCGCTACACCACCCAGTCGCCGGCCCAGTTCACCTTCAACCTGATGACGCGCAGCAAGCGCATCACCTGGGACAACCTGCGCGCGCGCGACCCGAAGCTGGTGGCCGCGGCCGACGCGGCGTTCTCGAAGGCCCATGGCGTGCCCGTTCGGGCCGACGCTCGTGCGGTGCCGCCGCTCTTCGTGCCGATGCGCTTTCCCGCTCGAGGCGTGACGCTCAAGAACCGGGTGGTGGTCTCGCCCATGTGCCAGTACCAGGCGGTCGACGGCGTGCCCAACGACTGGCACCTGGTGCACCTGGGCGCGCGCGCCACCGGCGGTGCGGGGCTGGTCTTCACCGAAATGACCAACGTGTCGGCCGACGGGCGCATCACCCACGGCTGTGCCGGCCTGTGGAACGACGAGCAGGCCCGGGGGTGGAAGCGGGTGACCGACTTCGTGCACCAGCACGGGCAGACGCTGGTGGGCGTGCAGTTGGCGCACGCGGGTCGCAAGGCCTCGTGTCAGCGGCCGTGGGAAGGCGATTCGGCGCTGAAGGCCGACCAGCGCCCGTGGGCCACCCTCGGCCCCTCGGCGCTGCCGTTCCGCCCGGGTTGGCACACCCCCAGGGAAATGGACGCAGGCGACTTCGCGCGGGTGACCGCCGACTTCGTGAGCGCGGCGAAGCGGGCCCTGGCTGCCGGCTTCGACGTGATCGAGCTGCACCTGGCGCACGGGTACCTGCTCTCGAGTTTCCTCTCGCCCCTCTCCAATCGCCGCACCGACGCGTA
The DNA here is from genome assembly GCA_903911905.1 of uncultured Myxococcales bacterium. Lineage (GTDB taxonomy): Bacteria > Myxococcota > Myxococcia > Myxococcales > Myxococcaceae > Xiheilimnobacterium > Xiheilimnobacterium phototrophicum. The sequence goes on from CAIWFK010000602.1 coordinate 1,567, forward strand.
CGGCGGTACCCCCGAGAAGCGCCGGCGCTTTCCGCTCGAGGTCTTCGACGCCGTGCGCGCGGTGTGGCCCACCGACCGGCTGCTCTTCGTGCGCATCTCGGCGTTCGACTGGCTGCCCGACGGCCAGACGGTCGAGGAATCGGTCGAGTTCTGTCGCGAACTGAAGGCCCGCGGGTGCGACGTGGTCGACGTGTCGACCGCCGGCAACGTGCCCGAGTCGAAGGTCGAATACGGGCGCATGTACCAGGTGCCGTTCGCCGAGGCAGTCAAGCACGGCGCGGGCATCGCGGTGATGACGGTGGGCGGGGTGCAGGGGGCTGATCACGCCAACACCATCATCGGCGCCGGGCGCGCCGACCTCTGCGCCATGGCCCGGCCCTTCCTGTCCGACCCGGCGCTGGTCAACCGCCACGCCCAGGCCGAAGGGGTCGCTCTTCCGACCTGGCCGCGCTCGTACCTGGCCGTCGCGCCGAGGTAGCCGCTGACCCGTTGCGCCCAGCCCGCCCAGGTCGCCTAGAGTCGGCCCCGTGGAGCTCGATCGCATTCGGGTCAAGGTGTGGAACGGTGAAGCGCTCAGCGACGGCGAGCTCGACCTCTTGCGGCACGCCGCGCAGCAGGAAGGTGGCCCGTTGCTCCGCACCACCGTGGCTCAGGCGCTCATCAACGCCGACCAGTTGACCCAGGCCGTGGGCCTGCTCGAGACCATTCGCCGCGACTTCCCCGGCGACCTGCAGGTGCACCTGGCGCTGGGCCGCGCGCTCATCAGCCTGGAGCGGTGGAACGAGGCCGAGGCCCCGCTGGCCCGCGCGCTCGCGCTCAACCCCGACGACCCCGAGCCGATGAAGGCCATGGCCACCATCGCCCTGCGCCGCGCCGAGTGGCCCAGGGCCCGCGCCCTGCTCGAGCAGGTGCTGCGGGTCGACCCCTTCGATACCGAGGCCCAGTTGCTGTTTTCCGAAGTCGAGGCCACCGCGCCCGCCGAGCTGAACGAAGGCCCCACGCTCGAAGACTTCACCCGCGCGCTCGCCGAGCGGCTGCGCGCCCAGTCGACGCCGCACCTGGTGCAGAAGGACCAGCTGCTCATTCGCCTGGGCAAGGGTGGGGTGGCGCGCTTCGAGCTCGACGCGCTCTTCCACGAATCGCAACGCCTGGGTCGTTCGGTGGCCGAAGGGGTCGAGCTCTTCGCCCGAGACCTGGCCGAGCGCAGCCTGGGCCTGCCCGGAGGCCGCCTGCACGTGCTGGCCAAGGTGCTGCCCGTGGTGCGCGACTCGGCCTTTCTCGAGCGCGGCCTCGGTACGGCGCGGCGCGAGGGCCCCGCGGGGCTGTGGCATTTCTACGCCATCGACGACCCCGAGGTGGTGCTCTACGTGCCCGAGGGCGTGCTGGGTGCGCTGCGCATCTCGCTCGAGCAGCTCGATGATGCGGCGTGGAAGAACCTCGAGGCCCGGCCCACCGAGGTACGTGCGCTCGAGCTCGAGCAGGGCGCGCTGCGGCTGTCGGCGACCCCCACTGGCTTGTGGGCGCTGGCGCACGGCGACGGCCACGACGCGTCCCGGCTGCTCACGCCGTCGCACCAGGCGAAGATGGAGCGCGCCGCCGGCCCCGGCCCCTGGCGGGTGTACCTGGGGCTGCGCGAGCTGGTGCTCTTCTGCCACGAGCGCGACGAGGTCTCGGCGCGCAAGCTTGAGGGGCTCGATTCGGCTCGCGAGGGCATTCAGGGCGCGTGGCGGCTGCACGAAGGCCGGTTGACGTCGCTCCCCGACTGGGACGTGTGACATCATCACGTCATGGGGAAGATTCTCTCGCTGGTGCTGGGCCTGGCCGTGGTCACCTTCGTGGCGTGGAAGGTGGTCTACGGGCAACACCTGACCAACGTCGACGGTGTGCAGCACCAGACGCCGCCCGAAGCGCTCAAGGGCGCCAGGCAGGCGGCCAAGCGCATCGAGAACACCCAGGAAAAACGAATGGACGAAGCGCTCGAGAAGGGCGCCAACGCCGACTGATCAGGCCAGGGCGTCGGTCGAACCCATCGCGCCCAGGTCTTCGAGCGCGGTGCTGCGCGAGGCCGCCACCCAGTCGTTGTCGGGCACCTGGGTCACCACCACCGGCGACCCGTCGTACCTCACGCGCTTGCCCGGCCAGATGAAGGCTTTGAACATGTAGCGCGCCAGCGAGGGTTCCTCGAGCCGCGGGTCGATGGTGGGGTGGAATTTTTCGGCGTGGGCCGCTGGCAGCAGGCTCCAGTGCAGGCCCGGGTGGTCGTGGTGAATGCCGTGGTACCCGTTGTTCAGGGTGAACCAGTTGAAGACCCGGCCCACGAAGTTGCGCGAGTGGTTGACCGGGTGCTCCTGATCAGTGCCGTCGTGCTGCAGGAAGTTCACCGTGGTGATGCCCCACACCGCGAACAGGTGCGGCACGATGTAGAAGAGCAGCGCGCGACGCCAGTCGAGCAGCAGCAGCACCGCCTTCACCCCCCACACCGCGACGATTTCGTACATCAGTTGCTGGTTCCACTGGGGCAGCCGCTGCTTCATCGCCTGCTTGTAGACGTAGTTCCCCGCGGTCACGCCAGGCCCCACGTGGAAGAAGAAGAGCAGGAAGTTCATCAGATTCCAGCGGTAGTTCACCTTGCTGGTGCGCATGACGTCTTCGGCGTGCTGGGTGAACTTGTGGTGCGACAGGTTGTGGCCCGGCACGTACTCGCTGACCGGGAAGCCGTACGACAGGCTCAGCCACACCTGGAACCACCGGTTCATCCACCGCTTCTTGAAGACCGGCGAATGCACCGTGTTGTGGGCGATGATTGCGCAGATCCACGAACTGATGCAGAGCACCACGCAGGCCAGGGCGGCCGCGAGGCCATGCAGGTCGAGCACCCACGCCGTCGCGGACAGCGCGCCGAAGCACATGAGCAGGAAGAGGGTCCGCCGGTCGGCCTGGAAGCGAAGCATGGCGGCACCGGCTTCTGCCGCAGTGTTCTGTCTGAGTAAAGGCTGCACGGCGCCACAGCTAACCGCCCGACACCACGATTGCTTCAGATCACGGCACCATTTCGTTGTGTCTTCGCCGTGACTGCGGTTTCCTCTCGTCTTCTTCCCGGGGGAAACCACCATGTTGACTGCCGCCGCCCTCGCGATGCTCCTCGCCGCAGGGTCCGAAGCCTCAGCCGCCGTGCCCGAGCCTCCCTCGGCCGCCGCCACGCCCCTGCCGGGCATCGGGGTGATGGACTTCGCCGCCGAGGCGGGCATTTCGGCCGACCTCGCGGCTGCGCTCTCGACCGTCGTCACCCAGGAAGTCGAGCGCCTCGAGCTCTTCCGCGTCACCAGCGCGCAGGCCACCCGCGTGATTCTGGGCGTCGAGCGACAGCGCGCGCTGCTGGGGTGCGAGAACTGTGGAAACACCAACCTGACGGACCTGACCACCTACGACTACGTGCTCACCGGCAGGGTCTCGAAGGCGGGCGGTCAGCTCACGCTCTTCCTGAACCTGGTGCCCGTCACCGGTGGCAAGGGCTCGAACTCGACCGTCAGCGCGCCCAACGACTCGAAGCTGATGCAGGAAGTACCGCAGGCCGTGCTCAAGCTGGTCGGCAAGCAGTTGCAGGGCAAGCAGGGCAAGGTGCTCGTCACCTCGTCCGAGGTCGGCGCGTCGGTGAAGATCGACGACACCCTGGTCGGCACCACGCCGCTGCCCGCGCAGACCGTCGCCGGCGGCCCCCACCTGGTGTCGGTCTCGAAGGACGGCTTCACCGTCTCGCGCAAGGAAGTGAAGGTGCTGGTCGACCAGGTCGTCGATGCGCACTTCACCCTCGTGCCCAGCCCCGACACCATCGCTGCCTACGAAGGTCGCACCGGGCGTACCCGCCTGCTGGCCTGGGTCGGCCTGGGGGTCGCGGTGGCTGGCGTGGGAGGGTTCGCGGTTTCGCAGTTGCTGGCCGACAGCGCGTACGGTTCGGTCAACGACAAGACCGGCTCGTTCCTCGCGTACCAGACCGCGCTCTCGAAGGGCCTCCAGGTCGACATGGGCGTCGACCTGCGCGCCAAGGCGCTCGAATACCGCGCCTACGTGCAGACGGCGGAAGCGGTGGGCCTCGCGTGCCTGGGCCTGGCCGGGCTGGCCGCCATCACCAGCGTGGTGCTCTTCATCATCGGTGAGCCGCCCGACAAGTACGAAGCCTTCCACGCCGGGCTGATGCTCTCGCCCGGTACCAGCGGGCTCGCCTTCTCGGGGACCTTCTGACCCGGGCCTGGTGCCGGCGCCTTCCCGCCCGTTGAACTGACGGCCGGTCGCGCGGGGGTGTGTCATGCTCGGGCTGCGCGTGCGTCTCATCTGCTTCACGGTGGTGCTGCTGACGGGGTGTCTCTCGGCATGGGACGTCGGCGGCCCCTTCGCGTGCAGCCCCCAGGGCGCCTGTGCCACCGGCTTCACCTGTGACGACGGGGTGTGCTGCAAGCCTGGCTCGACCCCGGCCTGCCCGACGTTGCCATCGCCCAACAACACCTGCGCCTCGGGCGCGGCGCCGCAGTTGTGGTTCGTCGACGCCGACCAGGACGGCTACGGCAACCCGCGGCTCGCGTCGGAACGCTGCGCTCAGCCCCTGCTCGGCACCTGGTCGACCACCGGCACCGATTGCGACGACACCCAACCCTCGGTGCACCCCGGCGGCGCCGAGCAGTGCGACGGTCGCGACAACAACTGCAACGGCGTCATCGACGAAGGGCTCTCACCACAGACGCCGTTCTTCGCCGACGTCGACGGCGATGGCTTCGGCGCCGGACCCGCGCTCTCGGCCTGCGCGGCGCCGCCCGGCTACGTCGCGTCGAATTCCGACTGCTCGCCCTTCGACCCCACCAAGTTCCCCGGAGCGCCCGAGACCTGCAACGGGCTCGACGACAACTGCAACGGGGTGTCCGACGCCGACGAGCCGGCCAGCGCCTTCGCCGACGTCGATTCGCCCGCGCAGGCGCTGCCCTGTCTGACCAGCCAGCCCGGCCAGTGCCAGCGCGGCGTCTTCCGCTGCCAGGTGCAGACCGACGGCGGCGTGCAGCGCGCCTGCGCGGCCCTGCTGACGCCCTCGCGCGAGGTGTGTGACGGCGTCGACAACGACTGCGACGGGCTGACCGACGAGCCACCCGATTGCGGCGGGCCGGTCTCGCTGCTCGGCGTGCCGGGCGCCACCTACGCGGCCCAGCGGCTGACGTCGACCACCAACCTGTCGACCCGCTGTCAGAAGAACGAGCCCGGCGTGGCCGAGACCGCGCTCGCCGACGGCACCTGGCAGGGCGGCACCGCGGGCAGCTTCCACGTCTGGTCGGTCGAAGCTCCGCCGGGGCAGTTGTGGGACCTGTCGAACCCCAACGCCACCATGAGCGTCATCTTCCAGGCCAGCGCGGTCGGCCGTGACGCGACCCGCGGTGCCTGGGGCAACCCCAGCACCGGCGACGGGCTCAACCCCGTCGTCTATTTGTGCGGCAGCGACACCGACCTCATGCGGTACCGGCTCATCTCGCCGCTCGACGGCTTCAAGGGCGACGACACGTCATTCTCGCGCGCGCTGCAGCTCAAGGCGGTCGGCACGCCGTGGCTCATCGGTCAGGGCTCGGGCTTCGACACCACGCGGGTGAAGCGGGTCGAGCTGGTCGTCTATTCGTACGCCACCAGCTTCACCATTTCGCTCGCGGCCGACGCGGGGTTCAGCCGATGAGGGGCGTGACGGTCGCGCTGGCCCTCATGGCGCTGGGCTCGGGTTGCCTGTCGGCGTGGAACGTGTCGGGCCCGTGGGCCTGCGCCGAGGGCGACACCTGTGCGGGAGGCCTGACCTGCGACGACGGCGTGTGCTGCCTGCCCGGCGGCACTCCCGCGTGCCCCACCCTTCCCGTCGGCGGGGTGTGCGCGAACGGCCAGGCGGCCACCATCTTCTACCGCGACCGCGATGGTGACGGCGCGGGCGACCCGGCCACCGGGCGCCCCTTCTGCGCAGCACCGGTGAAGGAACGCTGGGTCAGCACCGCGACCGACTGCAACGACGCCGACCCCACCATTTCGCCCACCGCCTCGGAGCGCTGCAACGCCATCGACGACGACTGCGACGGCGTCATCGACAACGGGTTGCTGCGCACGCGCTGGTACGTCGACGAAGACCACGATGGCTACGGCCACGACTGCGACGCCGGCTGCGTCCTCGAAGCCTGCGCGCAGCCCGATGGCTCGGTCGACCGCCCCGGCGACTGCGCGCCGCTCGACGCGGGGGCCCACCCCGGTGCGCCCGAGTACTGCAACGGGGTCGACGACAACTGCAACGGCCTGGCCGACGACCCACCCTTCGCCGACGTCGAAACGCCCGGTTTCGACGGCGGCGTCTTCGATTGCACGCCGGTGGGGCTGCAGGGCGTGTGTGCGCGCGGCGGGTTGCAGTGCGTGCTCGACCCGGTGACGCGGCACTCGGCCCCCACCTGTGTGCCCCGCGTCGCGCCCCAGCCCGAGCTGTGTGGAGACGGCCTCGACAACGACTGTGACGGAGTGGTCGACGACGCGCCCGGCTGTGGCGGCCCGCGCTCGGTGCTCGACGTACGGGCGGGCTCGGTGCGCGCGGTGCGCCTGGCCATCGTCGACGCCGGTACGCCTTCGCACCTGCCGCCGCGCTGTCTGGCGGCCGAGCCGGGCGCACAGCCCATGGCGTGGCTCAACCCGTCGTGGGTGGGCAGCGGCGGAGCCTGGCACGTGTGGTCGCTCTCGGCTCCCCCCGGGCTCACCTGGGACCTGAGCGCAGCCAGCGCGGCGCTCGAGCTCGACCTCGCGTTGCCTTCGGGGCTCATCAACCCGGCCGCCGGCGGGTGGGGCACCTCGACCTGGTTCCCCAACCCGGTGGTGACGGTGTGCGGGCTCAAGCCCGGCGAGTACGTGCGCCTCTTCCCCGTGGCGACGCCCTTCACCGGCAACTTCGAGCGCGCCGTGACGCTGTGGTCGGCGCCGGCGGGGTGGCAGAGCGAATTTGGCCCGGTGACGTTGGACCGGCGACACGTGGCCTCGGTCGAGGTGGTGGTCTCGCCCCTGCCGCCGGCGACTGGCACCGTGACCTTCGACCTGGTCTTCAGCAACGACGCGGGGTTCCGCTGACGCGCAAGGGGCGGTGACGGAAAAACCCGCTGGCGACACTCACTGTGGTGTGAGTCGAATGCTCCCCGCCTTGTCACCGCCCGCACCCACGGAACCGCTCGACGTCGCCAGGCTCTTCGAGGCGGACCAGGCACGCGTCAGGGGGCAGTGGGTCCGCGTGGTGGGCCTGGCGCAACAGGTGACGAAGCTGGCGCCGGGCCATGCAGGGGCGGCGGCGCTGATCAACGAGGTGCGAGCGCAGGTCAAGGACCTCTACCTGCGCGCCTACCAGCTCAAGGACGTCGACCCCCACTCGGCCGCCGCGCTCTTCGACCAGGTGATCGCAGTCACACCGCCTGACGACGCCTACCATCTGAAGGCGCAGGCCCGGCGGGCCGAGCTCGAGGACCAGAAGTGAGGCAGGCGCTCATTCCTGCACGACGAGGAACTCGACCCGGCGGTTGTTCTCGCGGCCCTTCTCGGTCGAATTGGTGTCGGCCGGGCGGTCGGGCCCGAACCCCTTCGCCTCGAGTCGGGTGGTGGCCACGCCGGCCTTCTCGAGGAAGGCCTTCACCGCGTCGGCGCGGCTCTGGCTGAGCGTGACGTTCGCTTCGTGGGCACCGCGGTCGTCGGTGTGGCCCTCGATGCGCAGGTGCGTGAGCTCGGGGTGGCTGGCGAGCACCGAGGCCACCTGTTTGAGCAAGCCGAACGAGCGGGCCAGAATCTGCGACTTGCCGGTGGCGAAGAAGACCTTGTCCTTGATGACGATCTTGTCGGCCGTGATGACCACCAACTGCTTGTTGGCCTTCGGGCAGCCCTGGTTGTCGGCGGGGCCCGCTTCCTTCGGGCAGTTGTCGAGCCGATCGACCACGCCGTCGCCGTCGGTGTCGCGGTCGGGGCAACCCTTGAGCTCGGCCACGCCCTTCTCGGTCGGGCAGGCGTCGACGTCGTCTTCGAGGCCGTCGTGGTCCTGGTCCTTCACCGGGCAGCCCTGGCGCTCGAGCGGGCCGGGCTCCTTCGGGCAGTGGTCGTCGAGGTCGTCGAGGCCGTCGCCGTCGGAATCGGGAGGCGGGCAGCCCTTGAACTGGGCCAGGCCCTTCACCGCAGGGCAGGCATCGGCCAGGTCCATCACCCCGTCGCCGTCGCCGTCGACGTCGGGGCAGCCCGCCTGGGACGCCACGCCCTTCTGCGAGGGGCAGCGGTCGGCGCCGTTGGCCACGCCGTCTCCATCGAGGTCGAGCGCCGGGCAGTCCTTCAGCACGTACGGTTTGCCCTCGACGCAGACCGGCGCGGGCGGCGGCTGGTTCGCGAACGACGGCGTCCACGCCAGGCCCAGCAGCGCGCGCCAGGCGGGCGTACCGGGGGTGTGACCGAAGCCCGGTCCACCGAGCGCACTGACCTCGAAAAGGGCGAGGAAGGGTACGCGCACACCCACCAGCAGTTCGGCCGACGCGGAGGTGCGGGTGAAGGGCACTTCTCCGCGCAGCGTGGCCTCGAGGTGCACCGGCAGGGTGGTGGTCGACAGCGCGACGCCGTACGAGAAGTACGGCCCGACCTCGTCGGTGATGCGCGACGCGGTGGGGGTGAGCACTTCACTGCCGCGCACCGTGGCGCCCAGGTTCGCGCCGAGGCGCACCGGCCCCAGCGCGCGCCCGGCTCCCACCGACGGTGCGAAGGCCAGGCCCACGCCCGGGTCGCGGGTCAACGCCGCAGCCGAGCCCAGCGGCACGCCCAGCCCCAGCGAGACCGCGAGGTCGAGGGGCTTGCCCGCGCTCTGGCGCAGCAGCGTGAAGCGGCCCGTGAGCCACGGAGCGCCGAGCGCCGTGGTGGCGGGCCGGCTCAGGCCGATGGCCGACAGGTCGTCTCCCTGCTGCCACGCGACGATGGGCAACGAGAGCGAGAGCTCGGCCCAGTCGGTGAAGGCCCAGGCGGCCAGCACGTGCGCGGTGACGCGCGAGGAAATGGCGGCGCCGCTGCGCACGCCCGCGACGGTGAAGACCAGCGGGTCGCGCTCGTAGTGCCCCAGCAACGAGACGCGCAGCGAGCCGGCCGCCAGCCCGTCTCCGGTCGACAGGCCCAGCGTCTCTCTCGCGCCCGGGTTGGGAGCGAAGCGCTCGAGCTCGAAGCCAGGCACGGCGTCGGCGAAGGCCGTCGTGGCCAACGCCATGGAAATTGCGAGCACTCTGAGAAGGCGAAGCGACATGTCGCGCCCGACCCTAGCCCGGGCGTTCGTGATTGCGACTTGTCGGCGCCCGCGCGCTGGTAGCATGCCCACCATGACGGTTCCTTCCGAGGAGCGCATGCGGCAGGTCTTCAACGTGCTCGAGCGCTACATCGAAGACACGTACGAGATTCCGGTGCGCATTCGAGACGTGCCCAACCCGTTCACCGGTGACCTCGACGGTGCCGAGATTCACGTCGACTACGCCGAAGACATCGAGAGCGCGCTCTTCATCATCGCGCATCTCTTCGGGCACACCGTGCAGTGGAACACCAGCGAAGCGGCGCGCGAGCTGGGCTACCGGCTGTACCCGAACCCGTCGGACGAGATGAAGAAGAAGCTGGTCGAGTACGAGACCGAAGCGTGTCGCTATTCGATGCAGCTCTTCCACCAGGCGGGCATTGACGACCTCGACCAGTGGCTGTCGGACTATTCGGCCTGCGACTTCCGCTTCTTGATGGACGCCTACGTCACGGGGGTGAAGAAGCCCTTCAAGAGCTTCTGGCAGACGCCCTCGCCGTTGCTCGCGCCCAAGGCCATTCCCCCGTTCCACCCCAAGAAGTGGGTGAGCCGGTGGGAAGGCATCGTGGTCTGACGTGCGTCAGGTGGTGGTCTGCACGTAGTTGCGGCCACCGGCGTTGAACCAGAGGTCGGCGGTGTCGCGTGCACCGGCGGTGTCGTGTGGCGCATGGCAGGAGATGCCGGCGTGCACCGCGAACTGCACCTCGACGCCCGGCGGGACGTTGGCCAGCAGGTACGAGCCGTTGACCACCGGGCAGGGCACGTCGTTGCTGCTGATGACCTTCACCGTCTTCCACCCGTCGAGCGTGACGTGCAGTTCGGTCCACGGAATGGTGAGCGAGGTGAAGCCGCGGTCGAACCAGCCGCGCTCGCGGGCCAGGCGCTGCACCTCGTCCATCGCGGCGTGCACCAGGAAGTGTACTTCGCTCGACACGGTCGGCACCGGCGCGGTGATGGGCCGGCTGAGGCCACTCGCCGAGCTCGAGAACGAGGTCGAAGGGTGCGGTACGGGAAGAGACGGCGGCGGTGCGTGGTGATGCCTGCTCATGGTGGTTCCCCCGGGGAGTAGCGAGGCTCATTCGTACTGATCACCCCGCACCGATTCAATGGGGTGA
>CAIWFK010000603.1 GCA_903911905.1 uncultured Myxococcales bacterium
CCACCGCCGGTTGCAGTCCCACCGCCGGTTGCCGCCCCACCGCCGGTTGCAGTCCCACCGCCGGTTGCAGTCCCACCGCCGGTTGCAGTCCCACCGCCGGTTGACGCTCCACCGCCGGTTGCAGAACCGGAATCAGCGCCGCCATCGAGATCGCTGACGATCCCTCCACAGCTCAGCAGCAACCCAATCAGCGCCACTCGGATCGATCGCATGGCCGCGCAGCATGCCGTACCACCCGCCCCCGAGCCATGCCCGACGCGTCACGTGTAGGTCCGTCAGGCTCGGGGTGTGAGTTCGATACGCAGTCGAGCTCTCGCAAGACGAGGGAGGCTCGTCAGAACGACCCGCTGATCGCCAGTGCGCCACCCGAGCGCGTCGGCGCCGCGACCACCACCGCAGGGCTGCCGGGAAAGAGCGCGAACGTCAGCACACCTGCGAGCGCGGCACCCACGCCGACCCCCATCAGCGCGAACGAGAGCACCGTGTTGCCGTCGACGCGATCGAGCAGCGGCTGGTCGAAGGCGGGTCCGAAGCGGCCGCTCGCGTCACGCGACTGCGCGACCAGCGAGCGATCGGCCCCGCCGACGGCGTAGATCACGGCGCCAGTCACCACCAGGGCCGCGCCTCCGAACAAGGTGGTGAAGCCCACGGCGCTGCGCACCTTGAGCGCGGTCGACGTCTGCGTTTCACCCGAACTCACGTTCGCCACCGCAGGCGGCACCGGCGCTGGCGCGACCGGCCGGTCGACCACCGGCTCAGGCGTCTTCTCGAGGACCGGCGTCTTCTCGACCACCGGCGTCTTCTCGACCACGGGCGCCTTCTCGACCACCGCGCCCGCGGTCAGCTCTGGCTTCCCGGTGAACAGATAGAGCATCAGGTCCTTCAACTGCTCGGGCCGCACGCCAGCGTTGCGCACCCGCTCGGCGCGACCGACCTCGTACAGCGTGCCCGTCACGTACGGTGGGTTGCCCCGCAACGCCGCGTTACGCACCACCACCACCTGTTCACCCGCCACGCTCGAGGCCAGGCTGACCGCCGCTGAATCGAGCTCGGCGTTCACGCACAACGGTGCCTGCTGCGCGACCGCGCCCTCGAACGCCATGTCGATTTGCAGGGTCTCGGCGCGCTGCAGGTTCACGCGATGCGGGAAGGACACCGCGTCCTGAGAGAGCAGCGCGACCCGGTACGTGCCCGGCACCAGCTCGAGCTTCAGCGGTGCGCGGCCCAGCTCGCGACCGTCGATGATCACCTGCGCGCCCGGCGGCATGGCCACCACCTGCAGCGTCACTTTCTTCACCCGCGCCAATTCCTTTCGCACGGCGTCGAGCGCCGCCAGCGTGCTGGGCGGGTAGTTGTCGGGGTCGAGCTTGAAGGCGGGGTCCAGGCGCAGCACGCGACGAAAGGCCTCGGCCGCGTCCTTCGGGCGATCGAGGTTCTTGAGCATCTGCGCCTGAAGCACCAGCGCGGCGACGGTGAGCGCCCAGGGCCGGGCCTGCGGCGAGGCGCGCTCGAGCTCGGTCAGCGCGTCCTGCACCAGCTCGAGGCCGCGATCGTTCTGCCCGCCGTAGAGCAGCGAGCGCGCGGTGTCGACCTGTCGCGAAATGTCGTCCATGCTGCGCGTGGCCTGGGGCCGCACCGCACGCAGCACCGCGTCGGGCTCGAGCAGGTCACCCTTCAACTGCAGGCGCGAGGCGTCCTGAAAGTCCTTGATGGCAGACAGCAACACGCCGTCTTTGCAGTCGCCGGCGCCGACGACCACCGTCTTCTTGCCGGCGAACGCCGCAGCCGAGACCGCCACCACCACCACCATCAGGGAGCGCATGGGGCGACGCCATAGTCCGCACCGGGCCTGAAGTGAACCTGCCAGCGACTGGACCTTTTGCTAAAGTGTTCCGACTGTCCCAGGGAGGGCGGCGTCATGCTCGGACCCGGCACCACGGTCGGCCGGTACGTCATTCAGAAGAAGCTGGCCGAAGGCGGCATGGCCGAGATCTGGCTGGCGCACGCGGTGGGCCCCGAGGGCTTCTCGAAGGACGTGGTGATCAAGGTCGTTCGCAGCTTCCTGTCGAGCGACTCGCAGTTCGTGCAGATGTTCATCGCCGAAGCGCGGCTGGCCTCGAAGCTGAACCACGCCAACGTGGTGCAGATCTTCGACTTCGGAAAGCACGAAGAGACCTACTACCTGGCGATGGAATACGTGCGCGGCGCCTCGTTGTGGGACCTGCGCAAGCGCTGCAAGCAGTCGGGCATTCCCTTTCCACCGACCCTGGCCGCCGAGATCATCGCCCAGGTCGCTCGCGGCCTTCAGTACGCCCACGGGCTGAGCGAAGGCGGGCAGAAGCTGGGCGTGGTGCACCGTGACGTGACGCCGCACAACGTGCTGCTCAGCTTCGACGGCGCGGTGAAGCTGACCGACTTCGGCATCGCCAAGGCCACCTCGTCGCAGACCGCGCCGGGCATGCTCAAGGGCAAGTTCGCCTACATGTCTCCCGAGCAGTCGCGTGGCGAGCGGGTCGACGCGCGCACCGACATCTTCGCGCTCGGCGTGGTGCTGTGGGAACTGCTGACCGGTGGGCGACTCTTCGACGGCGACAGCGACGTGGCAGTGCTGCGCGCGGTGCAGGAAAGCGTCATCGCGCCACCCGAGCGGCTCAACCCCGACGTGCCCCACGACCTGAACGAGATCGTGATGAAGGCCCTGGCGCGCGTGCCTGACGAGCGCTTCCAGCGGGCCTTCGACCTCGAGCGGGCGCTGGCGAACTTCGTGCTGCAGCACGCCCAGTCGATGGACGACACCGCCGTCGGCCCCTTTCTGCAGTCGGTCTTCCACGAGCAGTTCGACCCGCAGCCGGCCGAGGCTCCGCGCGACCAGGTGGCGCCGGCCGACGACTTCGGCGTGGGCAGCACCCACTTCGCCGACCGCAAGCCGGTCGAGCCCGAGATGACGCTGACCGGCACGCCGATTCGACCGGTGCCCGCGCATGCCACGCCGAAGCCGACGTTGCCCGATCGCGCGGCGGTCATCGATTCGCAGGCCAACAAGACGGCCGAGATGGGCGCCGTGCCAGACGAGCCGCCGCTGGCGCGCCTGGCCGAGCAGAAGCCGGCGCTGCGGTCGGGCCCGGCCTCGCGCCGCTTCGACCCGCTGCCGGTGGTCGACGTCTCGACGGGCGGCGGCGCCACCAGGACGGTGCAGCCGGAAAAGGTGACGTCGGCCGAACCGGGCGCTCCACGATCGTCGGTGCCGCTGGTCCTCGGAGGACTGGTGGCCACGGCGGTGTTGGCAGCCCTGAGCGTGATGGCGTTCGGCAACTCCAGCGAGCCCGCGCCGACGTTGCCGGCAGCGGTGACGACCCCCACGCCCATCGCCGTCAGGCCGGCGATGCCCAAGCAGCAACCTCCTGAACCGGTGGCGGAGCCGACTCCTTCGCCGACGCCGGCTCCCACTCGCGCCGTCGTGGTGGATGCGGGCCCCGCCGAAACGCCCGAAGTGGTCGACGCGGGCGCTCCGCAGGTCGCCGTCACGCCGGCCAAGCCCGACAAGCCCGCGGTGGAACCGACGGTGAAGCCGAAAGCGGTCACCGCCGTGCGCGCCTCGGGCTCGATCAAGGTGACCGACGCCATTCCCTTCGCGATGGTGACCATCGACGGGTCGCGCACGCCCATCGAGGTGCAGGGCTCGAAGGGCCTTTCGCTGCCCGCCGGTGCGCACGACGTGGAGATCGCCTTCAAGGGCAAGAAGCGCAGAGTGCCGGTGGTGGTCAGACCCAACGAAACGGTGACGATTTCGGCAGGCGACGAGTGAGCCGCGCATGAAACCCAGTGACACCTGGGCCGTGGCGATGAGCCTCGCGGTGGTCGGCGTACCCGCCCTGCTGCTCGCGCGATGGTGGCGTGGCCCTCTGACCTTCCTGGGCGTGAAGACCACGCCCGATCGCCCACGAGCCTTCGGGTACAAGTGCACGTGGCTCGCAGTGAAGGCCACGAGCGCGGACGAGGTGGTGCAGGGGCTGCGAGCCGCGGGGCTGATTGGGCGCTCGGCGCCGAGCAACTGGCACAGCGGCTTCGAGCGCGCGTACGGGCCCATCGGAGGGCGCACCGCGTTCGTCACGCCGCCCGTCGCCGGGTGGGTCTTCGTGCTCCACGCGCCGCTCGAACGACGTGAGGACCTCGACCGGTTGGCGAAGCTGAGCGCGCAGCTCGGCCGCGCCGTGTACGGCTTCGGCTCGCACCGCGGCGTCAGCGCGGCGATGTGGGTGGTGACGGAAGGCGGCGCGGTGAAGCGCGCCTGGTGCGTCTCCGATGGCGAGACGGTCTACGACGTGGGCCAGGTCACGCCGGAAGAGCAGGCGCTCGACATCTCGTTCGCCGAGCCCACCGAAGACGACGACGAGCGCGCCGAGCGGGCCAGTCACGAGAGCACGGTCATCGCCCTGGCGAAGGCGTGGACCCGCGACCCCACCACGCTCGACACCGTCACGACCGAGGGCGTCGGCGCGGTCGTTCGCTTGACGGCCTGAAGGAGCGCGGTCGTGGTCGGGCCCCGACGCTCTGCGCGTCACGCCTGAGCCCCTCGGCCGTGGGCCGGCTCGAGGTCGTGAAATCGCGCAGCGATGAGGTTCGTGCCGCGCCGGGCGAAGCGTGGGGAAAGTCTGCACACCTTTCGCGCCCAGGGGGTCATTCGCTCGCGACCCTTTCCCCGGCGCGAGTTCGACTGCCCGTCGGACGTGGCGGCGACCCTCTGGGTGCTGATGAAGAACGGCAACCTCTGACGAACCCCAGCGCGCATTCTGTGGAACGTGGCCCACACACGTCGGTGCTGGACTGCACACAGAATGGGCTGGCCGCGCCCTCACGGCAGACGGGTGAGGCCCCGCGCCATCGGTCCGAGCACCGGGTCGGCGTCGAGCAGCGCGCGCACGCGCGCCAGCGTGTCGTCGTCGAGCGCGCCGCGGGCCACCACGTCGACGCCCGCGGGGGTGAAGAGCGTCGGGGTGAAGGCGATGACGGCCCACTGCCCCGCCGGGTCGAGCGCCACCACGTCCCACTCGCTCGAGACGAGCGCGAGCAGCCCGCGGCCGCGCCAGGTGAAGTGCGTCGCCACGGACGGGTGCTGGGTGTCGACGCCTTCGATGGTGCCGGGCACGCCACGCTCCAGGTAGCCCACCGTGTCGTCGAACCGCACCTCCTCGCCGTCGCGGCGCAGGTGCGAATACGTGAACGACGGGGCGGTGCGCGTGCCGTCGAGCCACATCGGGAAGTTCGTGGCCCGCACCTGCCACGTGCCCTCGAGCGCTTCCGCCGGCAGCGCGGCAGGGGTGCTCACCACGCGCAGGGGAACACCCGCGCACGCCGAGGCGAGCACCACGAGGGCCCACCTCATCGGGGCTTCGCCACCAGGAACGCGGCGAAGGAACGGAACGGCTTGCTGGCCGGCTCGAGCCCGTCGACCACCAACTCGCTGATGAACCCGTCGAGATAGAGCGCGTCGTCGACCCTCAGCTCGAGCTTGAAGAGCGAGGCCAGGGTGAAGAAGTTCACCTCGCCCACCGAGCGCACCACCACGACGTCACGCCCCCGCACGCCGACCGCGCTGCGCACGTTCACGTTCTTCGAAGCCTCGGTGAAGGCCGCATTGATGATGCCGTGGTGCACCAGCAACGGCCCCGACTGGGTGGCGCTGGTGACCGTGGGCAGGGCGCGCGCGTACGACGCGGTGTCGAGCACCATCGGCACGCCTCGGGGCGAGACGAAGAACACGCCGTTGGGCGAGAGGAAGAAGTTACCCTCGCCCTTCGCGGTGTTCAGCGGCGAGACCTGGGTGCCCCCTTCCACCAACAGCCCGGTGGGCACCAGGCCCGGCTCGAAGATGCCTGCGTTGGTGGCGAACACCCGGCCCTGCTTCGCCCGCGCGAGCGTCTCGCAGGGCTTCGCGTCGTCGCAGGTCCGTCGCACCGCCACGTCGAGCTTCGTGGTGTCGAGCGTGACGACCTGGAAGGTGGCGCCGGCGAACTGGACCACCCGCGCGTCGAGCCCGGGCGTCGCCGCCAGCACCAGGGCCAACAGCACCGTCACACCGCCGCGGCGATGTGGCCCGCCGCCCAGCGCGAAATGCCGAAGATGGTCTCCTGCGGGTTGACGCCCAGCGCGGTGGGCAGCACCGAGCCGTCGACCACGAAGAGGTTGTCCATGGTGTGGTACTTGAGCAGCGGATCGACCACCGAGCGCGCGGGGTCCTTGCCCATCACGCAGCCGCCCATCTGGTGGGCGGTGGCGATCTTCACGCGAACCTTTTCCCACGCGGCGCGGTCGAGCTTGTCGAGGTCGTCAGGGCTGGTCAGCTCGACGGGGTCCAGGTGCAGCGAGACGATCTTCTTCGCGCCAGCCGCGAACTGCACCCTCGCCATTTCCTTGCAGGCCGTGCGGAACGCTTCCCAGTGCGCGTCGAGGAAGTTGTACTCGATGGCGTAGCGCGAATAGCCGCCGTCCTTCAGCCGCACGGTGGCGCCTTCTTCTTCGGGCAGCAGGCCGTCGACGGTGATGGCGAGCATCACGTTGATCTTCGGCAGGTCGCTGAGCATTTCCTGCGTGACCGCGCCCGTGCCGGTCGACACGATGCTGGCCAGCATGGGCTGCACCGGCGGCACTTCGAGGAAGAAGCCGACCTTGCCGGGCCCGCGCTCGATGAAGTGGTGCGAGAACACGCTCTGCGGCGCGCCGGCGAAGGCGTTCACGTCGCGGTCGAACTTCGCCAGCATCATCACCACCGGGTGCAGCCAGGTGCGGCGACCCACGCGCCCTTCCGAGTCGAGCCCCGAGCGCAGCAGCAGCCCGGGCGAATTGATGGCGCCGCCGCTGACCACCGCCAGCTTCGGTTTGACCGTCACCTTCACGCCGGTGGGCCGGTTCTTCACCGGGTCGAGCACGTCGGCCTTGATGGCCGAGACCTTGCGGCCCGACCACTCGAGCGTGCGCGCCGAGGTGTTGGCGTAGATGGTGAGCCCCTTCTCGACCGCGTCGGGCAGCAACGTGACGAGCATCGACTGCTTGGCGTCGACCGGGCAGCCCAGGCCGCAGTACCCCAGGTTCAGACAGTTGTGCACGTTGCGGCGAATGAGCCCGCGCTCGTAGTTCAGCTTGCCCAGGCCGTCCCACAGAATGCGGTTGTTCTCGTTGATGCTCTCGAGCGGCCACTCGGCGATGTGCAGGCGCTTCTCGATGGCTTCCCAGTGCGGCGTCAGCACCTCTTTGTTCAAGGTGTCGATGCCGTGCACGTCCTTCCAGGTCGAGAGGATGCGGTCGGGCG
>CAIWFK010000604.1 GCA_903911905.1 uncultured Myxococcales bacterium
CGGCTCGAGCGCGTCACCGTGCTCGACCCGTATTCCTCGCCCTTCGGCCGAATGGACGACGACCCGGCTCCGTCCGTTCCGGCGATCTCCGAGTTGATGGCCACCACCCGCTTCCTGAGCGTGGGGCTGTGCGGTGACGGCTTTCTGCCCGAAGGCTTCCGGCTCGAAGTCGATCGCGAGCGCCCCACCCGCGCCAGGCTCCATCACGAACGGCTGGGGCCCTCGTCGACCACCGAGGCGCGCGACGCGCTGCTCGACGGCCTGCCCGCCCAGGTCACCACCCTCGAAGTGGTGCCCTCGACCGTGTGGAGCGCCGAGCCCTTCGAATGGAAGGGCCGCTTCGTCAGCCGCGCCAGTTGAGCGACTGCTGACCATGAAGACCACCTTGATGTCGGGGAGCGGGCGCGAATTGGAAACGACGTTCCACGGAGCGTCAAGCACGACCGACCGGCACGCGGCGTCACGCTCGACCGCTTCCCTCGGGTGTCGCATCATCGCGCGGTGCCCACCGAAGCCGAGCTCTTCGCCGAGGTCGTCGCCCGCCCGGACGACGATGAACCGCGCCTCGCGCTCGCCAGGCTGTGGGGAGGCGACCGCGAACGCTACGTGGTGAGTCAGCTCGAAGGCCTGGCTGCCGCCCGTGCGCGCAAGCCTCGGTCTGACGGACTGGAAATGAGAGACCTGCTGCGTGGCCATGAACGAGCCTGGGCCGGCCCCATCTCCGAGCGGGTGATCGACTGGTACTTCGTTCGGGGCTTTCCCGAGTGGGTGGTGGTCGACGCGGCCAGCTTCGCGCGCGAATGGCAGGACCTGGTGAAGCTGGCGCCCATTCGGCACCTCGACCTCGCCCACGCGACGAAGCCCGAGACGGCGCAGGCGTTGTTCCAGTCAGCCGGGCTCGAGCAACTGGTCTCGCTGTCGTTCAACGTGACCGGGCCGCACTTCGACCCGGTCGATGGCCGCATCGTGACGCCGCTGCTCGAGAGCCCTCGACTGAAGAAGCTGAAGTTCCTCGACCTGCGCTGCACCCGGCTGACCGTCGAAGACCAGGGTCGACTGGTCGGCGCGACCAACCTGCCCGCGCTCGAGTGCGTGATGCTCGACGGCCTCGAGGAGCAGATGGGCGAGGACTGGGACGGCTCGATTCAGACCGTGTACCCCAGCGAGGCCCTCGCGGTCTTCGAGGCGCGGTTCGGGAAGATGCCAGCGCTCCATTACACCTCACGCCACTGGCACCCGCCCGCCCGACACGAGTTCTGATTACTGGTGCGTGATGGTCGAGTTCGGCGCCCAGATCTGCCGCGAGAGGCAGGTGTCGCTGATGGTCGCCATGGTGAAGTGCGTGCAGTCGCTGAAGGTCAGCGCGTAGGTGCCCATCACGTTCAGGCAGGCGTCGAAGGCCGTGTCGGTGGTCATCACCGCGGTGTTGACGAAGTCGATGTGACCGGTGGTGACGTCCCACGCGAACGTGCCGTCGACGTGCACCGAGGGGAAGGTCCCGCCAGTGCGATCGAGCGTGATGGTGTTGGTGTTGCCGTTCATCGCGACGGCCAGCGTGGTGCCGCCAGTGATGGTGCGCGAGGCGCCCCAGAGTCCGGCCAGCGTGCAGCCCAGCGGGTTGCCCGGGCCGGTGACGCCAGCGTCGGATCCGGTGCCACCGCCCGTCGCAGTGCCGCCGCCCGTTGCAGTGCCACCTCCCGTCGCGGTGCCACCGCCGGTGGAGGAGCCACCGCCCGTCGCGGTGCCGCCGCCCGTGGAGGAGCCACCGCCCGTCGCAGTGCCGCCGCCCGTGGAGGAGCCGCCGCCCGTCGCAGTGCCACCGCCCGTGGAGGAGCCACCGCCCGTCGCAGTGCCGCCGCCGGTGGAGGAGCCGCCACCCGTCGCCGTGCCACCGCCGGTGCCCCCGTCCTCAGTCGCGCCACCGTCGTTGCACGACACCAGCGCCACCGCTGCAGCCAGAATGAACAACCTCATTGGACGTCTCCGGGAAGGGAAGGCGAGACGATCGCCGCCCCTCCGCTCAGGACCAAGGACAATTCGCGATGATCAGTCGCCGGTGGCGTGACGAACGTCAGACGGCGAAAGGGCGAAGCGTTTCTTGAAGCGGACCGCGAAGCGCGACGCCGACTGGTAGCCCACGTCGAACGCAATCTGTCCGATGGGCAGGCCGCTCACCTGCAGCAACACCAGCGCGCGAGACATGCGCACGTCGATTAACAGGTCCTGAAACGACAGGCCTTCGTCACGCAGGTGTCGACGCAGGGTGGCTTCGCTGCGGGCGAACGCTCTGGCCACCTCGCGCGCGCGCCACGCTCTGGCCGGAGCCTCGTCGAGCAACGCGCGGACCTGACGGGTCAGGGTCGGCACCGGCACGGTCCCCAACGACACACCGCGCTGCGCCAGCCAGACCAGGACTTCGCGAACACGGGCCGCAGCGACCGCTCGAGGCACGCGCCCCGGTTCGCGCAGAGCTCGCACCGCACGATCGAACGCGTCGAGGAATTCGGGGTCGAGCTTTCTCAACACCGTGGCGTGTTGCAGCAGAGCGGCTGGCCGCTCGCGCGACGCGAACTCGTCGATGAGCGGCTGCGCGGCGACCAGCAACGTCGACACGAAGGCCCCGTCGACCGGGCTCGTCGAGAGATCGAAGGCCTGCCCCGCAGGAATCACCACCGCGTCGCCGGCGTCGATTCTCAGCGAGAGCGCTCCTCGCCGCAGGAGCTTGCAGCCCTGGCGAACCACGACCAGCGTCGGGTGCTCGGTCGTCACGCGCTTGACCACCAGTCGTCGCTGCTGCCGGGTGGTCGCCGTGGTGGCCACGCCGTCGAGGGTGACGAGCGCGCGGGAAGAATCGGTCATCGCCAGCACAGTAACGGCCAAACCCCCGGCGGCTGCACTTTGAGCGAATCGGCACAATCGATGCCCGACCCGGTCCAACGGCGGCGACGGGGCTCGCTACTTCAAGCCTCGCAGCACCCACCCTCACCCTGGAGTGACCATGAGCCTCAGCCCCGAAGCGAAGAACAAGGAACTCGTCCGCCGATTCAACGCCGAGGTCATCGCCGGCGGCCATCGCACCTCGTTCCACGAGCTGGTCGCGAAGGACTTCGTCGACCACACCGCGCCCGCCGGAGCTTCGAGCGGTGAGGCCATGGCGCACTTCATCTTCAATCTGCTGCGCGTCGCGATTCCGGACCTGGTGGTGGAGCTTCACGACCAGCTCGCCGAGGGTGACCGCGTCATGACCCGCAAGACCTTTCGCGGCACCTTCAGCGCCGACCTGATGGGCCTGCCTGCCACGGGCAAGCCGATCGCCGTCGAGGTAATGGACCTCTTCGTGGTGCGCGACGGCCGCCTGGCCGAACACTGGGGCCTCAATACCTTCGCGCAGGCGGCGCGCCAGGGTTAGCCGAGGTCGGCGAGCGCCAGATCGGCCCGGGCCGCGCGAGCTTCGAGCTGGGTGTGCAGGGAGCGGGCGGCGGCCAACGTGTCCTCGAGGTCCTTGATGCGCGCCGAGGACCGGTCCAACTGGGCTTGCGCTTCGGTCGCGGCGGCCCGGGCGGCGGCCAGCTCACGGGCGCGTTGCTCGGCGTCTTCTGCAGGCGGCGGCGCAGGTGGAGCGTCCGTCGATGAGCCTTGCTCCGAAAGCTCGGCTTCCGGGTTCGCAACCGGCACCTCCACCGCTGCGGGCTGGGGCGACGACGGCGCGGGAGGCGGCGCAATCGAGAGCTTCGGCGGTTGCCCCGGGGACTGCGGCGCAGGTTGCGGGTGCGACGAAGGCGGCGGCTGCGGCACGAGCTGAAGCCCCGCCGGCCTCGCGGGTGCCGCTTCCATCCCGGCCAGCGCAGCCATGCCCGCCAACGCGTCGAAGCCCGGAGGCGGGCGATCCTCCACCAATCGCCCCGGGCCGTCTGCGCCCCACCCCGTCGTGACGATCGACCGCAGGTTCGTCTCGAGCCGCGACCGGGTCTGCTCGCTGGCCGCATTCCCTTCGGCGCGCAGCAGCTCGAGCCCCTTCTCGAGGAGCGCACCCAACGCCGAGCGTTCGTCGCTCACCGCCGACAAATCGCCTCGCCCGAGCCGCACCGACGCCGCGACCAACGCGTCCCAGTCAGATCTCGCGCGACGCCAGAGCTGATTGACCGCCCACGCCGACGAGCTCGGCCGACCCAGCTTGCCGAAGGTCGCCGCGCCCGGCTTGTCACCGCTCGCGCGCAGCTCGCTCGCCAGTCGCTTGCGCTCGGCGGTGAAGCTGGCCCATGGCCCCGCGTACAACGCTTCGGCGGCCTCGTCGAAAGACATACCCATGCCGGCCAGTCTGCCCGACCCGGGCTCGCGACTCGATCGAACTCACCGCACCTGGGTGGCGATCAGCTCGTCGAGCTGCTGCAGCGTCTCGGGCAGGGCGCCCACACTTCCCGACGCGATGGCCTCGTCGAGCGCGGCCTTCGACGGGTAGCGATCGCTCACCGTCACCAGGGTGCGCCCCTCCTTCTGGTCGAAGGTCACGGTGGTGACGGGCCCTTCGCCCCCGCCCTCGTCGTTGGTCCACACCAGCTTCGCGGCGGGCGTCACCTCGAGGTAGCGCCCGTGAAAGGTCATCTGCGGGGTGCCCGGTGCGCCGAAGACCAGCCGGTACCCGCCTCCCACGCGCACGTCGAGCTCACACTCGGCCAGCACCACGGGGAACGACTTCGGCACCCACCACTGGCGAAAGAGGTCGGCCCGGGTCCACGCCTCGTACACCAGCCGTGCGGGCCCACCGACGGTGCGCTTCGCCACGTACTCGCGCTCGCCGACGCGCTCGGTGGTGGTGGCCTGCTTCCCGCGCTCACTGCCGTTTCCTGCGTCCATGGGACTTCTCCTTGTCCTTCTCGTCGCGGACCAATGCGGCCACCACCACGTCCAATTCGTCGAAGCGCTCGTCCCACAGGCGGCGGTGGGCCTCGAGCCACGCGGTCTCGGCCTCGAGGCGACGCGGGCCCAGCGTGCAGGTGCGCACCCGACCGACCTTCTGCGTTGCGACCAGGCCCGCCTTCTCGAGCACGCCGATGTGCTTCTTCATGCCAGTCAGCGTCATGCGGAAGCGCTCGGCCAGCGCCGAGATCGACGCGTCGGCCCGACCGAGCTGCTCGAGCACTCCGCGGCGGGTGGCGTCGGCGAGCGCGGCGAAAGAGGCGTCGAGCTGGGCTGCCTGATACTGAACCATACGGTTCAGTGTCTACTCCCGACGACCCCGATGACGCAAGCGGCCAGCGAAGAGTCGAAGAATGAATTAGGCGCGGCTCCCAAGCTGCCGGAACATGGGGCGCTCATGCTCCGACTGCTGCCGTTCGCCTTCGCCTTCGCCGCCTGTGCTCCCCACCTGACCGACGCCGAACGTCAGTTGCAGCTCGACCGCTCGATTCACGCCATCGACCCCAACGCCGAACCCGCCGCGCCCAGAGACGCGCCTGCCGACGGTCGGCTCGAGTTCAACACCGAATATTGGCTGGGCACCGAGAAGGACGAGGCCGCGCTCATCGCGTCCTTCGGGCAACAGATTCAAGCGCTGCAGCGCGAGGCGAAGGACAAGCACCAGGCGGCCACGGTGCTGCGCGGCTTCCACGCCAAGTCGCACGGCTGCGTGCTGGGCGAATTGAAGCTCGACGCCAGCCGACCCGAGCGCACCCGCTTCGGGGTCTTCGCCCAGACCTTCACCTCGTGGCCGGTCATCGTGCGGTATTCGAATGGCGTGGGCTGGGCGCAGGCCGACGACGAGCTCGACGCGCGCGGCATGGCGGTGAAGCTGCTGGGCGTGCCGGGCACCAAGTACCTGACCGACGAGACCGCCACGCAGGACTTCTTGATGACCAACAGCCCCACCCCGGTCGGCAAGGACGCGGTGGAGTTCATGGAGTTCGCGCGCGCCAACGCGAACGGGCGGGCCGCGGGCATCGGCTTCCTGCTCGGGCATCTGCGCAGCGGCAACGCGCTGCTCCGCACCGGCACCATCGCCAGCACCGTCAACGAGACCTACTGGACCGGCGGGCCGCTGCACCTGGGCGCGCACCAGGCGGTGAAAATTTCGGCCACGCCGTGTGCGGGGCAGAAGAAGCGCGAGCCCTCGAAGGAAGGGCCCGATTACCTGGCCGCCGACCTCACCAACGCGGCGAAGGAAGGCTTCTGCTTCACCCTGCGCGCGCAGTTCCAGAAGGACCCCATCGAGATGCCGATCGAGAACTCTTCCATCATTTGGGACGAGACCGAATCGGTGCCGGTCGCGCTGGGCAACCTGGTCGTCCCCGCGCAGGCGCTGATGGACAAGGCGCAGTGCGACGCCCTGGTCTTCCACCCCTGGCATTCCATCGCCGCGCACAAGCCCATGGGCAACCACAACCGCGCCCGCCTGGTGGTGTATTCGGCCAGCCAATCGATTCGCCCGCACGGGAAGGAACCCGTCGCGCCCTGAGGAGCCGTCATGGACCCCGTCGTCAGTTCCGTCATCTCGAAGCAGAAGCGCTGGCGCGCCGAGTTCGAAGCGCTGCGCACCATCATGTTGGCCAGCGGTCTGGACGAAGCGCTCAAGTGGGGGCAGCCCTGCTATTCGGTCGAGGGCACCAACGTCGCGCTCATGCACGGCTTCAAGGACTACTGCGCGGTGCTCTTCCACCAGGGCGCGCTGCTGAAGGACCCGAAGGGCCTGCTGGTGCAACAGACGCCCAACGTGCAGGCGGCGCGGCAGGTGCGGTTCACCAGCGTGAAGGACGTCGAAAAGCACGCGAAGGCGCTCGCGGCATGGCTGAAGGAAGCGACTGCCAACGCGCGCGCGGGCAAGAAGGTCGAACTGAAGAAGACCGAGGCCTTCGAGCGCCCTGAAGAATTCGAGGTCGAGCTGCAGGCCGACGCGGCGCTGCGGGAAGCATTCGCGGCGCTCACGCCGGGTCGACAGCGCGGGTACCTGCTGCACTTCTCGCAGCCCAAGCAGTCGAAGACCCGGGCCGCTCGGGTGCAGAAGCACCTGCCCCGCATTCTGGAAGGGCTCGGGCTGGACGACGAGTGAGCCGGGCAGTGTTACGCTGCAAGCTGGTGATGCAGCGGCGCACGATTCCGGCGGTACTGACGATGGCGGCGCTGCTGCTGGCCTTCAGCGCGTGCCTCGACAACCGCTTCATCGTGAAGGAAACGCAGCCGAGCGAGCCGCTCTACACCTCGCTGTTTCCCTATTACGTCGAGTACTGCGCGCTCTCGGAAATCAAGAAGAAGCCCCACCACGGCGTCGAGGTGGTCGGTGGCGGCCCCGGCGGTCACGCGCTGCTGTACCTGAGCGGCGCCTGCCGGGTGAAGGACGCCGGCTACCCCACCCTCGCGCTGTGTGACCCCGACGCGCTCGCGCCCGGTGTCGGCGTCGGGGTGAGCGTCAACGCGCACTTCCGCAACGCGAACTGGGTGGCCACCGAGGGCCGAGACTTCTTCTTCCGCGGGCTGGCCGAACAGGGCGAGCCGCTGACCGACGAGCTGTACTGGCGCACCCAGGCCCGCGCGCGCGAACAGGGCATTCTCGACGGCATCGTCTTCCACGACGAGGTGATGGCCACCAAGCCGGTCGGCATGGACGACCAGACCTTCATGTACGAGATGTCGGTCGCCACCGACTACGCCATCGCGCTGGGGCGAGATCGCTACTGCGTGCGCGTGCCGGTGGAGCGCAGCGAGCTGGGCGCGGTGGTCGACGCGCTCAACGCCGCCAACGAGCCCTTCCGCAAGGGCGAGAAGACCTTCGAGTGGGACGTGGTGCGCAACAACTGTGCGCACGTGGTGCACAACGCGCTGGCGCCGCTGCACCTGTGGCGGCACTGGCCGACCGATCGCTTCGTGGTCATTTCGGCGCTCGACTTTCCCGTGCCCAAGAATGAACTGGTGGCGCTGGTGCGGCTGACCAACGACAAGCCGCTGGCCCGACCCTCGGCGCTCTATGGCGACCCGCCCACGGGCACCGGACCGCGACGACGCGTGGGGGCCGCTCCCGGAGCGCTGGTGGAATCAGAGCGGGTGCTGATGCCCAACGACGTCTACGACACCGACCTGACCAGCATCTTCTACGAGTTCCCGCCCTTCACCTTGCGCACCCGCTTCCTCAGCTTCTACGCCAACGAGCGCTACACCGACCTGGGCGCGAACCTGCGCTGGTTCGCCAAGCGCGACCGCACGCTGCTGGCCGACGAGAAGGAAGAGCTGCCCGCCTCGACGCCCAACGACCGCGCGCTCTTCCGCCAGCTCTACCGCAGCTACCTGGCGCGGCAGGCCGAGACCGTCGAGCACTGGCTGGCCTCGCTGCCCGAGAAGGACGACGGGAAGCGGTAGCTCGCTAGAAGATGTGGCCGAGGTCGAAGTAGATGCCGAGCGGCTCGTCGGCGGTGCTCGCCGGTCGCGGTGCGTACGCCACGTCGAAGCGCACCAACACCGTCTCGCCCCAGCGCAACCGCAACCCACCGCCGAACGACGGGTGCAGGCCCACGCCCGTGCCGTCCAGGTCGGGCCGCGGCGACCAGTCGGCCCAGACGCGGCCGGCGTCGGCGAAGCCCACCAGGCCCACGCCGAACTTCTGGCCGAACGCCCCGAACTGGAAGAGACGGGCGCGCAGCTCGAGGTTCATCGCCAGGCGAATGCGGCCCTGGTACCGCCCTTCGGGAATGCCCTGTACGCCGTCGGAGCCGCCCATCATCCACACCTCGGTGAAGCCGCCGCGCGCGAGCTCGTGCAGCGGCACGTTGCCGAACGCCGCGTCGACCATGGCCCGGGCAGCGAGCACCAGGCGGCCAGGCCAGAGTTCCTGGTAGACGCGCGCGTGGCCGGTGACGGCGCCGAAGGTCAGCGTGTTGCCGGTGACGGGACCCGGTGAGCCGCGCACGCTGGCCTCGAGCCACACGCCGTGGGTGGGGTCGAGCTCCTGGTCCCTGGTGTCGAGCTCGATGGAAGCGAACCCCAGCGCCGAGACGTGGGTGTTCAGCCCCAACAGCAGCGGCTCGCTGCGCTCGAGATCGAGCGTGCTGCCCGCGTAGATGACGGGTGCGATGCGTTCGACCTCGAGGCCCGCCTTCACCCGAACCGTGGGCAGCACCTGGTACGCCACCGCGCCCTGCCCCACCAATTCCGAGCGCGTGTATTGCGTGGGTCGTTCCGAGGTCGCGCCGACCGCGCCGGTGCCCGGGCTTTGGTTGCCCAGCCCGTAGAAGCCGGCGTTCGCTGCCTGCCAGAACCACGCCCCCGCGCGCACCCGCCAGCGCCCGTCGAGAGAGCGCCAGTCGAGGTTGACGTTGTCGTCGTGCACCGGCAGCTCGGGCTTGCCATTCGGGCCACCCTTCACCGAGGCGGCGGCCTGGGCCGAGAGGCTCCAGTGGTACGGAACGTTCGGCGGCCCCAGGCGATTGACGACGCCGAAGGCCCCCAGCTCGAGTCCGATGTCCGAGTTGTAGGCGACGACCGGAAAGACCTTCCACTCGTACGGGTCGACCACGCCGGCGTCGGGCTCGAGCCCTCCGTCGGCAGTCGCGCAGACGAGCGCGAGGCTGAGTGCGGCCAGAACGCTAACGGGCGCCCCCGGCCCAGTCCGCGGGGTAGGTCACGTAGAAGACCTTCGTGCGCCAGGGCGTGCCGAAGACGATGGCGCTGCCCTTCGGCAGGTACACCACGTCGCCCGCCTTCGCCTCGAGCACGCGCCCGTCGATGGTCACCTGGAGCACGCCTTCGAGCACCAGGTCGAC
This sequence comes from uncultured Myxococcales bacterium, assembly GCA_903911905.1. GTDB lineage: Bacteria > Myxococcota > Myxococcia > Myxococcales > Myxococcaceae > Xiheilimnobacterium > Xiheilimnobacterium phototrophicum. The sequence continues at coordinate 9,744 of CAIWFK010000604.1, forward strand.
CTCGTCGTAGTCGAGCTTCCAGGCGAACGAGTCCTCGCGCGAATAGCTCATGATGCCGGCGGTCATCGGCGCCCCGTCGCGCCCGGTGACCAGGTCGGCCATGCCCACCTTCTTGCCAGCGCCGGCCGCGGCGAAGGGCGTCAGCTCGACCGATTCACCGCGCACCACCACGATGCCCGACGCGTCGACTTCTCGCGTGCTGCGGCCCTGGGTGGGCGTGGCGTCGGGCTTCGGTGGAGCCGTGATGGCCGAGCGGTCGAAGGTCACGCCCAGCTCGAAGGCCTTCGTCCACGCTTCGGGGGTGATGACGCACTCGCCCGGCGCAGCGGCGATGCGCGTGCGACCGAGGGCGAATTCCTGCGCGACGACGGCGCCGGTAATCAAGCGTTTCACGAGGAGGACTCAGGTAGCACACCAGCGCTATGGTTTCTCGGGTGCTGCTGCGCGATCAGAGCTGGTTCGAAGGCCTGGGTCCCGAGCTGCGCGACTGGCTGTCGGCGAAGATGGAGCCCGTCACCCTCGAGGCCGGGCAGACGCTGTTCGAAGCGGGCGCAGTGTCCGATTGTCTGTACCTGGTGACGCGCGGCGCGCTGGGGGCCTTCTCGCCCGACGACGACACCCTGTTGGTGGGTCAGGTGGTGGCCGGTGAGACGGTGGGCGAGCTGGGCCTCGTCACCAGGCAGCCGCGGAGTGCGTGGGTGCGTGCCTTGCGGGACACCGCGCTGCTGCGACTGTCTCCCCAGGGCTTCGACGCCTTGTGCCGGGAGCACCCCGAGGCGGTGTTGTCGCTGGCCAGGGTGGTGCTCGAGCGCGCCCGTCGGCCCATTCATCAGCGGCTCTCGGCGCGGCCCCGCACCATCGCGCTGTTGCCGCAGACCGAAGGCTTGATGCTCGAGCCACTGGCCGAGTGGTGTGCGCGGGCGTTGGGTGGCGCGGCCATCGTGCGGCGCCGCGACGAGCCTGGCGACGACGCGCTGGAGCGCCTGGAGCGGGAGCAGCCCTTCGTGCTCTACGTCGCCGAGCCGGGTGACGACGCGTGGCGGAAGCGGTGCCTGCGGCAGGCCGACGCGCTGCTCTTCGTGGCCACGGCCCACGAGCCGGTGGCGCCCTGGGCCGAATTGGAGCGCGGCGTGCAGGCGCCCTTGCCTCGCCCCGAGCACGTGGTGTTGCTGCACGCCGGGGACGTGCCGCCTGGCAGCTCGAGCGCCTGGAAGGGCCGGAGGCCGCGGGCGCAGCTCCACCACTGTCGCGGGCAGAAGGACGTGGGGCGAATCTGCCGACTGGTGACCGGTACCGCGCGAGGCGTGGTGCTCTCGGGAGGCGGGGCCCGCGGCTTCGCGCATCTGGGGTGCTGCGCGCGCTCGAGGAAGCCGGCCTCGCCCTCGACGTGGTGGGCGGCGCAAGCATCGGCGCCATCATCGGCGCGGGCTACGCGGCCGGCTGGTCGGTGAGCGACATGACCCAGGTGTACCGAGCGTCGTTCCTCGCCCAGAACCCGCTGTCCGACTGGACCCTGCCCTTCGTGTCCCTGGTCGGTGGCCGCGCGGTGAGCCGGCTGCTCGAAGAGGCGTACGGCCAGCGCGACGTGGAAGACCTGGTGCGGCCGTTCTTCTGTGTGAGCACCAACCTCACCGCAGGCAAGACCGTGGTGCATCGCAGCGGGCGACTGTGGAAGTGGCTGCGGGCGAGCGCGGCGATTCCGGGCGTGCTGCCTCCGGTCTTCCAGGGTGGCCACGTGTTCGTCGATGGCGGGGTGATGAACAACCTGCCGGTCGACGTGATGCGGGACCAGGTCGGCGACATCATCGCGGTCGACATCGGCGCCGACGACGCGGTGGTGGCGCCAGCCAGCCTGGACGAGTTCGAGCTGCCTGCGCTGTGGCGGGTGGTGTGGGACTGGCTGACCGGCACCCGGCGGCCTTCGCTCGCGCGGCTGATGTTGGGCAGCGGCATGGTGAATTCGGCCGCCTCGACCCACGCGGCGCGCGCGGCCTCGTCGTTGGTGCTCTGCCCGCCGGTGGGCGACATCGACCTCCTGAACTGGGACGCGTTCGACCTGGCCATCGAGCGCGGCTACGAGTCGACGAAGCGCACGCTCGAGGCCCGGCTCAATGGCGGCGGCGCAGCTCCTTGAGGAGCACCGCGCGCGTCCCCGAGTCGAGCGACAGGCTGGCGAAGACCTGCTCCAGCGCCCCGGCGTCGTGCTTCGCGGCCAACAGCACCTCCAGCACGTCGACCCGCACGGCCAGGGGCCCCAGCCAGTCGTAGCCGTAGGCGCCCGCGTCGCGATCGCCGAGCACCTCGTGCGTCGCCACCGCCGCCAGGGGCACGCCGGTCGGCCGGGGACGGTCTTCGAAGAGCGAGGTGAGCATGGCCCTTCGCTCGAGCGCGAGAGCGGTGGTGGCCGACTCGAGCAGCAGAAACCTGGCGCCCTGCCGCACCCCGAGCTCGTCGAGCCGTCGATGCGAGTCGCCGTCCAGCAAGCGCACCTGCTCGAGCAACGCGTCGTCGAGCGGCACGAGCCCGAGCCCGCGAGCAAAGCGCCACGCCAGGGCCCGCAGCGGCGCCGCCCGGCCCTCGGCGGTCAAGACGTCGGCGGGAAACCCGCCCATGGCCTCGGCCACCACGTCCTTCGCGCAGGCCGCCAGGCGCCGCTCGAGCCGCGCGCGCTGACCGCCGTTCCACACGTCACCGTCGATGAAGGCCACGCCGGGTTGCAGGCGATCGGCCCCACGCACCAGCTTGCCGAAGGCTTCACCGTCGAGCGACACGTGCCCGCGGCCATCGACCTTCAGTTCGGCCCCTCGCGCCTCGACCACCCGCTGCACGAAGGACTCGAGATCGGGCCCGGCTTCCACCAACCGCGCCAGGGTGGCGAACGGACCGGTGGGCTGCGGGCCCGGCACCGGTGCGCGCCGACGTCGAATGGACTGGGCCGACTTCTGCACGAAGCGTTCGACCAACCGCTGGTGCAGCGCGTCTCCGAGCGCGTCTTCGATGGCGCGGGTCTTCTGCTGCCAGTGGGTGGGGTCGTCGAGCCACGACGCGCGATGCGAGATGTAGGTCCACGTTCGCACCGCCTCGAGCCGCGCGGTGAGCGTGTGCAAGTCGCCCTTCAAGTCGTCGAGCGGCGCGACCTTCTGCCGCAGCCAGTCTTCCTGCAGGCGACCATCGCCTTCGGCCAGTTGCAGGAACACGTCCTTCACCATGCGCACGTGTTCGCCCAGCAGCCCCTTGCGGAAATCAGGAATGCGACAGACTTCCCACAGCAGCTCGACCCGCTGGGGAACGTCGGCGAGCGCGGCGACCTCGGCATCGAGCGCCAGGGCCTTGAGCGCATCGAAGTCGTCGGCGCGTTCGACCCGGGTGAACAGCTCGCGATCGGGAGCCACGGCCAGGGAATCGAGCAGCGCCGAGGGGCTCGAGAAGTCGAGCTCGACGCTGCGCCACACCAGCCGCTGCACCGGGGGAAACTGGTGCGCTTCCACCGCCTGGACCACGCGCGGGTGCAGGGCCGGCGCACTGGTGAGCGTACCGAACTGACCGTTCTGCACGTGGCGACCCGCGCGCCCCGCAATCTGCCCCAGCTCGTCGACGGCGAGGTCTCGCTGCTCGAAGCCGTCGAACTTGGTGAGCGAGGCGAAGGCCACCCGCTCGAGGTCCAGGTTGAGGCCCATGCCGATGGCGTCGGTGGCGACCAGGTACTGCACCACGCCCGCCTGGTACATCGCGACCTGGGCGTTGCGGGTGCGGGGAGAGAGGCCGCCGAGCACCACCGCGACGCCACCACGCAGCTCGCGCAGCGCGTGGGCCAGCTCGTAGACGCGGTCGGTTGAGAAGGCCACCACCGCCGAGCGAGGCGGCAGGCCCTTGAGCGAGCGCGCGCCGAAGTGGGTCAACTGCGAGAGCCGCTCGCTGCGGCGGAAGGTGACCTGCGGCAGCAGCTTGCTCAAGGCGGGCCGCATGGTCTCGGAACCCAAAAACCAGGTCTCGCGTCGCCCGCGCGCATGCAGCAGCCGGTCCGAGAAGACGTGGCCGCGCTCGCGGTGGGCGCACAACTGAATTTCGTCGACCGCGAGGAAGTCGACGGGCTGGCCGACCGGCATCGCTTCGACGGTGCAGACCCAGTACGACGGGTGTGACGGCACGCGCTTCTCTTCGCCGGTGACGAGCGCGACGCGGGCTTCACCGACCCGGGCCGAGACGCGGTCGTAGACCTCGCGCGCCAGCAGCCGCAGCGGCAGGCCGATCATGCCGCTCTCGTGCTCGAGCATGCGCTCGATCGCGCGCCAGGTCTTCCCCGTGTTGGTGGGGCCCAGCTCGGCGACGAGAAGTGAGGTCGACTCCATGACGGCTGACTGGGGAGTTAACACCGAGCCAGCCGCGCGCGCAGGCGCTCAGGCGCGCAGGGCGAACTCGAGCGCGGTCCGGGCGGCCACCACCTGCGCCTCGGTACACTGCTCGGGCGTGGTGCGGGGGCTGTCGGGGTAAACCTCGGTGGTGGTGGTGAAGCGCGCCCCGGTGAGGCTGGTGCACAGCCCCAACTGGCGCACTTCGTAGGCGATGACGCCGCGGGTCGAGACCGGCTCGCCGATCAACTGGCCACGCGCGTCCGACTCGGCGATGTGGGTGACCTTCGAGACCGCTTCGATGATCGCGGCCTGGAAGGCGGGCTGCGGGTTCTTCGCGTCGTCGACCAGGTAGAAGCCGTCGGGAATCTCTTCGGCCGCGTAGGTCTTGCCGTCACGCGCAGCGCGGGCCGGGCGGAACTCGGTCTCGTCGCTGTCGGTGGTCTCGTGCAGGTCGACGTGCACCAGCACGCGGCTCTTCCACGGCGCGATGAAGGTCATCAGGCGGCGGGCCTCGAGCGCGGCGCCATCGGCCTTGAACGAGCGGTTGGGGTCGAGCGCGTCGGGGTTCCAGCGCTGAATGCGTTCCCAGCCCCAGGGGCTGACGCAGGGCACGACGAGCAGGTTCAGGCGGCCCGCGAAGTGCGCGGCCTCACGCGCGGCGAAGCGCAACGC
>CAIWFK010000605.1 GCA_903911905.1 uncultured Myxococcales bacterium
CGCCGCCGAAGCCATGCGCGAAGCCGGGGCCTCCGCCTGCACCGACATCACGGGCTTCGGCGCCGGCCTGGGCGGCTGGATGACGGCGGTGCGCGGCGGGGCGAAGGGCAGGGGCGGCGCACCGACGGGGCGACCGCTGCCCGCGCGGGGCACGCCCGGAGGCAGTTCGCGCTGCAGCATCAGCCGGCGCGGCATGCGGCCCGACGTGTAGTAGCTCAGCGCGGTGTTGCGCAGCGCGGTCAGGTCCATGCCGGTCTTGAACAGCAGGTCCTGTGCGGCGCAGCGCACGCGGGTCATGGCGATGAGCGCGTGCAGGCAGTCGGCTTCGCCCGCGTTGCAGGTGGTGGCGATTTCGCGCGCCTTGTCGCGCAGCTCCTTGACCAGGCCGTCGGGCTCACTGGGCGCGGTGGTCATCAGCTCGAGCAGCGTGTCCTCGTTGACGCCGCGCTCGCTGAGCAGCAGCGCCGAGCGGTTCTCGACGGTGAACATGGCCAGCAGCACGTGGGCCGTGGTCAGGCGCTGGTTCACGCTGCGGGAGATATCGGCTGCTTCGGCCATCACCTGCGCGAAGTCGGTGCTCTCGACCATGTAGGGGCGTGCTCCCGGGAAGACGTGTGGCAGTCGAGAGGTGTACACCCCCGAGATCACTCGCTCAAATTTTCCGCTACAGGTCGTAACAGGGCGGGTGCGCTACCCTCACGGGCCATGCTGGTCTTCGACGTCGTCAGCCCCCAGGCCCCCGTCTTGCTGGGGTATCGGCCCGCCGGTCACTCGGCGGCTCGGCGCTTCGATTTCACGCACTTGCGACTGCAAGCCGATGGCCGAGCCCAGCACGAGCCCTCGCTGATTTTCGTCGCGGTCGACGCCCGGAACGGCAGCTTCACCGTCAAGCAGGGCGCCGACCCCGTGGTGCATCTGAACGGCGTGGCGACCACCGGCGGAACGATGCGCGAGGGTGACCGCCTCACCTGGGGCCAGGTCGAGGTGCGCGCGCTCGCCGTCGAAGCCCCTCCGGCGTCGATGGCCATCGATTGGCCCGCCGTGCTCGCCAGCGCCGAGTCGCGCGCCGTGTTCTGCGACCAGCTCGAGGCCAGCGGCGCGGTGCGCTGCGCCGAATACGCCAGGCTCGCCGGTCGCCCGGTCGATGCCCAAGCGCAAGCCCGGCTCGCCCAACTCCTGCCCGAGGTGTGGCGGTTCTTCCGCGTGCAGGTGGCGAAGACGCCCATTCGGCGGTGTGGGCTCGAGCAGTGCCCCGGCACGTGGGAACGCCTCGAGCGCACCAACCTGCCTGCGAAGTGTCACGCGTGCGCTGGCTCCGTGATGTTCTGCTCGGCTGCCGACGAGGTTCGGCAGCCCGGGCGCTTCGCGCTCGACCCCGCCGTGCCCTTCGAGGAGTGGATGAACCATTCCATGGTCCAGAAGGGGCGGCCGTTGATGGTCGATGGGGTTTCCGAAACGGCGGTGTTACGGGCTCCCCCTGCGACGAGGGCCCTGGTGGAATCGTTGGGTCAGGCCGCTCGCGCCGAGCACGCCTCGGTGGCGACGTTCGCGCGGACCCTGTGCGAGCTGATGGCGCTCGGCGCTCCGCTCGAGTTGCTCGAGCGCACTCAGGCGGCGCTGGCCGACGAAGTGCGGCACGTCGAGCTGACCTTGCGCCAGCTCGAACGCCTCGGGGCGCGGGGCGTGGCCTTCGGGCGCCTGCCCGCGGCAGTGGCGCCGCTGCGGCGAGCGCTGGCCGAGTTCGTCGAAGACGTTCGGGCCGGGGCGCGCTTCGAGCAGGAGGCGACCGACGAGGCCAGACGGGAGGCGGCGAACACCACCGACCCCGAGCTGCGCGCGTTCTACGAAGTCATCGCCGGCGACGAAGCCCGGCACGCGCAGTTGGCCCTCGACACGGTGACCTGGCTCGAGGCCCAGCGCGACTGACTACAGCAGGTCGAGGATCTCTTTGGCGATCAGCGAGTCTTTGCGCACGTACCCGTCGGCGCCTGCGCTCTTGACGATGCGCTGCAGCTCTTCGTCGCTCTCGCCCGAGCACAAGACGACCTGAATGCCCTGGAAGAGCGAATTGGTCTTGATGAAGCGGCAGAACTCTTCGCCGTTGACGCCGGGCATGTGCACGTCGAGCAGCACCAGGTCGGGCCGGGTCTTCTTCTTCAAGATGATCTTGGTCGCCGCGTCGGCGCTGGTCGCGGTCAGCACCTCGTGCCCCTGCGCGGACAGTTCGGCGTGCAGCAACTTGACCGTGTTCTCGCTGTCGTCGACCACCAGCACCCGGCGGCGCGTCACGCTGGCCGCCGAGGGGTTGAGCGCGTTCGAAATGGCCTCGACCGCCGCCTCGAGCCCGCTCGACTTGGTGATGTAGCCGTCGGCCCCGCTGGCCTTCGCCTTGGCGGTCAGCTCGTCTTCGGGCAGGTCGGAATACAGGAACAGCCGGGCGGTGAGCTTGCGGCCCACCCGCAGGAACTCGACCACGTCGTCGCCGTACATTTCCGGCATGTTGACGTCGACCAGGACCAGCTCGTACCCGCTGCCCGACAGTCGCTCGTCGAGGCTCGCCAGGTCGGTCGCGGCGTCAGCCTCGATGCCAGCGGCCTGCAGGGCCTGGGTGATGAGCTGAACGGTCACCGGACTGTCGTCGATGACGAGCACGCGCGCTGACATATGGGCTTGCTTGTAGCAGATTTTTCCGGTCGCCCTTGTTTCTTGACCATGGGGTGGGTCGATTTCGATACTGCGTGACCTTGGCCGACCCGACCTTGAAAGAGGCGCTCGAGAACGCTCCCGCGCGGGCCCGCCCCGACGTGGTGCGGCCTGACGCGGAATATTTCGTCTTCCGCATCGACTCGCTGTTGATGGGCGTGGCCTCGGAACAGGTGAGGGAAGTGACCCGCTTGTCGGCGCTCACCGCGCTGCCCAGGGTGCCTTCGTTCGTGCTGGGCGTGGCCGGCCACCGCGGCGAGGTCTTCCCGCTCATCGACCTGCTGCGGTTCCTGGGGCAGGGCGAGTCGCGCACCAGCCCCCGCACCCGCATCTTCGTGGCGCAGACCCAGGGCGCGGTGGTGGGCTTCGTGGCCGACGAGGTGATTGGCCTGACCCGGGTGTTCGTCGATCAGAAGCTGCCGCCGCCGGCCGCCACCGGGCCGAACAGCGAGTTCATCGACGGGGTCGTCAACTCCCGCGAAGACGGGTCGATGACGCTGCTCAACATCGGCCGCATCATGCAGTCGGCGCGTGCCCGCGTGGTGTCGCGATGAGCTCGATCGACCTGGTGCTCTTCGAGGTGGGCGGCGTGCGCTACGGCGCCGAGCTGCGCCAGGTACGCCGGGTCGATTCGCCGCAGGCCGATCTCGACGTCGGTGCGCCCCTGGGTCCCTGTCATTCGGGCCGGCGCGCGCTGGTCTTCTCGGTTCCCGCCGGCGAGCGCTCGGTGCGCGTCGACGAGGTGCTCGGCGTGCGGCGGGTCGAGACGCTCGATCTTCGCAGGCTTCCCGCGGCGGTCGCCGCTCCACCGATGTCCCTCGGCGCGTGGCTCGACGGCGATCAGCCGATCGTCCTCATCGACCTGCACGCGCTGCCC
>CAIWFK010000606.1 GCA_903911905.1 uncultured Myxococcales bacterium
CGCGGCCGCCGCGGCCTCGGCGCCGCTGCCGGGCGTCGACGTGACCAAGGCGCTGTCGGTCAAGCGCGAGGCGCTGCTCGACCTGGTCTACAGCTACACCGAGGCCAGGCCCGCCAAGGGCGCCATTCAGTACTTCGAGAAGCTCTCGGACTCGCGCGCCACCTTCTCGCTGGCGCTCGACAAGCTGAGCAACCGCTACTTCATCAAGCAGCAGTTCGAGTACGCCATTCCCGCGCTGCGCAAGCTGCTCGAAGTGCAGCCTGACCCCGAGCTCGAGGTCGAGCGGGTGGGCAAGCTGTACGACTCGTTCAAGTCGGCGCGCGGCAAGGTGCTGCCCAAGGCCGAAGACGTGGCCTACCTGGTGCGCGCGGCGGTCGAGGTGAAGACCGACCCCGCGAAGGACGAGGTCTCGCGCAAGAAGACCCTGGCCGAGCTCGAGGAAATGGCCCGCGACCTGGCCACCTCGATTCACGTGCAGGCGCAGAAGAAGGACGACAAGGCGCTCTACCTCGAGGCCGCCGCGGCCTACGAGCGCTACCTCTCGCTCTTCCGCCCCAAGGCCTACGCGACGGTCATCATGCAGAACCGGGCCGACGCGCTGTTCGCGGCGCGGCGCTACCCCGAGGCCGCGCGCCAGTTCGAAGAGCTGGCGGTGTACCTCGACGCCGGCAACGCGAAGAAGGACGGCGAGAAGACCGACAAGAAGGCCAGCGACCCGCGCGACGCCAAGCTGGACCTGGCCAAAGACCCCGCCCCTGCCCCGGCCGCCACGCCGGCTGCCACCGGGAAGGACCCCAAGAAGCCCGACTCGAAGCTGGCCGCCTCGGCGGGCGTCACCACCGCCGGCACCAAGACCATCAACGGCGAGGCCAAGGGGCACACCGAGGCGCTCTACGGCGCGCTGCTCTCGCACTATTCGTCGCTCAAGCAGGGCGAGGTCGAGCGGCTCAACGCCTTCGAGGTGGCCGACGCGCGCCAGGCGCTCAAGCTGCTGGGCGCGCAGTTCATCGGCCGCTACCCCAAGAACGAGCACGCGCTCGAGGTGAAGTTCAACATCGCCCGCGCGTACTACGAGGACGGCGACTACAAGAAGTCAGCCGAGCTCTTCAAGGAATACGCCCTCACCCACCCCGAGAACAAAGACGCGGTGGTGGCCGGCAACCTGGCCTTCGATTCCCTGCGCCAGTTGTTGGACTTCAAGGGCATCGAAGAGGTGGGCAAGGCCTTCCTGGCGGCGAACCTGCCGGCGGCGTTCAAGGCCGACGTGCAGAAGATCATCACCCAGAGCAAGACCGACGCCCTTGGCGAGATCGCGTTCCAGGCGTCGAACGAGGGCGACGTCATCACCGGGCTCTTGAAGGTGGCCGACGAGAACAAGGGCCAGGAGCTGGGCGAGAAGGCGCTCTACGGCGCGTTCGCGGCGGCGCGTGAGAAGCGCGACCTGCGCAAGGAACGGGAAGTCGGCGAGCGCTTCGTGAAGGAATACCCGAAGTCGCAATACCTCTCGGACGTGATGATCACCCTGGGTCGCCACGCGGCCGAGGCGGGTCGCTACGCCGACGCGGCCAACTACTTCGAGCAGATGGGCAAGCAGTTCGCCGGCGACTCCACCGGCCTCGACAGCCTGTTGTCGAGCGCGCGGCTGCGCCTGGCGATGGGTGATTACCCGGGCGCCATCAAGGTGCTCGAGACCACCGTCGAGCAGGCGGGGGCGCGCAAGGCCGAGGTGCTGGTCTCGCTGGCCCAGGCGCACCTGAAGATGAAGGCCCCCGCCAAGGCCCGCGCGACCGCCGAGCAGGCGCTGAAGGTCGACAAGACCAACGCCGCCGCCGCCGCCATCGTGGCCGAGGTGGCTGCCGGCACGCCCAACGAGAAGATCGAGCCGCTGGTGGCGATGATGACCGCCATCACCAATTCGCCCAACGGCAACGGCGACGACGCGGCCCGCGGTCTGTGGTTCATCGGCGACATGCTCTACCGGCAGTTCAAGGCCATTCCCGCCGACAACATCGACGGGAAGATCGCCGCGCTGCAGCAGATGCAGGGCGTCTTCCAGCAGGCCGGCGCCATGGGCTCGGCCGAGTGGGCGGTGGCCTCGCTCTGGCGCATCGCCGGCGGCTTGTCGCACATCGTCGACATCGTCGAGGCCACGCCGGTGCCGGCGGGGCTCAAGCCGGCCGAGGTCGAACAGTTCCGCGCAGCGGTCAAGCAGCAGGTCGACCCCATCAAGACCAACGCCGAGAACACCTACGCCACCTGCGTGGCGCGCGCCGAGTCGCTCGAGGTCTTCAGCGCCGCGGTCATCGGTTGCCGCAAGAAGACCGACGACGCCGTCAGCCCCCTGCGCGGGCCGCCCGCCGAGAAGCCGGTCAACGTGGAAGAGCTGCAGAAGAAGGCCGAGACCACCCAGAACGCGGCCGACTTCGAGGCGCTGGGCCTGGCGTACCTGGGTGCGTTCCAGGTCAACAACGCCATTCTCAACTTCAACCGCGCGGTGGAAATCGAAGACGCTCGGGCCTCGGTGCACTCGGCGCTGGGCTACGCGTTCCTGCTCAGCGGTGACGCGCAGGCCGCCCGGGCGGAATACGGCCGCGCGCTCGAAGCCGACCCCACGCTCGACAAGGCCCGCGCCAACCTGGCCGCGCTGCACTGCCGCTTCGCCGACGTCGAAGGGGCGCGCCGCGAGGCCGCCGTCATCAAGGACGCAGCCAGCCTGGCCAGCCCCGACGTCGACCCGGAATGGAAGACCTGCAAGTGACGCTCGCCCGCACCCTCAGCCTGGCGGCGATCGCCCTCGCGGTGGGTGCGGCCTCGTCGTGCGCCGACCCCAGGGCGGCCAAGTACCGGCTCGAGGGCAGCCTGGGGCAGTTGATGGACCTGGGGTACGACGAGGCGCGCCTGCAGTTGGGGCCCGACGACCTGTCGATTCTCTTCGTGCGCATTCACCCGCTCGACACCCTGGGGCCGAACGACGGCGGCAGCACGAACATGATGGTGGGCAACAGCGAAGACTACCCGTTCAAGGTGTCGGTGGCGCTGCTGGGCCAGGGCCCGTTCGGCGGTTCGCGGGTCGACCTGACCATGACCGACGGCAACGGCAACCCGGTGTCGACCTTCAGCCGCGACGTGCTCAACGACCCGAACAAGGCCTTCCCCAAGGCCTCGCGGGCCACGCTGTTCCTGAACAAGGTGCCGGTGGTCGACCAGACCGTGACCGGCGACTTCAACGTGACGTTCGCCGAGGGGGTCGAGGTGGCCAGCGGCCGCACGGTCTTCTCGAAGGGCTTTTCCGCCAAGGTGATCGAATGAACCGGTTCCTCTCGATGGTGGGTCTGGTGGTGCTGTGCGGCTGCGGCATCAAGCGCGTGCCCGGCAACGTGCTCGACAAGCTGCCGTACGAAGCGAAGATCGAGCTGCTCGAGAGCGAGAACGACCTGGCCCTGGCGGTCGACCGGCTCGACGAAGCGCACAACGAGGTCAACCGCGCCCGCGACCAGATTCGCCGCGCGAAGGACCGGCTGTCGGCCGCGAAGAGCGAAGTGGGCAACGCGCACGACCAGATCTCGAAGGACGTCGCCGAGCTCGCCGTGACCGAGAGCGACAAGCGCGTCGAGTGGCTGCGCGCGCACCAGAAGGTCAACGTGAAGGAAGAAGACCTGGCCGAGCAGAACCTGACCTGCGCCTACGGCCGGTACGAGCTGGCGCGGCTGGCGGCGGCGCGCAAG
>CAIWFK010000607.1 GCA_903911905.1 uncultured Myxococcales bacterium
GCAGAGCTGGAGCTCGCGCCCGCAGCAATCGTTCGATCGACACAGCATGAGGTCAGGTGCCTGCTGGCGGGACGTACCGCGCGCCCCTGATCTCGGGCTTCGCGGGCCGGCTTGCGCAGCGGCAGGCTTGCGGAGCTGGAGCTCGCGCCCGCAGCAATCGTTCGATCGACACAGCATGAGGTCAGGCGCCTGCTGGCGGGACGTACCGCGCGCCCCCGAGCTCGGGCTTCGCGGGCCGGCTTGCGAAGCGCCTCGCCCCCGCTCCTGGCGGCAGCCTTTCGGGCCCGCAGCTTGCTGAGCCCGCGACGCTCTGTCGGCAGCCAACCAGCGACTGAAGTCGACCACGCCGACGGCACGTGCCGTCACGACCTCGCACCCCGGAGGCGGGCGCGTGTTCGTTTCACCCGACGGCCGTGGCGCGTGTACGCTTCCTCGACCGTGGTCGAACTCACCTCCGTTCAACGTGCCCTCGACGACCAACTGACGCGGGAAGCACCGGCCCGGGAGGCCCAGGTCGCCAGGTTCATGGGCAGCGTGTCGGCGCTCAGCGCCGTCGCCTCGGTCGCGTTGGGGCCGCTCATCGGCTGGCCGTTGGCGGGCACGCTCGCCGGGTTGCTCAGCCTCATCGCGCTGTACGATCTGGTTCTGGTGCGCGCGCTGCGCCGCGGCTGGTACCGGCCCTGGGTTCGGTGGGTCAACGTCACGCTCGAGGTGAGCGCCCCGGGTTTCATCTTCCTGGTCGACGTACGCTGGCAGGGGCCGGTCTATGCGCTGACCGCGCCCCCGCTGGTCATTCTGGGCACCATCGTCGCGCTCTCGGGTCTGCGCGGCTCTCGCGCCCTGGCCCTGGGAGCAGGCACCATCGCGGCGGCCGAGTACGCCCTGCTGTACGGGCTGGTCGCCTGGCCGTTGCTCGACCCCGCGGCGCCAGTGACCCTGCGACCGGCGCTCATCGCCACCCGGGTGGTGTTGCTCTTCTTTTCGGGCGTGCTCACGGCGATCTTCGTGGGGGCGCTCAATCGGCGCGCGGCCGAAGCGCTCTCGGCGGTGCGCTCGAAGGACGTGTTCGGCAAGTACCTGCTGCACGAGCGCATCGGTGCGGGGGGCATGGCCGAGGTCTTCCACGCCACCTACAGCCCCGAGGGCGGCTTCGAGAAGGCGGTGGCGCTCAAGCGCGTGTTGCCGGCGTTCGCCGACGATGCCGAATTCATCACGCTCTTCCGGCTCGAGGCGCAACTGTGCAGCCGCCTCGCCCACCCCAACATCGTGCAGGTGCTCGACTTCGGGAAGTTCGCCGACACGTACTTCCTGGCCATGGAGTTCGTCGACGGGCTCTCGCTCAAGCGCCTGCTCGATCGACACCCCTCGGGCCTGCCGGTCGCGGCGGTGCTGCACGTGGCCCACGAGCTGCTCTCGGCGCTCGAGTACATGCACGCGCGCACCGACGACGAGGGCGTGCCGCTCGAGCTGGTCCATCGCGACCTGAACCCGCCCAACATTCTGTTGTCGATGCCGGGCGAGGTGAAGCTCGAAGTAGTGGGGATCTGAATCGGCAACATCCCATGGTTCAGACCTGTTGGACTCATGAAGGTTTGAGAGTTCGGAGACTATTTCGCGCAGGAGTTCTACATCTTCTGAAATCTCTACGCGTCCGCTGAGATGCACCGACTGATAATTCCAGGTTGGCACAACTTTGTGGTCTGTCTGCTTGTTGGAGTAATTGCTCGGCGATATGTAGGCCTGAGCTCCATGCACAATCGCTAAACCTTGAGTATTTTCCGCAATATTTCTCCACTGCTGATTTCCGCGTGCCATATGCATTATTAATTTTCCGTATGAACCCGCCTCGGGATTTAATTCTTTCCAAACCAATGGCAAGAGTGTGGCGATGGGAAGGCCAGAGGGGTCGGTAGTCACCAAATCTGCGGAACGAATTGAAGCAACGAATCTTTCGATCTCATCCCAATCCTCAAGTCGATTAATCGGCGGAATGTACATAAATGAAGTATCTCACTTCGCGTACTATTTCAGCATGGAAGATGTCCTAAATAACGCTTCAGTAAAGCGAATAAGTGCCGAGTTGGAGAAACGTAATATCTCCGGGGCTATCAAGATCCTTAGCGATAGCGCCCGGTCAGCCGCTGAAGCTGCAGCTGCCCTTGGCATTGAAGTTGGGCAGATAGCATCATCCATCGTATTCAAGTTGCCCGATGGCAGACCGTTGCTGGTGATTACATCTGGAGCACATCGAGTCGACACTGA
>CAIWFK010000608.1 GCA_903911905.1 uncultured Myxococcales bacterium
GGGCACGGTGCGCAGGGCGAAGACCGGCGAGGTGCTCGCCGGCGCCGAGGTCGTGGTGAAAGGCGTCGCCGGAGAACTCGCGCACACCGTCTCGGACCCACTCGGGCACTACGCCATCGCGCCGGTACCGAGCGGGGCCGTCGACGTCCAGGTGCAAGCGAAGAGCTACCTTCCATTCACGGCGAGAGGCGTGCTCACGCGTGCAGAAGTCGTCACGCATTTCGACCCGCTGGTACTCGAGGCCGGGGCCATCGTCGGGCACGTCGAGTCTCGCGGTCAGCCCGTCGCTGACGTGAAGGCCGTGCTCTTCCAGGCGCCCGAGGTCCTTCCCTCGACGACGAATTCACTGGGCGACTTCACCCTCCTGGCGATACCTCCGGGTGCGCACCAAATCGAGCTCCAACGCGCGGGTTACCCGTTGGCGCGCAGGCAGGTCGTGGTGGTTTCAGGCGAGACGACCCACGCGACCTTCACGCTCGAAGACACGCTCCTTCACCTGTCGGGAGTGC
Organism: uncultured Myxococcales bacterium; assembly: GCA_903911905.1. Taxonomy (GTDB): domain Bacteria; phylum Myxococcota; class Myxococcia; order Myxococcales; family Myxococcaceae; genus Xiheilimnobacterium; species Xiheilimnobacterium phototrophicum. The sequence goes on from CAIWFK010000608.1 coordinate 510, forward strand.
TCCTCGACGTGGACGGCGGCGTTGCTCGCGCGGGGCTCCAGGTGAGCGCGTTCTCGCCCGAATCGCTGTCGACGGCGTTCACGCAATTCGCGGGCGCCTTCGACTTCGAGCTCGCGCCAGGCACGTGGCATCTCCACTCCATCGACGCGCTCAGCGACGCGACCGCGACCGTCGACCTCAGTGAAGGTCCACCGCCACCGGTCGTCACCCTTCAATTGCAAGAGAGACGGGGAATGTTCGTCTGCCTCGTCGTCGACGAGCGCGGCGTCCCTGTCGCAGGCGCGAGGGCGGTGGTGCAGGGGAAGACCGGCGCCACCTTCGGGAACAGTGGTGACGATGGCACGGTGAAGCTTCCATCGCTGGCAGACTCCAGCGAGACGCTTCAGGTCGCCGCCCTCAGTCAGGGGCGCCTCGGCCACATCGACCTGCCGCCAGGTACGACGGCATGCACCGTTGCCCTGCAGCCCGCAGCCACGCTCGTGCTGCACGTGAAGGGCTCGGGGCGAGGCATGACCGAGGTGCATCTGCCCGACGCCCTCGACGGGTTCGGCCTTCCTCGCGACGTGGGGCCCTCGCTGCAGTTCTCGGGCACCGACGCCGAGTTTCCGATTCCCCCCGGCACTACCACAGTCAGGTTGACGAACGGTTCGCTGAGCGCGTCGCCGACCGTCACCGCATCGCCGGGTCAACGCGTCGAACTCGAGGTGACGCTCGCGCACAGCGACGGCGGGTGATGCTGACGGCGAACCCACTTACCCGACGTTGGCCGCAACCAAGCTTACGAGTTCGAGGCCCGTCGGCGCTTCGCGGTGGCCCCAGTAGGGCTTGATAGCCTGATGAACCTCGCGCAACAGGTCGAGGGCCCATGCAGCCGCTACATCGTCAGCCTCGTCGTTCAGCAGCATGAGAATCGGGCGAGTTTTTCGCGCTGGCGGAATGTCCCAAGCTGAGAACCCGCCCGAGCGCGCCAGGTCTTCAATGCGGATCATTCCGAGCGCGTCACGTCGGAGATTGGCGAATTCACCGGGCTCAAGGGCGATTCCAAACCACCCGGCGGCGACCAAGTTGTCGTGAAGCGGGCCATCAAAGGAAGCCGCCAGGTCACGAACGCGTCGCGCGTAAACCGAACGAGTGACCTGCATTGCGGTCCGCGCGACCTGCTGCTCGAGGGCAACGTCAATGTCGCATGCCGGGTCGTCGTTGCGGCACCAGTGAACGAGGCCCTCGTAGTCGGCTTGCGAAATCATGACATCCCGTCGGTGGCCGGGCTTGCCAAAGCCCCCCCCGAGTAACTCCTGCGCGGGCACCCAACCTGCTGGAGTGGGCGTTTCAGGCAAACGAACGGCGAGAACATCGCCACCGATGACCTCGCCCCCAACCTTCAAAGAAACAGAATGCATCCACCACTCCATGGCGAGGCCGCTGTTCATCGACACGCCCCATGGTGGTTCGGCCACTCCCACCGCAAGGAATTCTCATGCGCACTTTTCCCCGTACTCTCGGCGGCCGCGTCTTCTGGCGAGACCGTCTCGTTCGCCGAGCCCACCGCCTCCAAGAGCACGTCAGGCTCGGTCACCACCGCGTCCTCACGCCAGAGAACCGCCGCCTCCACTCGAGCTTCTCTTTTGACGACGCGCTCGCTGCACTCGGCCAGGCTGCGCCGCGAAGCAGGTCAGCGCCGCGTCAGGTCGTCTTCCTGCTCCACGGCTACGGCGGTCGTACGACCCGCATGGCGCCTTTACGCGACGCGCTGCAGGCCGCCGGCCTCGCCGCCGAAGTCGTTCAGCACCCTTCCCTGCTTCGCAACGTCGACGAGGTCGCGGCGAACATCGCGAAGCTGGTGACCGAGTCGGTGAGCAACTCGACCACGGTGAGCTTCGTCGGATTCAGCATGGGTGGCCTGGTCTCGGTGCGCGCGGCGAATCTGCTGGTGGCTCAGCGGGGTGCCCCTCGCGTTGCTCGAGTGGTCACCATCGGCACGCCGTTCCAGGGCTCGCCCCTGGCTGACCTCGCCAGCTTCCTCACTGTCCTCGGCGGTCCGACGGTGGCAAACCTGCGTCAACGCGGCGTTGCCGAACTCACGCGCGAAGACGTCCCCCTGGGCGTGATCGCCGGCAGGGGTCACCGGAACGGGTGGACGGCGCTTGGGGTGCTCGGCACGGGCGACGGCGTCGTGGAGCTGGGGTCGGCAGCTCCCGAGGGCGCCACCGACCAGCTCGTGGTCCATGGCGTGAAGCACACCCGGCTGCCCGCGAACGGCGAGGTCATCGCTGGCGTGGTGAGGTTCCTGCGGCGAGGGCGGTTCTAGCGCCGTGCGAACCGTGACTTCGCGTCACGCTGGTGTCTTCGCCTGCTTCGCCGCCGCCATATCCCGCAGCTCGTATCCGGCTTCGAATACGCGCCATCGGGCGTAGCTCGACTGGAACTCTTCAGGCGAGAGACGCTCAGCCGCGAGCGTGTCGAGGCTCACCATCAGGAACAGACCATTGCTCCAGTCGTTGTGGATAGGCATGAAGTCCTCGCTCTTGATGGGGGTGATGAGCGTGTACCAGAGCCCGAGCAGCTTCTTCAGGTCCCGCTCGGCCCAGGCAGCTTGCACTTCGGGAAGTACGTTTCCCAGGTTGTAGCCGTGGTCCATTTGAAGTCTCTCCTCGACTGCTGGATAGGACCAGCCCGACGCCGGGCGGCGGCGAGGTCGAGGCCTCACACGCCGCCCCTGCGTCACTTCCGCTTGTAGGACTTCTTCGCCCCCTCGAAAAACGACGCGATCCCGTTCACGTCTGCCATCACCTTCGCGACCGCTCGCTTGAAGTCTTGCTCGGTGATGTTCAGCGGGCCCTTCTCCGAGAGCACGACCGTCAGCACCTTCATGTAGATGTACCCCGACGCCAGGGTCAACGCGTAGACGGCCGCCGACATGACGACCGCACCCGCAATGGTGCCGACGCCCGGAATGGCCTTGAGCAAGCTGGAAACTCCGGCCACTCCCGCGTACGCCGCCAGATTGGTGGCGACCCCAGAGGCGACCGACTTCGTGACGTTCTCCGTGAAGGGCAACTGCAGCTCGTCGTTGATCCGGTAGTACATGCCCCAGATGGCGGCGACGCTCGCGGCGATGTCGAGGCCGGGCACCGGTACCCACGCAGCGGCGACTCCCGCGAAGGAATGCTGCTTCACGATTTCCGCGAGCTTCCTCGGCAACGACTCATCGACGAGCTTGTTCGCTTTCTCGACGAGTGCCCTTGCAGCGTCGATGAGCTTGTCGTCAACGTCCATGGTCAGTCCCCGCACCCGGTCGCGATGGTCATCGACTTCGTCGACTTCTTCGCCTGGCCGGTGATGGTTGCGTCAACCTGAATGGTCGCGCAGGGGCCCCAAGGACCTTCGAGGACGACCACGAAGCGCCGCTTCTTGCTGAACGAGCCCTTGTCCAGCTCGAGGACCTGCCGCTTGACCTCCTTGCCTCCGACCTTCGCCGTCACCTCCAGCCGCCGGCCCTTCACCTCGTTCTCGTAGCCGGAGTTCGCGGTTGTGATGTACGTGACGACAGCCCGCGTATCTCCGTCAGACGTGACACCGGTCTCGTCGAGCTCGCCCGTAGGGAACGCGAGCCCACCCTCAAGCCCGACAATGGTCGCGTCCGCCTTGTTCGGCGCTGCGAGTACCACCGCCGACAACACCGCCACCGCTGCAACACTGCGCTTAAGACGTTCCATTCGCATCACGCCCTCCTGGTGAACCCGCGACCGCCATGGTCACGAGTGACGACGACTTCGCTACTCCGGTGCACCGAAATGCTCGCTCGACTCGGGCCACGCAGCTGGAGCAATGACGCCCGGATTCTCGAGCGTGAAGTCGCCCTTCGCGCTGAGGTTCATGGTGGTGATTTGAACCATCGACTTCTTCGCCTTGACGGTCTTCGTGTCGAACACCAAGCCCGGCGGCACCTGTCCGTCGGCGTGCCCGTTCTGCGGCGAATCGAAGGTGACGTGAATGAGCCCGAACTCATCGATGGCCGTCACTGTGGCCAGGGCGTTGACTCGATCGATGAACACGCGCGTTCCCTTCGCGGGCGTGGGCTGCGGGGTCGACTTGACGGTCTCTTCGGCCTCACGAACGAGCCCTCGCACGAGTTCAACCTGACCGGCGGGCGTCGCACGAAAACGAAGCGTCGGACCGTCGCTCGACAGCTCAACGGCCTTGCCGTTCAGCATCACCGGGGCTCGCGTGAGCTTCCCTCTCTCGAACGTGAAGAACTGCACGACCGACGTCTGTTTGTCGGGGTCGAACGCCTCGAACAACACGAGCTCGCCATCGATCGAGTCCTTCTTGCGAGGCGCGGTGAGCGCACGCAGCGTGAGCTTCGGGTTCTCGTTCCTGAAGACGTACCCGTTGAGGGGCCGTGCCCGCGTCAGGGTGGCGAACATCGAACGCTCGGTCTGCTCACTCCTCCCGCCGGTGACGGGGAAGTTGGCCTGGAGTTGGTCGAAGCCGCGAACCGAAGGGTTTTCCTTGAAGAGGTTGAATGCGACCGACCTGGCGCGAATGGCCTCGAGGGCGCCGAGCGCATTCTCTCGACCGAGGGACTCGGGGTTGGCGATGACCTCCTCGAGGCAGCCGACCGAGGCATCGCCGATGGAGATCAGGTAGCGCACCAGTCCCTCGGCCTCCTTCTTCTTGAGCCCCTCGCAGAGTCGCTTCACGGCCTTCGAGTCACCCCCGAGACCGAGGACGTAGGCGGCTGTCTCGACCTCGGCGTCGCGCTTGCCGCTCTCAAACACGTACCGAGCGGCTTCTTCGATGACGTCGGCGAACTCGACTCCGTCCTTGGTGTCGACGCCGCCTTCGTACGCGTGCTGGCGTGCACTCGCCGCCCCCTTGGTGATGATCTCAAGCTGGGCAGGGTCGGCCGCATCTCGCACCTTCGGGTCCGCGAGCCCTCGAAGGACCGGCACGGCCTCGAAGAGAGCCACGACGTCGTTCGACGCACGTGCATCGGCGTAGAGCAGCATCGCCTTGGCCGTCTTGTTGTCAGGGTCCTGCTTCGTCGCAATTTTGAACTCGGTCTGGGCGCTCTTCACCTCGTCGATGAGGAGCAGCTCCTTGCCGCGAGCGACGTTCGACTGTTCCTTCTTGCACCCGGCACCGACAACGGCGACCAGCACGAGCACGACTGCCACGTTCGGCTTCATTTCGTTCCCCCACATGAACCAGCATTGAGCTGCGTCACCAGGCCCCCAACCCGGAGCGGGTCGCTCGCAGCAACCTTGTCGGCTAGCCCCTTGGTGAGCTCCCGCCACGAGTCGCGTCCCACGCAGGCGATATAGAGGGTCCGAGCGACGCATAGCGCCCTGGCGGCACGCGGCGACGTGTCGCCACCGTTCAGTACCGGGGTCGCGGTGTTCACGAGCGCAGTGAGAGTCGCGTCCTGAATAGTCCGGTCGAGCGGCGTGCAGATGGCCTTGTTCTGAGCCACGAGGGTGCGCGCTTCTTCCAGCGCACCGGCCATCAGCCGCGTCAGGTACGCCTCCCGGGCTCCTGCGATGAGCGCTGCGGCCTGGTCTCTTTGAATGAGCGCGGCCAACCTCGACCGCAGCCCCGCCGTGCCCTTGCCCTCGCAGGCGCTGTCGGCTGCGTCGATCGCCGTCCCGGCCTCCTGCCTCGAAGCACCCTCGAGTTCCTGCTCGGCGAGCTTGAAGGCCGCGTTGCACTTGCGCATTGCGCGGACCTCGACGTTTCGGGCGACAGCCTGGTCAAACCGCGACTTCGCCTCATCGGCCCCCGGGGGCATCGAGGCACCGCAGGCCTCGCGAGCCGCAACCCAGCGGCGAGCCCCGGCGGCTTCATCTTCTTCGCTGGCAACTTGCTGGGTCGATGCCGCTCTGACGGCGTCTGCGCATTCCCGCTCATGCTTTCTTTTTGCCTCCTGAGAAGCGACCGAGGTGCCGTCGGCGAGCACTGCGACACGGAGGCTGGCCGCCTCGGCGTCCGCGAGCGGGACGTCGACCGCCTGGTGGCCAACGCTCACGCGGAGCGACCTCGTGGGCAACTGAGCGAGCGGCACAGGCAGAAACGAGAGCAGCACGCGCCCGCCGCTGTCGGTGCGCGCCGTGCCGAGCCCCTCGGTCGCGGGCGTTACGACCTCGCCGGCGACGGGCTTGCGGTCGCAGTCCTCGGTACGGGTGTCAGTCGTGGCGATGACCTCGCCGAGGTCTTCGTGCGAGTCGATGCTGCGGAAGGCGTCGACCACCGCAATGATGAGCGGCACCACGGCGAGCCCCATCAGCACGATGCCCGTGACCTGAACGGTAGCGGGTGAAACAGGCCCCGAGTTCGATTGGGTACTTGCCGCGATGCCGGGAGCGTCGAAATACGAGAGCGCCCCGAGGCCAAGCAGCGCGACCGCGGTGCCGAGCGTCAGCGTCATCGCGCCACCACTCAAGGTCCGTTGGGTATCTCGATGCCTGCGCACGAAGTGGTTGGTCTTCACTTCGCACTTCGAGGTGGACCCAAATGACAACTCGAGAGCGGCCTGCTTCACCGCAACAGAGCCGGTTACGCTCGGCGTTCCCGTCGGCGCCGCCCTCTCCTCCGCAACTCGCGTCGGCTCGTCCTTGTCGACGACCGTCGAGTTGATGGTGGCGCACCCCGGCGCCAGCACGACGACCAACACCGAAATCACCACACGCCCCAGCACCCGGCTCACCATGCTCACCCCTCACGTTCCCGACGGCTGAAACACAATAGGATGTTCTGGAGACCTATTCACAGCAGAAAGCGGCGGCTACCCGGACTGGATGCCCGCATCGCTCCCTGAGAACGTCGCCGCCAACGCGCGCCGGGCTCGTGAGCGTCGAGGGCTGACACAAGAGGTCA
>CAIWFK010000609.1 GCA_903911905.1 uncultured Myxococcales bacterium
GCTGATGACGGCGGCGGTGGTGGGGGCCGAGTCGGTCGAAGTGCCGCGGTCGCTGGTGCGCGGGGCGCTCGAGCGCAAGGAAGCCGGCCGGGTACGCGGCGTGCTGTGTGCGCCGCTGATCGCCTCGGGCGGCGCGCCGTTCGGTATTCTCTTCGCCGAGCGGCCCGAGCCCTTCGGCGAGGAAGAGCAGAAGACCATCGCCGCGCTGGGGCGGTTGGCGGGCGAGGCCTTCACGGCGGTGCGCGCGCGTGGCGATGGCCAGGTGGCGCAGGTGCAGTTGATCGGCAGTTCGCGCCAGTTCCGCAAGACCGTCGAGGCGGCGCGGCGGGCGGCTTCGAGCACCGACCCGGTGGTGATCGCCGGCGAGTCGGGCACCGGCCGCGCGCAGATGGCCCGCTACATTCATTCACGCTCGTCGCGAGCGCTGGGCCCCTTCGTGGTGGTCGACTGCCGCCGGCCCGCGGTCGAGGTCGAGGAATTCCTCTTCGGGCGCACCAGCGCGCCGGGCGTCCCTCCGCAGTCGTCGGCGCTGCTCAAGGCCGACGGCGGCTCGCTGCTGCTCGAGTCGATCGAAACCCTGCCGCGGCACCTGTCGGAGCGGCTGGCCCGCCTGATCGCGCGCAAGGTGGCGCCGGCGCGCCAGGGTGGTGAAGAGCCGGTCGACGTGCGAGTGCTGGTGACGGCGTTCCTTCCCCTGGCCGAGCTGGTGAAGCGGGGCGAGCTCGAGAGCGAGCTGGCGCGGGCGCTGGCGGGCGCCGACGTGGAATCGATCGCCGTGCGCGATCGACGGCCCGACGTGCTGCAGTTGTTCGATCACTTCTCGGCCGAGGTGGTCAAGCGCCTGCGCAAGGAACTGCCCACGCTCAGCCCCGACGCCAAGCGCCTGCTGGTCGACTACGACTGGCCGGGCAACGTGCGCGAAATCAGGGGCGTGGCCGAGCGGCTCTCGTTGCTCTACGCGGCGACCGAGGTCTCGGCGTTGAAGCTGCCCCCCGAGATTCAGGAAGGGCCGCTGACCGAGCGGAAGACCCTGGCCGAGCAGATTTCGCGCCTCGAGCGCGATGCGATCAGCGAGGCCTTGCGCGAGGCGAGGGGCAAGAAGATCCGCGCGGCGGCGATTCTGGGCATTTCGCGACCGACGCTCGACAAGAAGATCGAAGAATTCAACCTGGTGGTCGACAAGAGGCGCGCATGAAACTGCTCTTTTCGGCCGAAGTGGCCGCGGCCCGCCGCACGCTCAAGCCGATGGTGGCGCTCGAGACCTCGGTGGTGGCGCAGGGGCTGCCGGTTCCGAAGAACCTCGAGGCGGCGCGCGCGTGCGAAGCGGCGGTGCGTGACGAGCACGCCGTGCCCGTCACCATGGCGGTGATCGACGGAGTGCCGTGCGCCGGCCTGGTCGACGAGCAACTGCAGCGGTTGGCGAAGGGCAAGGGGCTGATGAAGCTGGGCTCGCGCGACCTGGCCATCGCGGTGGCGCGGCGGGCCACGGGTGGCACCACGGTGAGCGCGACCTGCGAAATGGCGGCGGCGGCCGGCGTGTCGGTGTTCGCGACGGGCGGCCTGGGAGGCGTGCACCGTGGCGACGACTTCGACATCTCGCAGGATCTGCCCGCGCTCGCGCGGTGGCCGGTGGCGGTGGTGTGCGCGGGTGCCAAGTCGGTGCTCGACTTGCCCCGCACCATGGAACTGCTGGAAACGCTGGGCGTGCCGGTGATCGGGGTGGGCACCGACGAATTGCCCGGGTTCTATTCTCGCCACACCGGGCTGGCGCTCGAGCACACCGTCGACGACGCGGCGGGGGCGGCGGCGATCATTCGGGCCCGGCGCGAGCTGGGGCAGGGCGGCGTGGTGTTCGCGCTGCCGCCGCCGAAGGCCACCGCCCTCAAGCGCGCCGAGGTGGAAAAGCACCTGGCGGCGGCGCTCAAGGCCGCGAAGGCGAAGAAGATCGAAGGCAAGGCGGTGACCCCCTTTCTGCTGGGCGAGCTGGCGGCGCGCACCAGGGGGCAGTCGCTGAAGGCCAACCTGGCGTTGCTCGAGAACAACGCGCGGTTCGCGGCGAAGCTGGCGGTCGCGCTCGGCTGGAAGTGAACGATGGAGCGACTGCTCTCGGCCCCGGGCAAGCTGTTCGTCTCGGGGGAGTACGCGGTGCTGTGGGGGGGCGTGGCGCGGGTGCTGGCAGTGGGGCCGCGGGCCAACGCATTGGTCGCCCGGCGCAGCGATCGCCGCGTCGAGCTGCACCTCGACGGCGGGCGGCTGACCGGCCGTTCGACCCCGCTGGGCGTCAACTGGGACGAGCCGGTGACCCGCCCCTTTCACTTCGTCTCCCGCACCGTCGACCTGGCGCTGCGCTCGCTGTCGCGCGAGGTGTCGGGCTTCTCGGTGGCCTTCGCGCCCTCGCCGGGCATCGACGGGCACAAGCCTGGCCTGGGCAGCAGCGCCCGGGCCTGCGTGTTGGCGGCCGAGGCGGTGCGGTGGGTGACCGAGGCCGGCATCGACGCGCTCAAGCTGGCGCTGTTGGCCCACGCCGAAGCGCAAGCCGGCAAGGGCAGCGGCGGTGACGTGGCGGCGAGCTTCGCGGGAGGCCTGGTGCGCTACCGCCGGTACGAGGTGGCGGGGCTGATCGAGGCGGCGAAGAAGAACGTGCTGACCTCGGCGCTGCGGCAGGCGCCGCCGGTCGACGTGGCGCGGGTCAACGCCCCCCGGTTCCCGTGCGTGTACGCCTTCAGTGGGCAGAGCGCGTCGACCACCTCGCTGGTGCGGCAGATCGAAGCGACCTGGAACGACGCGCGGCGGGCGGCCTTCGTCGAGCAGTCGGACGGGCTGGGCGAGGCGCTGGAGCTCGCCCTGCTCAAGGGCGACTTCGAGCAGACCCGTGAGGCGTGCGAGGCGCTGCAGGACCTGCTCTTCAGCCTGGGGCCGACCCGTGCCGAGTCACTCGAGCGCATCGTGGCGCTGGCGCGCGCGGCGGGGTGCACGGGCAAGCAGAGCGGGGCGGGCGGAGGAGATGGCTGCCTGCTCTTCGCGCCCGACGAGACGACGGCGAAGGCGCTGATCGAGGCGTTGGCCGAGCGCGGCTTCGCGGCCTTCCGGGTCTCACCTGAGCCAGGCCTGCGAGGCGAGCCGGGGCCTGACCCGACCCTGGCCGGCTGGCTCGAGGGCTGAACACCCCCGCAAAACAAAAGGGAGAATCGGCGAACCGATTCTCCCTTTCAGGGGGTGCTGCTGTGCCCAGGAGAGGACTCGAACCTCCACACCGTTGCCGGTACTAGACCCTGAATCTAGCGCGTCTACCAATTCCGCCACCTGGGCGAACGCGGCGCTTGTACGGAACGGCGCGCGTGCTGTCAACGACGCAAATCGACCTGCGGTGCTGACGTGTGCTTCAGGCGAATTTGGCCGGCGGCCATTTGCCCTGGGCCTCGAGGGCACGGCGCAGGTCGGGGTTCTCGTCCATGAAGGCCTTGAGTGACTCTTCGGTGATCCACACCTCGAGGTCGTCGCTGGCGACCTTCGCCTGGCAGGCGAGGCGAGAGGCGGGGCGCACGTCGAAGGCCAGGTCGAGCCGGTCCATTTCGAGGTCGTCCTGTTCGGACAGCGACTCGAGGCCCTTCCTGACCCACACGTGACAGGTGGAGCACGCGCAGGCGCCGCCGCACGAATGGCCGACCTGGGCATCGCAGGCGTCAGCGGCCTCGAGCAGGGTGGTGCCGGGGGGCACCTCGACGGTCAGGTCCTGCAGGGGGCTGCGAAAGGTCACGCGCGTCACGACGAGAAGTCC
>CAIWFK010000610.1 GCA_903911905.1 uncultured Myxococcales bacterium
GATGAGCGCGTCGGTGACCCCCGACATGGCCGAGACCACCACGATCTGCCGCTCGTCACGCCCCAACAGCAGGTCGGCCACCTTCGCCATGCGATCTGCCGACGCGACGCTGCTGCCCCCGAACTTGTGCCCGATGCGCTTCACAGGCCCGAGTGTAGGTCAGCCGATCGCGCTGACGAGCGCAAAGTCACTTCGTCGGCGCGAGCGTGGGCGGCGCCGTCACCACCTCGGGCTCGAGAGAGACCGGCTGCCCGACCGAGCGCGAGAGCGTACGAAGGCCAATCTGCACGTCGTAGAAGGCCTGGGCCCGCAGCGCGCCACCCTGGGCGAGCGCGGTGAACGAGTCGACCAGCTCGCGGGTGTCGCCGGTGCCCAGGTCGAAGGCCCCGAAGGCAGCCGTGGCCCAGCGGCGCGCGTTCTTCTCGGCCACCGACTGCTTGTTCGAGCGAATCAGCGCGGCGTTGGTCTCGAACCAGGCCTTCTCGATCTGCAGGCGCACCCCGGCGATCACCAGGTCGCGCTCGTGCTCGAGCTTCTGCAGTTCGGCCCGCGCCTGCTCGAGGGCGATGCCCTTCTGGGGAAAGTCGAACGAATACCGCATCACCAGCCCCAGGCCCGCGGTCAGGTCGTTGTAGGGGTCGTACGCGAAGGGCGAGAGCTGACGGGTGGTGTTGGTGGTCCACGCCCAGTGGAAGAACCCGGCGATGCCGAAGTCGGGCAGGTACATGGCCTGGCGCAACACCACTTCCTGCTTGCGGGCCTCGACCCCGGCTTCGATGGCCTTGAGCTCGGGGCGGTTGGCGGTGGCCAGGGCCACGTACGCATCGATCGGCAAGAGCGCGCCGTGCCGTTCTTCGAGGCGCTCGAGCGCGATCTCGAGGTGCTCTTCGGGAGGCGCGGCGATCACCAGGCGAATGGCCGCCAGCGCATAGCCCGCGCCCGACTGGGCCGAGGCGATCTGCGCGTCGAGCTGCGCCCGGTAGAAGTCGATCTTGTACACGTCGAGCTGCGAGACCTGGGCGCTGCCTTCGCTGCGCAGCCGTTCCAGCGTCGCGCGCGCGTCGTCGAGCCGCTTCTGGGTCTCGGTCAGAATGTCGAGCCCGCTGGCCGCCAGGCAGTAGCCGAAGTAGGCCTGCGCGACCTGGTACTCGGCCTCGTCCTGCGCGCTCTGGCGCAGCGCTTCGCCGGCCTCGACGCCCTTGCGACCGGCTTCCTGCAGCGCGGTCAGCTTGCCGAAGGTGTAGATCGGCAGCACGCCCTCGGCGCTCGCCCGCAGCGTCACGCCGGGCTGGCCGAAGTTCCAATCGTACATGTACGTCGCGGCGGTGGTGGGCGGGCCGCCCAGCGCATTGTTGTGGGCCTCGGGCGTGGGGCCGGCCACGAGGAAGTACGAGTCGAGCTTGGGGAACCACACCCACCGGGCTTCGTCGTACTTCGAGCGGTAGAAGCGCAGCTGGGCGTCGGCTTCCTTGACGCGGTGATCGTTGGCGCGCGCGCGGGCAATCAACTGCGTCAAGCTCAACGGCTCGGCGGCCGCGAGTGACGAGACGAGCAGCGCAATCAGAACGACGAACCGCATGGGCCCGGCAATCTGCCGCAGCCTTTGCGCGAATTGAAGGAGTTTTGGCTACACTCGTCGAATGCGCATGACCCGTCTGTCGATCAGCTTCGTCGTCGCGCTGTCCCTGACCGCCCTGGCCGAGGAAAAGAAGCTGGTGGGCACCAAGAAGGAAGGGGCGCCCAAGCTCGACCTGGGGCTGCCCACCTTCAAGGAAGTGCCCAAGGACCAGCAGTTGCGGAAGGCCGGGCCCGCGGCCGAGCAGAACGCCCCCAGCGCGCACGGCGACGAGTCGTACACGGTGGTGCGGGTGGTGCACGGCAAGTCGTTCACCCGTACGCCCGAGGGCTCGAAGCCCACCACGCCCTTCACCCAGGTCACGCTCTCGGGCAACCCGCTGGTGAGCGAGAAGTTCTCGACGGTGGTGCGCATCAAGTCGCCCACCCGCCGCAGCACCCGCATCGCGCTGGCCATTCTCGACGCGCGCGGCGAGAGCATCATGGAAGCGCCGCAGGGCGAGCTGGGGTTCGGCAAGACCGGAGGCGACGAGGCCGAATGGTCGGTCGACTGGGACAGCAGCCCGATTCGCGCGGCGGGCGACTACCAATTGCAGGTGAGCGTGGGCGGAGCCGTGCTCGGCA
>CAIWFK010000611.1 GCA_903911905.1 uncultured Myxococcales bacterium
CCACCGTCACCGCCGGCTTCTCGAACGCGCGGTACGCGCCGAAGCCCGTCAGGCCCACGCCGACGCTCGCCGCGCCCGCCGCCGTCACCCGCGCCAGGAACAGCCGCTTCTCGGGGTCGACCACCACGGTCTGCGGCGCGACCCGCTTCTGCACCGCCCGCACCGCCTCGACCACCAGCAGCGCCATCAGGCTGAAGATGGTGACGCCCCAGAAGCCCAGCAGCGTGGCCATCACTTCGGGGCTCGCCAGCGCCCCCAGCCCCAGCAGCCGCATCATCGGCATCAGCAGCGAGAGCCCCAGCAGCGTGGCGATGCCCAGCCGCCTCGCCAGGCGGTGCTGCGTCACGTCGCGCACCATGCGGCGGTACAGGAAGATGTTGAGGCCGCCGAAGATGACCAGCGACAAAAGACCGAAGACCACCCGGGGAATCATGGAGGTACCTTCTAACGTCGGGTCACCGCTGCCACGTCAAGAAGTGTTGCCTGAAGTCAGGCGGCGGGGGCGCTCCGTACGTCCTTGTCGCCAAAGGGCGAAATTCGCTGGAGCGCGACGAGCCCGGGCACGGCCATCACCGTCGAGCAGACGACGAAGAACCAGGGGTACCCCAGCAGGGTCACGAGGCCACCCGAAGGCAACCCCGCGCCGTAGCGGCCCAGCGCGAAGAGACTCGAGAGCAGCGCGAACTGGGTCATCGCGCTCTTGCGGTCGCACACCCGCAGCAGCAACACGCCCTGGGCGGTTGCGGCCATCGACCGCGCGCCGTATTCCACGGCGATCGCCACGTAGGCCCACACGTGCGTGGCCAGATCGATCGGCGGTGAGCTGCCACAGAGGGCCACGTCGAGCGGCGCTTGGCGGCTGCTCGCGGCCACTGCGTACAAGAGGTTCGCGGCGGCCTGCGTCACTCCCAGAATCCACAGGGAGCGGCCCAGTCCCACCTTCGACACGAGGACAGAGCCCAGCAGCCCTCCGGCGATGGTTGCGATGACCCCGATGGTCTTCACCGACGCCCCAAGCTCGAGGTTGCCGAAGCAGAGGTCCTTCAAGAAGGGGTTCACCATGGTCGCCGCCATGTTGTCGCCCACCTTGTAGAGCACCAGGAAGAGCGCCAGCCGCCAGGCATCCTCCCGGCGGAAGTAGGTCTTGAAGGGCTCGATCACCGCCTCGCGCAGCGTCACCACCGGCACGGGCGGTCGCTCGGGCTCGGGCGAGGCCAGCACCAGCGGAACGCAGAGGACGAACGCCGCCGCCACCAGGGCGAAGGTCAACGGCCAGCCCAGCACCGAAGACGCCGACACCGCGAACGCCCCCGCCAAGAGGAAGCCCAATTAATAATAGGCGCCCCGAAGCCCTGGGGCCTCATCGCGCTCCTCGGGCCGCAGGAACTCCACGGCGTAGGCGTCGTAGGCAATGTCCTGGGTAGCCGAGAAGAAGGCCACGACGAAGGCCAGCAGGCCCAACAGAATGCCGACGTGAGCCAGGGGCGACCCCGCCGCTTTCGCGGCCACGGCGCGTGCTGCGAAGGCCGCGATGACCCCGAAGGCCAGCGCAAGCGAGAGCTGGGTCGCGACAATCCACCCTCGACGGCGGCCAAGGAAGGGCAGGGAAAAGCGATCGATGAAGGGCGCCCAGAGGAACTTGAGCGTCCACGGCAGCGACACGCCCGACAACAAGCCAATCTCGGCGCGGGAGATGCCCAGATCGACCAGGAACACCTGGAAGGAATTGAACACCCAGCCGAGTGGCATGCCCGAGGACACCGAGAGCAACGCCAGCACCTGCAGCCGGCGGGTCCAGACGAGCGACTTCTTGGTGGTCATCAGCCCTTGATGAACTTCATCACCGGCACGGGCTTGCTGCTGTCCATTTCGATGGTGTTCGCCGGCAGCGAGGCCTTGCCGCCGTGGCCGATGACCAGGCCCGCGCCCTCACCGATGCGGGTGTGCGCTTCCTTGTGCACGTGCGCCGGCTGTTCGCTGCCGCCGCGCTTGTACCAGGGGTCGCTGGGGTGCGAGACCGCCGGCCCCTTGAGCAGCCGGGGAATGTCGTACACGAAGTCCTGGCGGTGGTACTCGCTGGGCGTGTGCACGTAGGTGTCCATGCGAATGGCGTCCTTCGGGCACGCGTCGACGCACAGGCCACAGACGATGCAGCGCAGCTCGTCGATCACGAACTGCTTGGGGAACTTCTCGATGACGCGCGACTCGGCGCCCTCGCCGTTCTCGTCGTACTCGCCCGCCTCGATGTAGATGCACTGCGCCGGGCAGATGGTGGCGCACATGTAGCAGGCCACGCAGCGCGGCTTGCCGTCTTCACGAGGCACCAGCCGGTGCAGGCCGCGGTACCCTTCGGGGTAGTCGACCTTCTCTTCGGGGTAGCTGACCGTCGAGGTCAACGAGAGCCCCTTGCGCTCGAGCACGTCGGGGTTGCGGTCGACTTCACCGAGGAAGTTCCTCAGGAAGTGCTTGGTGGTGATTGCGATGCCCTTGAGCAGCTCGGGAATGTACGTGCGCTCGCGGACGTCGGCCTCGATGAGCTCGGGCTTCTTCTGCGCTGCGTGGCCGTGGCCGTGGTCGTGTGAGGAGGACATGGGCTCTTTAGTGGGTGTGGGAACCAGCGGCGACGCTGGCCGCCAGAGTGGTGGTCGCCGCCGTGGCGGGCAGCGCCGCGTGGCCGTGATCGTCGTGGGCGCCATGGCCGCCGTGGCCGTGACCGTGACCCCCACCATGCGCGGCGTGCTCGGCTTCACGACGCACCTGCGCCGCCGGAGTCACCGTCAGGAAGGCGAAGACGCCGATCTCGGCCAGGCCGAAGAAGGCCAGCAGCTTGAGCGAGGGGTCCTGGAGGATCAGCGCGCCAGAGACGAAGAGGTTGATGAGCCCGGCGGGCAGCAGAATCTGCCAGCCCAGCTTCTGCACTTGATCGTAGCGGAACCGGGGGAACGTCCACCGCACCACCAACTGCAGATAGATGAGGAGGATCACCTTGATCCAGAACACCGTGCCCAGAATGGCGCCCAGCAGCCAGCCGTTGGCCTTCATCACCGGCAGATTGGTCAGCCACTGGTTGCCGAAGGGCAACGACCAGCCCCCGAAGAAGATGGCCACCAGCACGCCGGCCAACACCACCACCTCGACGAACTCGGCGATCATGAACATGCCGAACTGCATGCCCGAGTATTCGAGGAAGTAGCCGACGATCTCCGACTCACCTTCGGGTGTGTCGAAGGGCGCGCGCTTGGTCTCGGCGAAGGCCGCCGCGAAGAAGAGCAGGAAGCCGATCGGCTGCAAGAGGAAGCCCCACTGCGGGACGCCCACGTCGACCCCGAGGATGGTGGTATTCCACAGGTAGCCAGCCTGCATCGCCGACATGCCCGTGTCACCCGCCAGCTTCACGGTGCCGAACGCGATCATCATGCCCACCAGCGACAGGCCCAGCGCGACCTCGTAGCTGATCATCTGCGAGCTGGCACGCACGCCGCCGAGCAGCGCGAACTTGTTGTTCGACGCCCAGCCGGCCAGCGAGGCACCGTACACGGCCAACGAGGCGATGGCGAAGAGGTAGAGCAGCCCGAAGTCGGGGTTCGCCGAGACCATCATTATCTGCTTACCCATCACGGTGACGGTCGGGCCGGCGGGCACGATGGCGAAGAGCGCGAACACCGGCGCGAAGGCCAGAATCGGCGCCAGGTTGAAGAGGAACTTGCTCGCCGACTTGGGGGTGAACGCTTCCTTCGTCAGCATCTTGAAGACGTCGGTGATGATGTGCGGAATGCCGGCCAGCGAGTTGTTCGACAGGCCGGGAATCGGCAGGCGCGCGCGGTTGGGGCCGATGCGGTCCTGCATCCACGCCGACCACTTGCGCTCGGCGATGGTCAGCAGCGTGGCGATGATCATCACGATCGCCAGCATCAGCACCAGGATGTTCGTGATGAAGCTCGCGCCGGTGAACAGGTTGTTCTCAACCCAGCCGCCGACACCATAGGCCGCCGCCATCACCAGAAAGAGTGATCCGACGATGAGGCCCAACGAAAACGCAACGACGAGCAGCCGGTTCATCGGTCGGTCCCTCCGGCCAGGTGACCCAGGCCACGAACGTTCGGAGCGCCCTGCTCACGCCAACCCGGCGGGCGACCGTCGGACGCCGCGGCCATGGTCGAGATGCCAGGGCGCAGCTGGTTCATCGGCGCTTCCTTGTCCCACGCGTACGTCGCCAGCTCGGGCACGGCTGGCGCCAACTGCTTGAAGACCTCACGCGAGCTGGCGACCGACATCGTCGCGCCCATGGCCTTGCCGAGTTCGACCGCCCACTTCCACGCCGGCTGCGAGTCGCCCTTGGGCGGGAACGCGCGGCGGAAGCGCTGGGTGATGCCCGCTTCCTGGGTGAAGGTGCCTTCGTCTTCGGCGTGGGTCGAGGTGGCCAGCACCGCGTGCGCCGCGTCGACGACCTTGGTCTCGTTCTGCGCGGCGACCACGAAGAGCTCGAGCTTGCCGAGGCGCTTGATGAACGCGTCCTGATCTTCGGGCACGTCGTGACCGAAGGCGATGAGCGAGGTGATGGCGCCCGAGTCGAGCGCCGCGGTGAGCGCGCTGAACGGCTCGGCCTTCACGCCCATGGCCGCGGCGATCCACTCGAGCCCCTTCCGGTTGGGGTTCTTGTCGGCGTTCATCAGGAAGAAGTCCTTCTCGCCGGCGGGGCGGCCGGTCACGTAGACCGACTTCACCTTGAGCACGTCGCGCGCGAAGGCGAACGTCGCCAGCAGGTCTTCGTTCGACAGGGTGGGGCTGACCGCCAGCGCCAGCTTGCCGGCCTTGGCCTTGAGCAGATCGGCGATCGCCGCCGTGGTCTCGTGGGCCTTCAGGTCCTTCCCGTCGTCGCCCTTGCCGACCCACGACTGCAGCACGCGGTGGGTGTTGAGCTGCTTGTACGAGAGCCGGCCCTGATCGCACAGCCAGCTCTTGTTGATGGCCTCGTTCTCACGCGGGCGGAAGCGGTACACGTCCTGGCCCATGAAGTCGGTGAAGGTGCTGCAGCCGCGCGAGCAACCGGTGCACACCGAGGGCGCCGCCGACAGGAACCACGCACGGGCGCGGAAGCGGAAGTCTCGGTTGAGCAGCGCGCCGACCGGGCAGATGTCGACGATGTTGCCCGAATAGTTCGACTCGAGCTTGCCGAACTCGGGGGCCACGTCGACCACCTCGTGCGAGCCGCGGCCGAACACGCCCAACTGCGGCGCCTTGGCCACTTCACCCATGAAGCGCACGCAGCGGGTGCACAGCACGCAGCGCTCCTGGTCGATCACCACCAGGTCGTTGAGCACCTTGCGCTTGTTGCGCATGACCTTGCTGCCTTCGAGCCGCGAGGCGCCGTGGTCGTAGCGCATGTAGTAGTCCTGCAGCTTGCACTCGCC
>CAIWFK010000612.1 GCA_903911905.1 uncultured Myxococcales bacterium
ACGTAGCCGGCCTCGGTCAGGCTGGTCGCGTCGGCGATGGTGAAGGGCACGTTGAGGAAGCGCGCCAGCGACTGCGCGAGCAGCGTCTTGCCCGAGCCGGTGGGCCCCACCAACAGAATGTTCGACTTGGCCAGCTCGACGTCTTCGGGCCCCGAGGCCTTCATGCCGGGGCGCTGCCTGGTCGAGGGCTTGCGCTGGTAGATGCGCTTGTAGTGGTTGTAGACCGCGACGGCCAACACCCGCTTGGCGAAGTCCTGCCCGATGACGTAGTCGTCGAGGAAGGTCTTGATCTCGAGCGGCGTGGGCAGACTCACCGCCGGGCGCGCTTCGTCCTTCTCGGCCTCTTCCGCGATGATGTCGTTGCACAGCTTGATGCACTCGTCGCAGATGTAGACCGTCGGCCCGGCGATCAGCTTGCGCACTTCCCGCTGCGACTTGCCGCAGAAGGAGCACGACAGGTTCACGTGGTGCTCACCCTTCTTCACGCGCGCCTCACTCTCGAACGACCGTTCGCCAACCGCATGAAGAAACTATAGCCACGGGGCACGCCATCTTCACAACTGCCCGTTTGCCGAAGGGTCAGAAACCTGACGGCACCCTGGCCGGGCACTCAGGCTTCCGCCTTCGACGCCGCCAGCTCTTCGAGATCACTGGCCAGGGCCTCGGCCCGCTCGGCCACCGCCCTGGGCACCTTCTTGTTCGCCGCCAGCTCGGCGTGCAGCCGCTTGGCCAGCGACCACAGCCGCTTCATTTCGGCGTTCTGGTTCACCCTGGGCTCGGGCGCGGGGAACTTCTCGGTCAGCTCGCGCCGCAGCTCGCTGGTGGGGCGCTCCTGGTTCCAGATGGAATCGCGAATCGACTTGTATTCCTGCGCCGACAACTGCCCGCGCTCTTCGGCCTGGGCCAGCACCTCGACCACCTCGAAGGCCGGCGCCTGCTCGGCGATCTCGGGCGCCGCCACCCGCTCGGGCTCGTGCTTGTCGAGGAACGAGAAGTTCCGGGTCAGCTTCATCGCCGTCTGCTTGCGAATGCGCAGCTCGGCCAGGCAGTAGGCCTCGAACGATGGGTAGCCCCATTCGGTGAAGAGCGCGCCATCGCGCACCTTCACCAGCATCTTGCCCAGGTCGACCCACGACGACTTGAAGCGCTTGGCCGCGACGACCACCGACTGGCGAAAGGCTGCGTGCTGTTCGACGTTTCCCATTGCGGCGGCGTTTGTCGCACGTGGCGACGAAGAATCAACCGCGTTTTCCAACGTTGAACGACAGGTTGACCGCCGCCGAGGCGCCCGGCTTGAACGGCCACTTCTGCAGTTCCTGCAGCAGGCAGTCGTTGAGCGGCGAGTCCTTGAAGTCGGGGTTGTCGACCCACACCTTGGTGACCCGGCCCTGTTCGCTGATCGCGAACTCGATGGGGATCTTGGTCAGCGGCATGTCGGGCTTGACGATCAGCTTGATGCACTTGATGAGCGTGGGCTTGTGCTTGGCCACCACCGCGTTGATCGCCCCCTCGTCGGGAGCGCCCATCGCCAGGCCGTCGGGGTCGTCGCCCGCCTTCGGCGGTCGGGTGGTGGGTGGAGGCCGGGTGGTCGGCGTCGTGCCGGTGGGGCCGGTGGGAGTGGTGGCCACCGCCGTCGGGGTCTTCTTCGTCGACTGGTAGTCGACCAGGTCGTCGCCGCCCGAACGGCGGGCCTTCGAGATGGTGGGCGGGTCGATGCTGATGTCGCCCCAGGCGAGCTCTTCGGCCGACTTGCCGCCGTGGACGGCGAAGTAGTTGCCCGCCACCGCGACGCCAATGAGCAGCACCGCCAGCACGCCACCAGCGATCGCCAGCACCCGGGTCAGCTTGCTGCGCTGCGCGGCGGTATGCTGCGCGGCCTGCGCGTCGACCCGCATCTTGGCCTCGGCCTTGGCCACGTGCACCTTGAACTCGGGAACGTCGGCCAAGCGGCGGAACGACCCCGAGCCCATCAACTGGACCTCGGAGTTCGGCGTCAGCTCACCCGAATACAGCTTGTCGACGATCTGCTTCGCGGGTACGGGCCCGAGCACCAGATCGCTTTGCCGGAACAGCCAGCCCGGTTCCTGATTCATGCGCGAGAAGTCCCTTCCACCAAGCCTGGTTGCACTGTGGTGTTGGTACCACGGCGGACCGTTCCGCGGCTACCAGACACAGGTCGAAGGCCCCACGGTGCAGCAGACGCTCGAGGCCGGCCTGCGGGCGGCCGGCTTTTCCCGCAACCCCATCAACGCCGGTCGAACCGACCTGGGGGTGCACGCCCGAATGCAGGTGCTCTCGATGCGTGTGGTCGAGGGTGTGCCGGCGACCGAGGTGGCCGAGCGGCTCAACGCCCAGTTGCCCGAGGGCGTGGGCATCGCCTGTTCGCGGCCGGCGGCGACCGGCTTCAACGCCCAGTGGAGCGCGACCGGCAAGGAATACCGCTACCGCCTGGCGCTCGAAGACCGGCCCGGCTGGGGCCCCTTCGCCTGGCGCGTCGAGGTCGACCCCGCGAAGCTGGCGGGGCAGGTCGCCAAGCTGGTGGGCGCCAGAGACTTCTTCGCCTTCCACGACAAGGGCAGCTCGCGCATCGTGCGCACCATCAC
Source organism: uncultured Myxococcales bacterium (assembly GCA_903911905.1). Taxonomy (GTDB): domain Bacteria; phylum Myxococcota; class Myxococcia; order Myxococcales; family Myxococcaceae; genus Xiheilimnobacterium; species Xiheilimnobacterium phototrophicum. The sequence continues at coordinate 2,604 of CAIWFK010000612.1, forward strand.
CCGCGCCGCGCTCGAGCCGGTCGAACCGGGCGTGGTGGAAGTGCAGGTCGAGGGCGACGGGTTCGCCCGCTACATGGTTCGCTACCTGGTGGGGTCGGCGGTCGCCGTGGCGCAAGGCACCCTCGACGAAGCCGTGTACGACGCCGCGCTGCACGAAGCCCGGGTGTTCACCAAACGACGGGCACCGGCGCACGGCCTGGTGTTGTGGAGCGTCGCCTACCCGCTCGAGGTCGACCCGTTCCCGGCCCAGGATCGACGGAAGCTGCTGGAGCGCTTCGCGCGCCCCTGAACGTCACGACGACCTCAGTCGTTGATCTTCTCTTCGTACTTCTCGAGCAGGTCGCTGATCGCTTCACGCAGGTACTCGCTCTGGCGAATGCGGGTCTCCTTCGAGAGATCCTTGAGCAGCTCGAGGCGATCGCGGTTGAGGCGGAAGACGACAGAGGTGAGGCGGTTCGAGTCGTTCATGTGTGGTGTTTCCTCCGTACAGCTGCACACATGGTCGCACACGAACGTGGCGGGTCAATTTTCCGTCGAGCGCTGATCAGTCCCGCGCGCGCTGATCAGCCGAAAACGTAGGTGCGGAATTGGACACCGAGCAAAAGCTCGAAGCCCAGTCGCAGCCCCTGCCCGCCCGCGCCCTGCACGCCGACCACCGCGAAGAGGCCGACCACGGGTGACACTTCGTACTGCACGCCCAGCCCCAGGCGCAGGCCCACCGCCCACAGCGGCGTGAAGTGCACCGCGAGATCGAGATCGAAGAACGTCTTCCAGCGATCGCCGCGGCTGTTGCGAATGCCGACGTACGCCGACCACCCCACCTTCACCGGCGGGGCGATGCGAGCCGCGGCGCGCAGCTCGGTGTGATCGGTCAGGCTCAGCGTGCCACCCAGCTCGATGGGCACGCGCGGCCCGTTGTCGGTCAGGTTGTTCGCTGCGGCGAACACGTATTCACCGCCGGCGCTCACGGTGAGCCCCAGCGCGCCCCGGTGATCGAGCCGTTCGATGGGCTCGTCGGCCCGTGCCGCGCCCGCAGCCACCGCGAGCCCCAGCCCGAGCCACCCCAGCGGTGAACGCAACCAGCTCACTGACGGCGGCGGCAAGCCAGCGCCAGCACCGCCAGCGCCATCACCTCGAGCCCGCCGGTCGCGGAGCACCCGCCGGCAGCGTTCGAGCCCGTCGACGACGGCTTCGCTCCCGCAGCCGTGTCGGCGTGCGTGGCGATCGTCGGCGGGTGGAAGCTGGCTTCACCGACGTTGCCCAGCTCGTCCTTCACCCGCACCGTCACCCCACCCTGCTGCTCGACCGAGTGCAGTGAGATGTCGCGGGCCGGGCCGAAGTCACCGAAGGCGCCGTCGCCGACCTGGTACGCATAGGTCAGCGTGTTGGCCGGCGAGACTACGTCGTGCGCCACCACCGTCAGGCGGTCGTGCGCCGCGTCGGGCAGCAGCGAGACCTCGGGCGCGTCCCAGTCGACCACGAAGCCCACGTCCGCACTGGCGCTGAGCCCCTGGGGATCTTCGGCGACCCGCGAGCGCACGTGAATGACGTGCGGGCCCTGCAGCAGGAAGCGGCTGTGCGAGACCACCAGCGTCTCGCGCTCCACCGGGCGGAAGGTCGACCACAGGCCGTCGTCGACCTGGTACGAGAATTCGGCCGAGCCGGGCTTGCCCAGCGCTTCGACGTGCAACACCGCCTCGGGCAGCGGCAGCTGGTGATGGCCGTCGAGCCGCATCTGCGCCTGCTGCGGCATGTGGCTGCCGACCAGCGTGGCCACGGTGCGAGGGCTCGAGGTCGCGCACATGCCGTTGAGCGGCAGCAGCGTCGCGTACAGCGCCAGGTGGTTGTAGGTCTCGGTGCCGGCGATCAGCCCCACGCCCTTGGTCTCGTTCACCTTCAGCTTGAAGCTGCCCAGTTGGGGCAGCGCGAAGCCGGTCAACGCGTTGGCCAGGGCGGGCTCGGCCAGACCGATGACCGACGGCACCAGGTCGGCCAGCACCTGCGGGTCTTCGGCCAGCATCTCGCTGTTGGCGGTGCGGATGTTGGTGATGAGCATCTTCAAGTCGCCCAGCGCCGGGGTCACCGAGTCGCACCCGTTGAAGATGAGCGAGAGCGGAATCGACAGGTCGGCGGTCAAGGTGAACAGCCGCGCCTGGCGGTCGTCGATGAGCGCGTAGAAGTCGATGCTCAGGTCCTTCCAGCCCACGGTGATGAGCGGCTTGATCGGCTTCTTGGTCACCGGGTCGTAGGTGCCCAGGCCCACCGTCACGGTCGGCGGCGTCGCCGGGCGCAGCGCCACCAGCATCGGGGCGTCGAGCCCGTCACGGGTGGCCAGCTTGCCCAGCGAGGGCAGGAAGGTCTTGAACAGGCCGGTGTTGAGGAACGACGAGTTCCCCGCGCCCAACTGCAGGCAGAGCGCGCCCGACTGCTGCGCCGCCCAGAAGGTGGCGTTGAGGAAGTTCGACGAGAGCCCCAGCGCCACGTGGTACCCCGAGCCCGGCGTGGCCTCGGCGTCGAAGTCGGGCGCGGTGATCGCGCTCATCGGCGGCATGGCGGCCGGCGGCACGCAGGCGCTGGTGACCACCGGCTTGATGCCTGCGCGGGTGCCGAAGGTCAGGCCCTGGTCCACCAGCACCGAGCTGCCCGCGGCGATCGAGAGGTCGATGGCGGCGTTGGCCGGCGCACCGAACGAACCCAGCAGCCCCGCCAGGTTCAGCCGGCCCTCGGAGCCCAGGAACCGCGGCGCGCAGGCCTTCGGGGTCGAGGTGCTGCTGGGGTCGACGCAGCTGCCGCCCGTGCAGGTCGCCTGGGTGTTGGTGCCGTCGGTCGACACCGGGCAGTCGGCGTTGGTCATGCATGCCTGGCAGCTCTGCTTGGCCAGCACGCCCTGAATCTGCGTCTGGAGCGTGGGGCTCAGCAGGCCCAGCACGAAGTTCTTCACCAGCGAGATGTTGAGCACGTCACAGCCGAAGCTGCAGAAGCCGCCCTCGGAGTTGAGGCTCAGATCGTTGGGGTCGATGCACTGGGGCGAGTTCGGCGCGCCGCTCGAGCCGCACACCTGCGTGCCGTTGAGCGAGGTGATGCTGAAGGCCAGCAGCTTGTCCCACCTGGTGTCGATGCTGAACTGCACCGTCGCTACCAACTGGTTGGCGGTGTTGGGCGGCGCCGACGAGTAGTCGATGCTGCACTTCAGGTCGCAGAGGCTGGTGGGGGCGATGATGTAGATCTTGCCGGTGTCGATGGCCAGGGTGACCGTGGCGGCCAGCTTGTCGGGGCCCTGCGGCACCAACTGGAAGTTCTTGATGGTCGCCGTCACGTTCGCCGGCACGTCGCCGTTGCAGCTCGCATCGAGCCGCCCCGCCCCCGCCGCGTTGCCCTGGTCGGCGATGTACACGTCGACGTTGGTGGTGCCGATGATGGGAATGTTGAGCGGGAAGGTCTGGTGCGTGCACGCCACCGGCAGGGTCAGGGTGCCGCCCGGCGCGAAGGTGCCGATCAGCGTCTGCCAGTTGCCGTTGAGGTAGTTGATGCCGTTGGCCGACAAGCGCAGGTTGATCGCGTTGTCATTCTTCGTGCCCACGAAGTGGCCACCCGGAATGGGGGTCAGACCACCACAGCCGGCGCCAGCGCCAGAGCAGCCCGCAGCCACCGCGCAGGCCATGATCAGCGAGAAGAGGCGCGCGCGGGGGGTGCGCGAAGAAAACGAGAACATGAAGGTAAGACCTCCGTCGGCCGGCAGGGGCTTCAAGCGGTTGCACGCTAGCACCGACGGAAGCGCTTGTGGGAGCGGTGTCTGACTTCCTCCGACACGCGGGTGCAGCGCGTCAGAGCACCGGCAACGCCAGCCCGGCCGCAGGCAGCGCGTCGTTGAGCCGACCCGAGCGGAAGGGCTCGAGGTCCACCGCCACGAAGGTGAACCCACAGGCCTTGATCGCCTGGTCGACCTTCGCGCGCAGCGTCGGCTCGTTCAGCCGGGGCAGCTCGGCCGCCGAAACCTCGAGCCGCGCCAGTTCAGCGTGGTAGCGCACCCGGAACGTGACGAACCCCAGCTCGCGGAGCGACTTCTCGGCCCGGCCCACCTTGTTGAGCCGCTCGACGGTGACCTGGGTGCCGTAGGGCAGCCGGGAGGCCAGGCAGGCCAGTTGCGGCTTGTCCCAGGTGGGCAGCCCCAGGCGATGGCTCCAGGCTCGAATCTCGTTCTTGGTCAGCCCGACCTCGGCCAACGGCGAGCGGACCGCGTGCTCGCGCGCCGCCTGGTGCCCGGGCCGGTGGTCCTTCTTGTCGTCGGCGTTGAAGCCATCGAGCACCACCGCCAGGCCCAGGTCCACCTGGTACTTGCTGGTGATGCTGTAGAGCTCGGTCTTGCAGAAGTAGCAGCGGTTCGACGGGTTCGCGGCGTAACGCGGGTCCGAGAGCTCGTGCGAGTCGACCAGCACGTGCCGGGCCCCCAGCGACTGCGCCAGGGTCTTCGCCTCGTCGGCTTCGTCGGGAGCGACGGAAGGCGAAATGGCCGTCAGCGCCACCGCGTTCGCCTTCAACTCGTCGAGGGCGATCTTGAGCACGAAGGTCGAGTCGACGCCGCCCGAGAAGGCCACGAGCGCCGAGCCCGTGCCCCGCAGCAGCACTCGGAGCGCGTCGACCTTCTGGGCCGAGGCCGCGCAGAGAGACTCGATCTGCTCGGAGGACAAGAGTGCGGGGGGCATCAGCATCGCCATGGGCCTTTCCCTGACGCACTCGCGCCAGGTTCGCAAGGGGGAGTGCGGTGGTGGCTGCGCCGGGTGGGCAGGAAAAGCGAAAGTCACTGCAGCATCGAAGCCCGATGCCGCAGTGACCTCTCGCTTCGGAAGACCCGACTGCTGCTCAGCGCTTGCCGCGCTTGGCCGCCGCCGGCTTCTTCGCCGCAGCCGGCTTCGCCGCGGGTCGAGCCCGGGCGGCCTTCGCCACCTTGGCCCCACGGCGGGGCTTGGGGTTGGCCTTCATCTTGGTGCCGGTGATGATTTTCAGTTCCTCGGCATTCATGAACGCCAGGTCGAGCAGCGACTGGAAGATCTTGAGGCCACCGTCTTCGATGCTCTCGGTGTTCGACTGCACCGTGACCTCGGGCGCATTCGGCGGCTCGTAGGGCTCGGTGATGCCCACGAAGTTGGGAATCTCGCCGGCCAGCGCCTTCTTGTACTTGCCGGTGGTGTCGCGCTTGATCAGGTCGTCGGTCGGGCAGTCGACGTACACCTCGACGTAGCGCTGAATGGTGCGCCGCGCCTCGTCACGCTGCACCTTGTAGGGGCTCGTACAGGCCACCAGCGCGCAGGTTCCGTTGCGGGTCAGCAGCTCGGCCATCTGCATCAGACGACGCGAGATGATGATGCGCTGCTCCTTGGTGTCACCCTCGAGCTCGCCCCAGAAGATTTCGCCGAGGTCGTCCTCGTCGAGGATCTCGACGTTCCGACCGACCTGCTTCAGTCGCGCCTGAATGTAGTTCGCCAGCGTCGACTTGCCCGCCCCCAGCATGCCCGTCAGCCAGACCGTGAAACCAGA
>CAIWFK010000613.1 GCA_903911905.1 uncultured Myxococcales bacterium
ACGCCGATGGCGTAGAGCTCGGTGAAGAGCCGGTTGACGCCACCCGAGAGCGAGACGCTGAAGTCGCGGTTGAAGGCGTAGTACGCGGTGAGGTTGCCGCGGGCCAGGCGCACCGCCAGGTTGGGGTCGGCGACGTCGCTCTGCACGTCGGGGCGGGGCGTGGCGTAGTCGCGGCTGTACTTGTCGCCCTGCGCGTAGCCCGCCGAGGCGCGAAACTTCAGCTTCTCGCCGCCCGAGGCCACGAAGCTGCCCTGCGCCTGGTTGCCGTTGCCGACCAGGCCCGTGACCTGGGCGCGGGGCCCGGTGCCGGGAGCACGGGTGATGATGTTGACCACGCCCAGCATGGCATTGGCGCCGTAGAGCGCGCTGCCTGGGCCGCGAATCACCTCGACCCGCTCGATTTCCTCGAGGCCGATGGGAATGAGCGGCCACAGCGTCAGGCCCAGGAAGTCCTGGTACTCGGGCCGCCCGTCGATGAGCACCAGCACCTTGTTCGAGATGCGCTGGTTGAAGCCGCGGAACGACACGTTCGCGCTCGACAGGCCCATGCTCATCACCTCGGCGCCGGGCACGCGGCGCAGAATCTCGGGCAGCGAGGTGAGGCCGCTGGCGCGAATTTCGTCGCCGGTGATGACGGTGATGGCGTTGGGGGCCTCGAGCGCCGACTGCGCACGGCGGCTGGCAGCGACGACCGTCTCTTCGTAGGGCACCCCGAAGTCCTCGACCCCGGTCTCGGCGGTGGGCGCGGCAGGCGTGGGCTCGGCGGCAGCCGGGGTCGCCGTCGGTGCGGGCAGGCTCTCGGCCTTCGCCACCGCGCGCTCGAGTCGCTCGGTCAGCTCGGCCAGGCGCTTGACGGTGACCTCGTCGACCCTGGGCGTCTCGACGCGGCCCCGGGGTGCGGCCGGTTCCCGCACCTCGGGTTTGACCGCGACGACGGGCGGCGCTGCGGCCTCGAGCGCGGCCTGCAGCTTCTCGATGGTGGGCCGCACCTTCTCGCCGTCGGGCGGGCTCTGCTCGAGGTACTTGCGGTAGTAGGTCAACGCGTCGGCGAGGTGACCGGCCGACTCGTGCGCCTTCGCGATGTTGAACAGCACGTTGGGGTGCGGCCGAATCGTGTACGCCTCGAGCAGCTCGCTGATGCCGTCGTCGACCTTGCCGTCGGCGATGAGCGCCATGCCGGTCTTGAAGTGGCGCTTGGCTTCGACGCGTGAATCGGCGCGCGCCGAGACGCTCACCACCAGCGCGGTCAGACACGCCAGGCGCGACCATCGGGAAGAGGTCATTGGTACGGGTCGTCCTTGTAGCCAGAGGGCGTGTCGGGCTTCGGGGTGGGCCTGGGGCCTTTCGGCGGCCGGGGCTTGCCGTTCGGCGTGGGGGTGGCCGACGGTGCCTTCTCGAGCACCGCGGTCAGCGGCACCGCGCCCATCACCGCGCGCCCGCTCACGGTCTGGTCGAGGTACCCGACGAGCGAGACGACGAACGATTCCTGCGCGGGGCCGTCGGTCTTGTAGCTGACCGGCGTCACGCCCAGCACCACGCCCGCGCGGGTGACGGTGGCACCAGGCGGCGTCGAGGTGATGTCGAAGCTGACGCGCACCGGAGGCCGTGGGTCTTCCTTCGGCGTCGGCTTCACCGTCGGCGCGACGACGGGCGCCACGACGGGAGACGGCGAGGGCGCCTTCATCAGCTTGAAGGCCAGGCCCGCGCCCACCACCAGGCCCAGCACCGAGAGCCCCAGCAGCACGAGCAGCCCTCGCCGCGACGGCGTGGGCGTGGCGGTGCTCAGCGACAGCTCGACCGACACCGAGTCGGGCAGCAGCGCGCGGCCTTCGACGCGGGTCTGGGCGGGAGTGGCCTGCTCGGGCAGCGGCGGCGGCGGCACGGTGCCCACGCGCGGCGAGCTGCTGTTCGAGAACGCGCGGGGAATGGCGGTGCTCGAGGCGCTGCGCGGGTCGGCGAAGACGCCCGACATGCCCTGGCCGGCGGTGGCGACGCGCATGGCCTCGAGCAGCTCGTCCATCGACTGGAAGCGGGCGGCCGGTTCCTTCTCGAGGCACTTCATGACCAGCGCGTTGACCTCGAGCGGCACCTCGGGCACCAGCGAGCGCAGCTCGGGCGGCTTCTCGCGAATGTGCTTCACGATGACGTCGATGCTTTCCTTGCCCAGGAACGGCGGGCGCCCGGCCATGCACTGGAAGAGCAGCACGCCCAACGCGTAGAGGTCGGTGCGCTGGTCGGCTTCGTTGCGGGCCTGCTCGGGTGCCATGTACATCGGCGAGCCCAGCAGCACGCCGGCCTGGGTGATTTCGGTGTGGTTCGATTCGTGCTCGGTGCGCGGCCGCTCGGCCATGAACGACTTGACCAGGCCGAAGTCGAGCACCTTCACCACGTCACCGCCGGTGCCCTCGGTGAGCAGCATGATGTTCGCGGGCTTCAGGTCGCGGTGCACCAGGCCCAGCTTGTGGGCTTCACGCAGCGAGCGGGCGATTTGGGCGCCCACCACCAGGGCGCGGGGCCAGGGGAACGGGCCGCGGGTGAGCGCCTGCTGCAGCGTCTCGCCTTCGACGTATTCCATGGCGATGTAGAAGATGCCGTCGTCGGTGCGCCCGTAGTCGTGAACGGTGATGGTGTTGGGGTGCTTGAGCTTCGCGGTCATCGACGCTTCGAGGAAGAAGCGCTTCTCGAAGCCGGGGTCCTTCGAGCCGTCGTAGCGGGGGTTGAGCACCTTGAGCGCGACCATGCGGTCGAGCGGGCGCTGCATGGCCTTGTACACGCGCCCCATGCCGCCGACGCCCAGAGGCGCGACGATCTCGAAACGGCCACTGAGGACCTTTCCGATCAGCGGATCGTCGACCTGCTCGGGCACGCACACCCCCGGGGGTACAGAAAGACCAAACTAGCACCATTTGCCAATGGATCCGCCCTTGCGGAGCGTCGACCGGGTCTGGCCGGGTGTTCAGTAGCCAACCACCGCCAGCAAGCGCAGGGTGATTCCCATGAGAGCCTGGGTCGTGGCGGTGGTGACGATCATCGGGTGCGCGGTGCCCACGCCCAGCGCGCCCACGCCGGCCGAGCCGACCGGCCCGCTCCGCGCAGACCCATCGCCCGCGGTACCCCCGAGCTGGTCGTCACGCCAGGCCCGATTCGCGGTGCCAGCGGCGCTGCAGCAGACCGGCGGCACCTTCACCGTGCTCCGGTTGCGCCAACAGGTTCCGCTGGTCGGCGAGCGCGTGACGGTCGTGCCCGGCACGGCCTTCGTCGAGCTGACGCTGCAACCCGACGAAGCGGTGGCGCTCGCCTCGCAGTCGAGCTCGACGACCCAGCCCGCCGGGTGCACGGCCAGCCCCGCCACCTCGGCGCGGGTGCTGCGCGTGCCCGACGCCTTCCTCACGATTCAGGCGGCCATCGACGCGGCGCTGCCCGGAGACACGGTGCTGGTGGGCCCCGGCCGCTTCACCGAATCGGTGCACTTGCGCAGCGGCGTCACGCTTCGCGGCTCGGGCGCCGACCTGACCACGCTCGATGCGCAGGGCGAGGCCCGCACCCTGGTCGATTTCACCGACGCCACCGACGTCACCATCGCCGACTTCACCTTCACCGGCGTGGGCCTGGCCACCACCTGCGGCGACGACGTCTTCGGCTGCAGCGGCGACTGGTACCGGGCCGCCATCTTCGCCGATGGGCATTCGTCTTCCAGCAGCACGGGCGAGGTGACCGCGCCCTGCACCGGCAGCTCGGCCTTCATCGTGCACAACCGCTTCGTGGGCAACGCCATCGCGGTGCTGCCGTACTTTCACGCGCTGGCGGTGGTCGAGAACAACGTCTTCGCGGGCAATCGCCACGACTACGTCGCCAACCACCTGCAGGACGTCGGAGCGGTGCTGAACAACACGTTCTTCCAGAGCGCCGCGCACGCCGTCGCCATCGAGGCCGGGTACGTCGACGTGGTCGACAACGTCGTCGCCGGCGCCGACGTCGCCTTCACCCAGCAGTACGTGCAGCGCGGCCGGGTGCAGTGCAACCTGTTCTTCCAGAACGCCAGCGTGCAGTTGACCCTCGGGCAAGACGGCAACCTCGAGGGTGACCCCGCCTTCGTGGCGTCAGCGGCGGGCGACTTCCACCTGGGCGCAGGCTCGGCGGCGCTCGACACCGGCTGCTCCGAGAACGGCACGCTCACCGACCCCGACGGCTCGCCGACCGACGTGGGTGCGTACGGTGGTGCGTACGGCGCCTGGTAGCAGGTCTTTCAGCTCCACAGCCCCACGGGTCGAAGCGTGAAGTCGGGGAAGACGTCGCGCACCCCCAGGGTGCCGTCGAGTGCCTCGGCCAGGACCGAGCGCACGTCGGTGGTGACCGCGAGGTCTCGCTGCTCGAAGAGCGCCGAGGGCGACAGACCCGGCCACGCCGAGAGCACCCGACCGCCGCGCACTCCGCCGCCCAGTGCGAACATCGCCGACGCCGTGCCGTGGTCGGTGCCGTGGGTGCCGTTTTCCTTCGCGGTGCGGCCGAACTCGGTCACCGTCAACACCAGCACGTCGTCGAGCTTCGGCCCCAGGTCGGTGGCGAAGGCCACCAGCGCGTCGCTCAGGTCCTTGAGTCGGGTGAAGAGCGTGCCGGTGTCGGCGCCCTGCGCCAGGTGGGTGTCGAAGCCGCCGGTCTCGGTCACGCCCAGACGCAGGCCCACGTCGGCCCGTACCAGACGCGCCACGTCCTGCAGGCGCTTGCCCAGGGGCGAGCGCGGGTAACTGGCGCCGTTCGCGGGCTCGAGCGCGGCGATGGCGCGGCTGGCCGCGAGTGAATCGAACGCGTCCTTCCCGGTGTCGCGCAGCGCCTGGTCGACCGCGTCGGCGTAGAGCGACTCGAAGCTGGCGGCGCCGGCCGCACCGCCCGGCACCCGGAAGTCCTTCAGCGACGCGAGCGCCAGCGCGTCGCCTTCACCCGAGAGCGAGGTGGGCAAGGTGTTCTGCACCGCCACCACGCGAAAGGGGTGCTGCGGGTCGTCACCCAGCTTCGCCGACGCGCGGTTGAGGTAGCCGTCGTGGCCGCGCTGGCCGGCCATGCCGGTCTCGAGCGCATCTTGCGCGTCGAAGTGCGAGCGCGAGGCCTTCACCTGACCCACCGCGTGCAGCACCGCCAGGCGCTTGTCCTGATAGAGCGGCGCCAGGCCGGCGAGCCCCGCGTGCAGGTGGAAGAAGCCGTCGAGCGAAGGGCCCTTCGAGACCAGGGAGGGCCGCAACCCCGACAACGCCGGGTCGCCGATGGGCGCGACGGCGGCCAGGCCGTCCATGCCTCCGCGCAGGAAGATGGTGACCAGCGTCTTGCCCCGCGTGGCCGAGCCCTGCGCGAGCGCGCGGCCAATCGAAGGCGCGGTCGCGCCGAACATCGCCAGGGCCTGCAACAGCGTGCGTCGGGACAGTGGGTTCATTGCTTTTGGAAGTCCGGTGAGCCGAGCAACAGCCCGGCGAGGAAGGCGGCCTCGGGCGCCACGGCCTGCTCGTCGCCGCTGCGCTCGGCGCGCTGGGCCACCGCCTGCTCGATGACCGCGCGGGTCGAGGCCGAGGGCGCGTGCCCCAGCACCTGCCGTGAGACGACGTCGAGCGACGCGGTGGCCGGCAACGACACCTTCACGCCGCGCACCCGACCCTGGGCGAGCGCGAGGCCGAAGTTGATGCGGGTGACCAGGGCGCCGGCGCTGACCCACGGCGCGGCGGTGTCGGCGTAGCCGGTGGGCGGCGCACAACGGTAGAGCGGCATGCCCAGGCGCTCGAGTGGCTGCACCAGCGCGGGCATCACCTCGTCGAGCTGGCCGACCGCGCGCACCGCCGAGGCGACGAACTCGAGCGGAGTGCGGGTCTTGCCGCCGGTCGAGGCCCAGAACTCGGGGCTGGTCAGCACCGCTTCGGTGGTGGCGCGCAGGTCGCCGTCGGTCGCCAGGAAGACCTGCGCCACGCGCTCGACGAGGGCCGGCGGCGGCTCGTCGGCCACGAAGCGCTGGCAGAGCTGACGCGCCAGGTGCCGCGCGGTCGCCGGGTGCCGCGCGAGGAAGTCGAGCAGCCGCTCGCCGTCGGCCTGACCTCCTCCTGAGGGGAGCGTGAGCCCGAACACGTGCTTCTCGCCGTCGTCGTGCGCGGGCAGGTGGAAGGCGAAGGTGCCGAACGCGGCCTGCTTCGGTCGCACCTCGAGCCCCCACCCGGTGAGCGCGCGGGCCGCTTCGTGCACGTCGGCCTGGGTGTAGCCAGCGTCGACGCCCAGGGTGTGCAATTCGAGCAGCTCGCGCGCGTAGTTTTCATTGAGCCCGCGAGGCTGTTTGTCGGGCTTCTTCGACATGCGGGCCGGCAGCTCGAAGCCGTCGCGCACGCTCTGCCAGTTGTCCAGGTACCAGAGCATGGCGGGGTGCTTCGCGGTGGCGCCCAGCAGGTCCCGGAAGCGGCCGAAGACGAACGGCCGAATCGCGTCGCGCTCGTAGGCCGTCACCATCCACCGGGTGCGGCCCTTCTCGGCCGAGACGTTGAAGTGGTTGAACCAGAAGTCGACCAGCACCTCTTCGAGCTGGCGGCGCGACTGAATGGCGCGAATGAGCCGGGCCTGCGTGGCCTCGATGAGAATCTCGCGGGGCAGCGTGTCCTGCTCGTCGCGGAAGAGCTGTTTGACCCGGGCCTGCAGCGCCTCGTCTTCCTTCACCTGCGCGGGGTCGAGGCCCATCGACTCCAACTGCTTCTTGCGCGTGGGGTACTGCGCCATGGCCTGGGCCACGCTCAAGCCCAGGGTCTTGAAGCCGCTCAGGCGGTGGGTGATGGCCGGGTCTTCGGCGGGGCGAAGCTGCTCGGCCAGCCACCCGTCGAGCCCCAGTTCGCGCACCCGCGCCACGTCTTCGGGGCTGGGGCCGAAGGCCGCACGGTTGAGCAGGTGGGCCACCGTTTCGTCGCTCAGCGGCACGGGCAGCGCCACGGGACGCGCCGACACGGTCGCACAACCACACAGAAGGACGACGCAAACCAGGCCCGGGGCGTTCACGGCATGGAAACACGCCACGGCCGGAAAGGTTGCGGTATGGAGGCAGGCTCCATGAGCGACTCAGCACCGTCGCCGGCAGCGGCG
>CAIWFK010000614.1 GCA_903911905.1 uncultured Myxococcales bacterium
AGCCCTCGCGACGGTCCTCCTTGCGCAGCCAGAAGATGAGACCCGCGAAGAAGAACCAGAAGGCGTAGAGAACGACCTGAGCGACGTCGATGGAGCTGGTCAGCATGAGAAACCTCCGTGAAGCGAAAGAGACGACCTAACCGGGGAGCTCGGCCAGACCGAACGGCGTGGTCTGGGCGTTCTGCCTCGCTCCGGTACGAACGAGCGGGCCGATGGTGACGATGGTGCCGAACAGCAGCACCACCTCGAGGTGGTACACGAAGCTGTAACCGACGAACGCCGAGGTGAGACCCGGGCCCAGCGAGCCGTCGGTGGCCAGCCGGGAAACGAGATCGCGCAGGCCCCCGCCGACGGCGACACCGGTACCGGTGAGCGTGGCCTGCACTGCGCCCCACGCGCCGATGGCCAGGCCGCTCTGCCCACCTTCGGCCAGCGACATGGCCGCAGTGAGCGTGCCGACCGAGAACCAGCCGCCGCCCACGCCGATGAAGCACACCCCCACCAGGAACAGGGGCAGCGCGTTCAAGGGCGCGCTGAAGATGACGGCGCAGAACCCGCTGATGCCCACCAGCGCCCCCATGGCGGCGAGCTTGTGCGGGTCACTGCCCTTCCCCAGCCAGCGCGCGGCGAGGAAGAGCCCGACCAGGGTGCCGCCCGCCATCAGCGCGGTCAGCGAGGTGGTCTGCGAGACCGACAGCTTGAGCACCTCGGCCCCATAGGGCTCGAGCAGAATGTCCTGCATGTTGAAGCCCGCGCTGCCCAGGCCCACCGCCACCAGCAGTCGGGCCGCTGGGCCGCCTGCGAGGAACTGGCGGAAGGTCTCGAGGAACGGCGTGGGCGGCTCTTCGGGAACGGCCGGGTCGTGCAGGCGCCGGGGCTCCTGCTTCCACAGCGCGGTGACGTTGAGCACCATGGTCACCAGCGCCGCGCCCTGGACGATCTTGATGAGCTTGATGTGATCGAAGTCGCGCAACAGCACGCCGAAGGTCAGCGACGCGGCCACCATGCCCAGCAGCAGCATCACGTAGAGCAGCGCCACCACGCGCGGGCGCGAGCCGGCCGGCGCCAGGTCGGTGGCCAGGGCCACGCCCGCGGTCTGCGCGGTGTGCAGGCCGACGCCGACCATGAAGAAGGCCAGGCCCGCGGCGAACTCACCGGCGAAGCGCGGCGCGTAGGTGCCGCGCCCCGAGAGCACCAGCAGCGCGAAGGGCAGCACGGCCAACCCGCCGAACTGAATCAAGGTCCCCATCCAGATGTAGGGCACCCGCTTCCAGCCCAGCACCGAGCGATGGTGGTCCGACTTGTAGCCGACCAGCGCGCGCAGCGGCGCGAAGAGCACCGGCAGCGCCGCCATGATCGCCACCACCGTAGCCGGAATGCCCAGCTCGACGATCATCACCCGGTTCAGGGTGCCGTTGAGCAGCACCAACCCCAGCCCGACCGAAATCTGGAAGAGCGCCAGGCGCAGCAGGCGCGAGAGCGGCAACTCGGCCGTCGCGGCATCGGCGAAGGGCAGCACCTTCGTGCCCAGCGACATCCACACCTCGGTGAGGTTCCTGGGGCTGGGGCGGGTC
>CAIWFK010000615.1 GCA_903911905.1 uncultured Myxococcales bacterium
CTCGAGCTGGTCAGCTTCGCTTGCAAGCGGCGGCTCAACGACGCCATGAATCGCTTCGGCGATCACCCCGCGCTGTCCTTCGCCAGGGCCCGGGCCTCGGCGCTGCTGGGCTTCACCAACGCGGTGCTCGATGACGTGGCGCGCGCGGTCTATTTCAGCCGCCAGGCGCCGTTCTACGTCGAGGCGGTGGCGAGCATGGCCTTCGTCGACGAGGTCCGCCCGGCCCTGGCCCGCGCCTGTCGCGAAGTCATCGATCGTCAGCGAAGTTCTTCTGGCGCCGAGGGCTGAAGCAGGGTGAACTCCCGATCACTTCATGGCCGAGACGTTGCTGCTGTGGTTCAACCGGTTCACCGATGATCCCTCGAAGGTGAAGGCCCGCATCAACGGGCGCCCGGTGCTCATGTACGAGCCGCCCGAGGAACTCGAGTCGTCGACCGACGATGACGACGAGTACCAGTTCAAGACCCAGTCGGGCTTGTCGGTGCCCACCATGGGCGGCGGCGACCCGATGGCGGCGGTGGTCGAGAAGACCAAGGAAAACGCCTTCAAGCAGCGCATCACCATCGGGCGCACCGGCAACAACGACATCGTGCTCGAAGATGCCTCGGTCAGCCGGTTTCACGCCTTTCTCGAGCAACTGCCGGGCGGAGACTGGCAGTTGGTCGACGCCGGTTCGCGCAACGGCACCACGCTGGCGGGCAAGAAGCTGACCGGCCGGGTCGGCGCAACCTTGCACAACGGAGCGGTGTTGAGGGTTGGTGCTGTGCAGCTCACGTTCCTGACCGCCTCGGGGTTCCTCGAGATGCTCAAGCGGCGCGCCGCCGAGAAGTGACGGGTTGGAGGGCAGGGGTTCGAAGAGCCGAATACGCTTGCTGCTACCAGAGGCACACCCTACAGTAGCCGCCCACGCCAGCTTGAATTTCACAAGGATTCTGCGTGCTTTCCACTGAAGCCTTCGGCAAGACCGACGTTGGTCGCAAACGCCAACACAACGAAGACGCGATGCTGGTCGACCCCGGGTTGGGGCTCTACATCGTGGCTGACGGCATGGGCGGGCATGCGGCGGGCGAGGTGGCCAGCGCGAGGTCGGTCGAGGTCGTCAAGCAGCACCTGACGGCCAACAAGGGCATTCTGAAGGACCTGGCGAAGGAACCGTCGCAGGCAGCGCGCGCGGCGGCCTCGAGCCTGGTGGAAGTCGCGGTGCAGCGGGCGTGCGCCGACATCTACAAGACGGCGACCAACGACGCGACCAAGCGCGGCATGGGCACCACCTTCGTGTGCCTGGTCATCTCGGGCAACAAGGGCGTGATCGGCCACGTGGGCGACAGCCGCGTGTACCTGGTGCGCAACGGGCAGTGTCACCGGCTGACCGAAGATCACACGCTGATCGCCGCGCAACTGAAGGCCGGCACCATCACCCGCGAGCAGGCCGCTTCCAGCCAGTACCGCAACGTCATCACCCGCGCGGTGGGCATTCAGGAATCGGTGCAGGTCGACACGCTGATCGTCGACGCGGTGCCGGGTGACGTGTTCATGCTCTGCAGCGACGGTCTGCACGGCTACCTGGCCGACGACGAGGTCGCGGCGCTGACCGCTTCGACCGCGGTGGCCGATCTGCCCGATCGCTTCGTGGCCCTGGCCAACGAGCGGGGCGGCAAGGACAACATCACCACGGTGGTGGTGTCGATTCAGGGCGAAGGTGCGACCGCGACCGAAGAAGTCGCCGAAGCGCAGTCGCGCATGGAGGCGCTGAAGAAGATTCCGCTCTTCCGGCACCTGACCTACAAGGAACAGACGGCGGTGCTGTCGACCGCGAGCACGCGCGCGTTCCCTGCGGGCCGCGAAATCGTCACCGAGAACCAGCCGGGCGAAGAGCTCTTCGTGGTCATTCGCGGGCGGGTCGCGGTCGAGAAGGCCGGCGTGCAGATCGCCGAGCTTCGGGCTGGCGGTCACTTCGGCGAAATGGGGCTCATCGACAACGCGCCCCGCTCGGCGACGGTGCGGGCCATCGAGCCCACGCGGGTGATGGTCATCGCCCGGGCCGACCTGATGAACCTGATGAAGAAGGAATCGATTCTCGCGGTGAAGCTCTTGTGGAGCTTCGTGCAGGTCTTGAGTGACCGGCTGCGCGAGACGAACTCCGAGCTGTCCGAGGCGCGGCAGGAACTGGCCGCCGCCCAGGCCATTCAGCCCTTCGCCGAAGAGTAGGCCCTCGAGTCGTTGGAGGTGTTCGTGAGCCGTCGCGCCGTGGTCGCGCTGATCCTCCTCGTCACTTCGGCGGTTCGCGCCGACAACTTCGACCTCTTCGGGTACGGCCCGCGCGGCTCGGCGATGGCCGGCGCGATGACCGCCGAGGCCAACGACTACACCTCGGTCTTCTACAACCCGGCGCTGCTGGTCGAGCGGAAGGACGTCAACTTCGGCTTCCACTTCCAGTTCTACCGGATGCAGGCGGACGTGGCGCAGAAAGACCCGAACAGCGCGAAGACGCTGACCTGTACGGCGTGCACCGCGCCCGATTCCATCGGCTATTCGCTGGGGCTGGCCGTGCCGCTGGGTGGCAAGGTGAAGAACCACCTCGCGCTCGGGGTCGGCATCTACCTGCCCAGCCAGGTGCTGCTGCGGCTCAACGCGCCCGACACCAACACGCCGTACTGGTACCGCTACAACGGCAACCCCGAGCGACTCTCGCTGCATCTGGGCGCGGGCATTCGCATCGTCGAATGGCTGAAGCTCGGCCTCGGCGTGCAAGCGCTGGCCGACCTGGTCGGTGACGGCGCGAACGTCAGCGTCGACCTGTTCAGCAAGCAGGTGAAGTTGAACACGCTCAACAGCTACCTGGGCACGCGGGTCAGCCCGGTGGTGGGCATTCACGTCAGCCCCACGAGTTGGCTGCGCTTCGGCGCGACCTGGCGTGGAGAGATGAAGCTCATCTACCAGATCCCCGCCAAGGTCGACCTGCAGGGGGTCGGCACGCTGGGGTTCACCGTGTCGGGCGTGGCGCACTATTCGCCGCACACCGTGTCGGTCGGCGCGGCCATCGACCCGGTGAAGAACCTGACCATCTCGCTCGATGGGGAATGGCAGAACTGGAGCGCGGCGCCCTCGCCGTACGTGAACCTGGTGATCGATCTGTCGGGCAAGACGCTCGATGGCCTGGGGCTCGGGTCGGCGCTCGACGTGAGCAGCGCCATGCAGCGGCCGGGCTTTGCCGACACCATCAGCGCGCGGTTGGGGGGCGAGTATCGGGTGAGTGAACGCTTCGCGGCTCGGCTGGGGGCGTTCTATCGGCCGACGCCGGTGCCGAAGCAGGACACCGCGGGGACCAACCTGCTGGACAACGACGCCATCGGGGTGACGGGTGGGTTCGGGTTCAATTTCCCCGACCCGCTGGAGATCTTCCAGGCGCCGATTCAGATCGACCTCGCGGCGCAGGCCACGGTGATCATGCCGCGGGAAGCGAACAAGGACCCCGCCGACAACGTGCCGTCGTACACGTATTCGTCGCGGGTGTTCGGGGCGAGCATCGCCGTGCGGTACGACTTCTGAGGCGTTCGGCTTGGTTGGGCGGGGCGGTCCGGCAGCCTCCACCCACCATTTTCAGCGCCTCGGGAACCCCACCCGGGCAGGGGGTGTCCTCCCCGGGTATCCGCTAGACTGCGGAGCGTTCGATGCGACGCGGGCTCATGGTCATGGCGGGGGTGGCGATCGTCGCGACGGTGGCGTTCTTCGCCCTGCGCCCCGCGTCCACCGAAGACGAGACGACCCCGCAGGTTGCCGAGCCGACCTTCACGCCCGTCTCGGTGCTCGCGACGGCCGGTGATGGACTGACCCTGACGGGCGTGGTGCGTGACTCGGCCGGCACTCCGGTTCGCGGCGCGCAGGTCTTCCTGGCGGCCTCGAGTCAGCAGAGCCTGACCCAGGCGCGCTGCGGCGTGTGCAACGAGCCCCTGCTCTCGTGTCGCGCGCACGAGACCCATCGACGGGTGGCCGCGATGCTCGAGGCGCACGAGGGCTCGCTGACCGCCGCGCTGACTGCCCAGAGCGACGAGGCCGGCGAATTCCGGTTCACCCACCTCGCCGGTACCAGCTTCACCGTCTGGGCGCAGGCCGCAGGTCACGGCATGGGGCTGCGTGAGCGCGCCGCTCCCGGAGAGAACGCCGAGGTTTCCCTGCCTGCACCGCGCGTGCTCTCGGGGCAGGTGGCAAGTGAAGGCGGCGGCCCGTTGGCGGCGAAGGTGACCATCATGTCCCGTCGGCTGGCCGACCCCATCGCCGTGCAGGCCGACGCGCAAGGGCACTTCACCGCCGAAGGGCTCGGCGAAGGTCCGTTCTACGTCGCGGCCACCGCGCCCGGCCACGTGCCTGCGGTGATGGCTCAAGCCGAAGGTGGCTCGCACGAGGTGCGCCTCTGTCTGGCCCGCGCGCGACGACTCGAGGTGCACCTGGTTTCGGGAGGCAAGCCCATCGACGGCGTGGTGCGGCTGCAGGGTTGGCACCTGAGCCGCGAAGTCCACGCGAAGGACGGACTGGCGATCATCGACGGGCTGTACCCTGACGAGCTGATCGTCTCGGCCTTCACGAAGCGCCTGTCGAGCGCTCCGGTCAGCGTGCCGCTCAAGCAACTTGAGAGCAGCGTGACGCTGCAATTGGAGCCCGGCGGCACCCTGGCCGTGACGGTGATCGACGAAGCCGGCCAGCCGGTCGCCGAGCCGACGCTCGACCTGTTGACCCGAGGCAGCGAGCTGGTGGTCAGCCGCACCTTGAAGACGGGCGAGCTGGGCGTGCTCGGCCCCCTCGGCGTGGGGGACTATCAACTGCGCACCAGCGCGCCGAACTTCGAGCCGACCACCATGCCGGTCACGGTGACGGCGAAGGAGACCAGCCTCGAGGTCACGCTCAGCCGTGGCGCGATAATCGCCGGCCGGGTCATCGACGAATACGGTCGCCCCGCACCGGGCGTCTCGGTGCTGCTGAGCCCCACCAGTGAAGTCGCGGTCAGCGATCACGATGGCCACTTCCACGCCAGCGTGCCGTCGCCGGGCCTGTACACCCTGCAAGCGCACCATTCGGACTGGGGCGGCGGCGAGCTGAAGGTGACCGCGCCGAAGACCGACGTCGAGCTGCACCTCGAACCCAAAGCCGGCGTGGAGGTGACCGTGCTCGCCGACGGCCGCCGCGTGGAAGGGGCGAGCGTGATGTTGTACCACTCGACCGGCAACTACCGGTCCGATCGGCCTTCTGGGGCGGACGGCGTGGTGCTGATGCGCGGGCTGCAACCCGACACGTACAAGGTCGTGGCCACCCACCCTGAATTCCTGCCGTCCGAGCTGCAGACCCTGACGCTGCAGGAAGGGCCGAGCGCCCATTCCACCGTGACGCTGCGCCAGGGCGCGGCGGTGACGGGGCAGGTGGTCGACACCGACGGTGCGCCGGTTCCCCAGGTGCTGGTCTCAATCGGGCCCCGAGCGGCAGAACCGACCACCACCGACGCGCAGGGGAACTTCCGCATCGGCCCGCTGCGTCCGAAGGGCGTGTACGCGGTCAAGGTGGTGCAGAAGGGCTTCGAGTCGACCACCGGCAGCACGCTGGCCACGGCTGGCGGCGAGAAGGTGCGGGTGGTGGTCAAGCGACAGCTCGTCTTCCACGGCCGGGTGCTGGGCGAAGGCCAACCGCTCAAGAGCTTCCGCGTGTCGGAGACCGAGGTGACCAGCAGTGACGGCACCTTCGATCTGCCGCTGCCCGCGACCTCGGGGCACGTGATCGTCACCGTGGAAGCACCGGGGTTCGACCCCCTGACCGACGATCGACCGAACGCGCCCGATCTCGGCGTCTTCGACCTCAAGCGCGCGCCGCAGGTGAAGGGCCTGGTGCGCGACGAAGTCACCGGCCCCGTCGCCGACGCGGTGGTGACCTGCGACTCGTGCGAGCAATCGGTCACCACCGGCCCCGACGGCACCTTCACCATCGGTCGACCGGCGCTGCAGCACGACTTCACGCTGGTGGCGAAGAAGGGTCGGCGCAGTGCTTCGAAGCAGGTGGCCCAGGGTACGGTCGACGGCCTCGAGCTGGTGCTCAAGCCGGCGGTGAAGGTGACTGGCACCGCGTACCTGGCCAATGGGCAGCCCGCAGCGGGCGTCGAGATCACGGGCCTGCAGGTCGAGCGCATGGAACCGGTGAGCGCGGTGACCAACGCCGACGGCACCTATTCGCTCGAAGCCCCGCCGGGACTCAATCGACTGACGCTGATGACGCCCGAGAGCATGACCCGCTCGGTCGAGCCGATGACCACCATCATCGACCTGCGCGACCCGCAGACCACGCTCGATTTCGGGCCGGCTCCGGGCACCGCGTCGCTCGGGGTCGTGCTCAAACCGCAGCCCGGGTACGCGTTGTGGTTGGTGCGCGGCGAGGTGACCTCGGTCGGAGACCCGCCGATGGAGCTGCTGCATTCTGCTTGGGCGCAGTTGGTCTATTTTCCACGAACCGAGCGGGTGGTCTTCGGGGGGCTCGCGCCGGGTCGCTACACGGTGGTCTGGGCTGATTTTCATGCCGGCAGCTCGGGTGGGCCGCTGTTGATTCCGGTCTCGGTGCCGTCGGCGGGCGACGTCTCGGTGGTGCGCTGATGCGCAAGCGCGCGATCATCGGTTCGGCGGTGGTGCTGGTGCTCCTGATTGGAGGCTGGTGGCTCTTCTGGCCGTCGGGTGACGCGAGCTCGAGCCCTGCCGACGATCCCCACGCGGACCAGGGGCGGCCTGGCCCCGACGAGCAGGCGGCTGACGACGACTTCGACGCGGGCGTGCTCGAGGTCTCGGGCGACGTGGTCGACGCGCACGGGGCTCCGGTGCCAGGCGCGACGGTGCAGCTCTTCCTCGAAGATCAGCTGCCGTGGGCGCAGACCTGTGCGGTGTGCGGCATGAGCCTCTTCGAGTGCTCCGACCCTGCCGAGTTGACCCGCACCATGGATCGACTGGTTCACCAGGAGCTGGTTCCCACGCCGTGGGGCACCACGACCACCGACGCCGAGGGGCGCTACCGCTTCGTCGACGCTCCGAACGTGGGGCGGCTGTTGGTGGCACGTTCCGGCTCGCGGCTGGGCGTGGGGGAAGGTGAGGAGCGGTCGATCGTGTTGGGGCCTCCGGGTGCGAAGACCGTCTCCCTCGTCGACGAGGGTCAGACGCCAGTGCCCGGCGTGCGAGTGGTGGTGCTCACCCGGGCGCTCGAGCTGTTCGAGCTCCGCTCCGGCTTGGACGGCCAGGTGACCTGGTCGGGCACGACCGACGGGTGGCTGCTCGCGGCGGCGCCGGGGTACCTGGCGACCGTGGCCGGCACCGAGGAGTCGCAGGTGATCCTCTCGCGGCCGCGCATCTTGCACGTGCACACCCGAACCGGAGGTCAGCCCATCGACGCGGACGTGGCGGTGACGCTGCACGGCGCCGAGAAGCACTTCACGACCCGCAGCGGGGAGCTCACGCTCGATCAGTTGGGGCCCGAGATGCTGACCCTGTCGGTGTCGACGGCGACGCTGGTGGGGCACGTGTCGGTGGTCGAGCTGCCGAAGCCCGAGAACGACGTGACGGTCGAGCTGCGCGCGGCTGGGCGGTTGCTGCTGACGGTGGTCGATGAACAGGGCCTGCCGGTGAAGAACGCCAGCGCGTCGCTCGAGAGCGTCGAGGCCAGCGCCAATGCCGATGATCCCGGCGAGGGCGCGCTGCTCACCCTGGGGCCGCTGCCTGAAGGGGAGTACACCCTGATGGTCACCGCCGAGGGCATGCGGGAAGTGCGGCGGGTGCACGATCTGCTTCCCGGGGACAAGACGCTCGAGGTGACGCTCAACCGCGCGGCGGTGTTGCAGGGCACGGTGATGGGGCCGACCGGCCCCGCCGGCGGGGTGCTGGTCAGCATGACCGCGCCGGGGCTGCCCGACAATTCGACCATGAGTGGTGATGACGGCACCTTCAGCTTCGAAGGCCCGCCCATCGCGGACGTGGTGCTCGACGCCTCCGAGCAGACGCTCGGTCGAGCGCAGGCGCACGCAGCGATGCCGGGCAAGGTGACGTTGACGCTGGCGCCGCGGGCCGTGCTGCAGCTCGAGGTGAGCGACACCGAGGCGATGAACATCATGCGCTGCGACCTCAACGACGCGCACGGCGGGCACCATCGCGTGGTCTTCGAGTTCGACGAAGCCAAACGTCACGGCACGGCGAAGGTGGCGGCGCTGACGCCCGGGCTGTGGGACCTGAGTCTGCACGCGCGGCACCGCGAAGTGGTGGAACGACAGGTGACGGTGGCCGACGGTGCGGTGACCACCGAGCGCATCAGCCTGAGTGCAGGAGTGACCATCGAAGGCACGGTGATCGACGCCGATGGGAAACCCGCGGTCGACGTCTCGGTGGCCATTCGCGGCCAGGCCGAGGTCACCGACGCACAGGGGCGGTTTCAGTTCAGTGGCGTCAAGCCGGGCGTGACTCGCATCAGCGCGAATCTGCCGGACGATCAGCTCGCCGAGGTGCTGGAGGTCGAAGCGCCGGCGCGTGGCGTGGTGATCAAGGCTCGGCGGGCTCCGAAGATCACGGGCGTGGTGGTCGACACGCACGGGGTGCCGGTGAAGGACTACGAGGCCAACGGCGTGCAGGTGCGTGATCCCGCGGGGAGGTTCAGCGCGCCGGTGCGGTTGGGGCAACTGTCGATCTGGGCCGACGGGTACAAGCCGCTGTCGATGGATCTCGAGGCGGGCAAGGTCGACGTGGGAACGCTGACGCTCGAGTCGGTGAACTTCGCCGAGGGCGAGGTGGTCGATGTCGAAGGCAAGCCGGTCGGTGGGGTGTCGGTGCGCGTGATTCCCACCGGGGCCGAGAGCATGACCGGCGCGAACGGGCGCTTCAAGGTCGAGGCGGGGACCTGCGAGCCGGGCGAGAAGTGCGAGGTGGTGGCCACGCGTGGCGCGTCGTTGGCCAAGGTGCCGTACAAGGCCGGGTCGACGCATCACCTGCAGCTCGCGCGTGGCACGCACGTGGTGGGGCACGTCACCGCGCAGGGCAAACCGTTGCCGAACATGACGGTGCAGGTCGAAGGGCGGGGGGAATTGTGGGCGAATCGCACCGAGACCACCGATGCCCAGGGGCACTTCGAGGTCGATCTCTGTCCGGGCACGTGGACGTTCACTGCGTCGGGGGTGCGGGTGGCGCGCACGATCGAGGTGTCGGGTGAGCGGGCCGAGATCGAACTGGGCGGTGACGTGGGCCGGTGCTCGCTGACGATCACCAACGCGCCGTCTCTGGAGTCGATTTTGCTCGAGCCCCGGGTCGGTGAGGACGACTTCGGCGGGAGTTACCGGGCCGGGACGATCGAGATTACCGGGCTGCATGGCCAGCCGCCGATGGCGCACGCGGTGCCGTGTGGCGATTTCCTGATGACGCTGAGCGAGGGTGGGGCCAGCAATGCCGTGCCCGTGCATCTGGACGTGAACACCGTGTACGACGCGCGGCAGGCTGCGGCCGATCCCGAGTCAGGTGGGGGGAAGGTCATCATCATTCGCTCGCACGAACGGATCGAGCAGTGAGGTGGACCGGGCACTTCAGCCTCGACTTCCACCGTGCGCGGAGACGGAATGCACCCGCCCGACGAACGTGGTGCTGCCGTCTTTTTGGCAGACTCCCAGTGATTGAGCGACCGCCCCCTGTGCTAGCACTTCCCCCGTGAGCAACGTTCTTCAGGGCCGCCACATCGCGGTCGGAGTCGGCGGAGGCATCGCCGCGTACAAGGCCGGCGATCTGGTGCGCGAGCTGCGTCGCCAGGGCGCCGTGGTCCGCGTGGCGATGACCAAAGGCGCCCAGGAATTCATCACGCCCCTGACCATGCAGAGCCTCTCGGGCGCGCCGGTCTTCACCGAGCCCTTCGACCCGAACCAGGACGAGCAGTTCGGCCACCTGCACCTCGCGCGCTGGGCGCATGCCTTCGTGATCGCCCCGGCGACGGCCGACCTCATCGCCCGCATCCACGCCGGCATGGGCAACGACGCGGTCACCACCTCGCTGCTCGCGTTCCGCGGTCCCGTCCTCCTCGCGCCGGCGATGAACACCGCGATGTGGGACAACGAGCAGACCCAGGCCAACGTGCGCGCGCTGCTGGCGGTACCGCGCTTCCGCATGGTCGGCCCGGGCGTCGGCCCGCTCGCCGATGGAGACGTCGGGGCAGGGCGCTTGTCCGAGCTCCCCGACCTCATCGCCGCCACCGCCAAGCTCTTCGAGCAGGGCCCGCTCACCGGCCGCAAGGTGCTCATCACCGCCGGCCCGACGAGGGAATCGATGGACCCGGTGCGCTTCATTTCCAACCCGTCGACCGGGAAGATGGGCCTGGCGATGGCCGCAACCGCGCGCGCACTGGGCGCCGAGGTCACGGTGATCCTCGGGCCGTCTGAAGCCCGGCGCCCTGATGGCGTGACCATCGTCGACATCACCACCGCCGATCAAATGCTCGCCGAAGTGATGAGCCGGGTGGAACAGACCGACTTCTTCGTGGCCTCTGCCGCGGTCAGCGACTGGAAGGCCCAGACCATCTCGACCACCAAAGTGAAGAAGGGCGACGAGCCGCAGACCGTCACCCTGGTGCGCACGCCCGACGTGCTGCTGACCGCGTCGACGAAGGTGCACTCGAACCCGAAGCGCCCCGTCCTGGTGGGCTTCGCCGCCGAGACCCACGACGTCATCGCCTACGCCAGGGGCAAGCTGGCCAAGAAGAAGCTCGACCTGGTGGTGGCCAACGACGTCAGCGCCGCCGGAGCCGGTTTCGCGGTCGACACCAACGCCGTCACCATGGTCGCCGCCGATGGCTCGCAGGTGAACGCCCAGGGCAGCAAGGCCGACGTGGCCCGCAAGGTCTGGGAGCGCATCCTTTCCATCTGAGGTAGGCAGGCACCATGTCCGACGAGCTGAACGACCTCGCGCTCGAGCTTCGCCGCCACCTCGCCTGGCAGGAGTCCGACGGCACGCGCACCATCCTCCGTGGGCCGAAGCCGCTGGTCGCCGCTCCCACGAAGGCTCCGGCCCCCGCCGCGGCGCAGAACGTGCCGATGCCCGAGCCGCGCCCCGTGCCGACCGGCCCGGTGAAGACGCTCGACGAAATTCGCCAGGAGCTCGGCGACTGCAAACGCTGCAAGCTCTGCCACGGCCGCACGCAGATCGTCTTCGGCAGCGGCAACCCGAAGGCCGAATTGGTGTTCGTGGGTGAGGCTCCGGGCGCCGATGAAGACCAGCAGGGCGTGCCCTTCGTGGGCGCCGCCGGCCAGTTGCTGACCAAGATGATCGAGGCCATGAAGTTCAGCCGCGACACGGTCTACATCTGCAACGTCGCCAAGTGCCGGCCACCCAACAACCGCAACCCCGAGCCCGACGAGATCGCCGCCTGCGAGCCCTTCTTGAAGGCCCAGCTCGCCACGCTTCAGCCAAAGGTCATCGTCGCCCTCGGGAAGTTCGCGGCCCAGACCCTGCTGCGCGACAGCACGCCCATCACCCGACTGCGTGGCCAGTGGCGCAGCTACGAAGGCGTGCCGCTGATGCCCACCTTCCACCCGGCGTACCTGCTGCGCAGCCCGTCGGAAAAGAAGCTGGCGTGGCTCGACCTGCAGCAGGTCATGAAGCGCTTCGAGTCGCCTTGAGCTCCGAAATCACCTGATCGATTCGGTCGTCGAGCGATTCGATGTTCGCGCCGAAGATGCGCAGCGCGCCGATGGCCGTCGTCACTGCGATGCGCGCGAAGATCGACGCTCTGTTCGACAGCGCGATTCCGCCGTATTCGGTGTGCGGCTCGTTGCCGTTGCCCCAGGCGATGAGGCGACTTCGCGTCTCGGGGTCGTAGGTCTCGAGGCTGCGCCAATCGTGCACCAGCCGCACCTTGAGCCCCTTGCTGACGAAACGCTTCTTCAGCTCGTCGTCGAAGGGGCCCGTGAGGAAGTCAGCGGCGGCCTTCGACATCACTGGCCCCGTGGCCTGGGTCACGGCCGTGCGGCGATCGTCGAAGAACCAGGCTTGGAAGCCGGAGACGGGGTCCACCAGCGGGGGGGTGTCGAAGAGCGGAGACGGCGTACTCATGGTGGACAGTGTGGCAGTTTCGCCGAGGCCAGTGCACTGGCGATCGCCGCCACGCCTCAAGGCGGGAAGCGGGTTCGTGTGTCCGCGCCGGCCGATGTGAGCACTTCGACCCGCGGTTCGGGAACGGCACGAGGTGACGAGAATGGGTACTGTGTATATCTTACTGTCCCGGCGACGGTGAAATGTGCACAGTTGGGTGTTCTGGCCCGGGCGCGTGCTGCCGCCGCGAGCCAAGGGGCTGCCCCGCGACGCGCACTGCAGCTCGGGCCCCACACCAGCACCCCCTTGAAGTCAGATGGCCGCCTCACGTCACCGCCCATCGATCCCGAAGCCACCCACTCGCCCGGGCGCCCCCCGGAGAGGTGTGCTACTTCCACCACCGACATGAAGGGTTCGATCCAGATCCACCAGGTCTTCTCGGGTTCGCTCGAAGGCAACCCCCTCAACGACGCCTCCACGCGCGCAGTTCCCGTCTACCTGCCGCCCGGCTACGCCGAAGGCGACCGCCGCTACCCCGTCGTCTACTTCCTGCACGGCTTCAGCGGGTCGGGCGTGCAGTGGCTCAACAGCTCGCCCTTCACCCGCAACGTGCCCGAGCGCCTCGACTGGTTGATCGAGAACAACAAGGCCCCCGCGGTGATCGGCGTCTTCGCCGACGGCTGGTCGGGCCTGGGCGGCTCGCAGTGGATCAATTCGGAAGGCATCGGCCAGTACCGCAGCGCGGTGGCGCGTGACCTGGTGAGCTGGGTCGACCGCACCTTCCGCACCATTCCCCGGGGCGCGGCGCGCGCGTTGGTCGGCAAGTCCTCTGGCGGCTACGGCGCGCTGGTCATCTCGCGCTTCCACCCCGACATCTTCGCGCACGTCGGCGTGCACTCGGGCGATGCCGGCTTCGAGTACTGCTACCTGCACGGGCTGCCCCAGGCGGCGGGCCCCTTGCTCAAGGCCGGCGGCGTCGAGGCCTGGTACCGCGACTTCCTCGACCGCGCGATGGCCACCAAGATGAAGGGCGACGATCACGACGTGATCAACATGCTCTGCATGGCCGCCGCCTATTCCCCCAAGAAGGGCGAGTCGTTGAACCTCGAGCTGCCCATCGAGCTGCCGTCAGGCCGCCTGCGCATCGACGTCTGGAACCGATGGCTGGTTCACGACCCCGTTCGCTTCGTGCCCAAGCACCTCGACGCGTACCGCAAGCTGCGGTCGATCTTCATCGACTGCGGCGTGCGTGACGAGTTCAACCTGCGCTGGGGCGCCCGGCTGATCAGCGACGAGCTGAAGGGCGCGAACATCGAGCACGTGCACGAAGAGTTCGAAGACGGCCACATGGGCGTCAACTACCGCTTCGAGCGCTCGCTGGGCTGGATTCTGCCGCGGCTCGACACCAACCCTTGAACGCTTCACCGAGAGTCCCATCATGAAACTGAAGGTTCGCGCCGTCATCGACGACACCCTCGCCGCGCTCAAGGCGTCGGGGCAGCTCACGTTCGACGTGTTGCCCGACTACGCGGTCGAGGTGCCGAAGAACGCCGAGCACGGCGACTGGTCGTGCAACGTGGCCCTCACGCTCTCGAAGGCCGCCGGCAAGAAGCCGCCCGAGATCGCTGATCTGCTCATCAAGAACCTGGTCGACAAGGCCAGCATCGTGGTCTCGGTCGAGAAGGCCGGCCCGGGCTTCCTCAACTTCCGGCTCAAGGACGCGGTGTTCCAGGCCATCGCCCGCGAGGTGCTGGGCGCAGGCCCGGTCTTCGGTCGGCAGGCCCCGAAGTCCACCGGCAAGAAGGTGATGGTCGAGTTCGTCTCGGCCAACCCCACCGGCCCCATTCACCTGGGCCACGCGCGCGGCACCTTCATGGGTGACGCCATCGCCCGGTTGCTCGACGCGGCTGGTCACGACGTGACGCGGGAGTTCTACATCAACGACGCCGGAAACCAGGTCGTCACCCTGGGTCGTACCGTGTTCAAGCGGTACCAGCAGCTCTTCGGGGTGAAGGTCGAGCTCGCCGAGGGTGAATACCCGGCCGATTACGTCATCGACATCGCTAAGGCGTGGAAGGCCGAGATCGGCGATGCGCTGCTCAACGCTCCCGAGACCGAGTGGCTGCCCAAGGCCATGGAGGTCGGCATTCGCAAGAACCTCGAGGCCATCAAGGGCGCGCTGGGGCTGATCGGCGTCACCCACGACGTGTTCTTCAGCGAGGCGTCGCTCCACCAGGCCGGGAAGGTCGTGGGCATCGTCGACGTCTACAAGGCGCGGGGCGTGACCTACGAGGCCACCGAGGGGCGGCGGCGCGAGAAGGGCGACAAGGTCCGCAACGAGGAATCGAAGGCCGCGCAGTATGGCGACCGGCAGAAGGGCGGCACCTTCCTGCAGACCGCCAGCTACCAGGAGAACGGCAAGTACGTGCTCAAGGACGACGAGGACCGCGTCATCCTCCGGCACGACGGCACGCCGGTGTACCTGACCGCCGATCTCGCGTACCACAGGGAGAAGTTCGACCGCGGCTTCGACCTGATGGTCGACGTCTTCGGGGCCGATCACGCCGGGCACGTGCCGCGAATCCAGAGCGGCATCAAGCTGCTGGGCTACGACGACAAGAAGCTCCAGTTCGTGCTGGTTCAGATGGTGCGCATCACCCGGAACGGCGAAGAGGTGAAGGTCAGCAAGCGCAAGGGCACGGTCTACGAACTGGCCGACCTCATCGAAGACGCTGGCGCCGACGTGTGCCGGTTCATCTTCTTGATGAAGACCGCCAACTCGCAGCTCGACTTCGATCTCGAGTCGATCGCCAAGCAGTCGAAGGACAACCCGGTCTTCTACTTCCAGTACGGGCACGCGCGGTGCGCCTCGATCCTCAAGAAGGCCGAGGAAAAGGGCGTGGCGTTCGTGGGGGTCGACAAGCTGACCGATGCGCAACTGGCCCGGCTGGTGCTGCCCGAAGAGAAGGCCATGCTCAAGAAGATGAGCCAACTGGCCGACGTGGTGAAGAGCGCGGCCGACACGCTCTCGCCGCACCACGTGCTCTACTTCTGCCAGGAGCTGATCGCCGACTTCCACAGCTACTACACCCAGTACAAGTCGGACCCCATCGTCGGCAGCGACGTCGAAAAGACCCAGGGCCGCCTGGCGCTCGTCGCGGCGCTCAAGCACACGCTCAAGAGCGCGTTCGGCATTCTGGGCATCAACGCCCCCGAGCACATGGTGGCGCCCGAGGAAGAGTGATTCTCGCTTCGCTCACCCACGCCCGAGAACCGGTGGCCTTCACCACCTTCGAGGCGTGGTGGGCGGCGACGGCGCCGCTGCGCGTCCACCCGTCGACGGTGGACCGGGCGATCGCCCAGGGCTTCGCCAGTGATCGGCTCGGCATGGCCTTCGCCGGTGGGTACTGCTCGGCGATGATCGCGCTCGGTGCGCCCGACGACGGTACCCCCTCGGCGTTGTGCGCAACCGAAGACGAAGGCGGCCACCCGCGCGCCATCAAGACCCGGCTGGAGTCGGGCAGGGTGACCGGCACCAAACGCTTCGTCTCGTTCGGCACCTTCGCGAAGCACCTGCTGGTGGTGGCGAGCGAGGGAGCGTCCGAGGGTCGCAATCGCCTCAGGGTGGTGCAGGTCGCGGCGAGCGACGTGACGCTCGACCCGGGAATGGAGCTGCCCTTCGTGCCCGAGGTGCCGCACGCCTCGGTGGTGCTCGAGAACGTGGCCGGTCAGGTGCTGCCCGGCGACGGGTACGAGCGGTACCTCAAGCCCTTCCGCACCATCGAAGATCTGCACGTGAACGCGGCGGTGCTCGCGTACCTGCTCAACGTGGGCTTGCGCTTCGGCTGGTCGAACGCGGCGAAGGAAGACCTGCTCGCGGCGCTGGCCTCGGCAGTGACCCTGGGCTCGATGGAGCCGTCGTCGATCGCTGCCCATCGCACCATCGGCGGGCTGCTCGGCAACGCGACGCGCATCATCGATTCGCTCGATTGGTCGGGGGCCGAGCCTGGTGAGCGCGCCCGCTTCGAGCGCGATCGCCCGTTGCTCGAGGTTGCGTCGAAGGCGCGGGCCGCCCGTCGACTCAAGGCCTGGCGCTGAGCCGCGTCAGCGTGACGGCTTGCACTTCACGGTGATCTTCGTGAAGCAGTTGTCGGCCCCCACCGGCCCCCCGACGTCTCCGCAGTACTTCGGGTACACGTCCATCAGCCCTGGCCGCCAGACCGTCTGATCGTAACACGCCATCGCGCACTGCTGGTTGCCCCCCTCCTTGGGGCGGTGGTGTGGAATCGACAGCAGGTGCCCGACTTCGTGGATCACCAGGTTCGCGTTCTGCGCGAACTGCGCGCGCGTGATGTCGGCGGCCGAGGCGTGCGCGTCCGTTCCCAGGTCCCTCACCATGAAGGCCATGTTTCGAACGCAGGCCTCGGCGGCCCAGGTCGAATGGCAGGGCTGCCCGTCGGTGGGGTCCCGAATCAACGTGGAGTCGCCACGGTCGTAGCCGGCCTCCTGGGTGTTCAGGCTTCGGCCCGCTGCATCGCGGTCCCTCGGGTCGCGCGGGTTGTAGAACGGCCCGTTGGGGTTGGCGGTGGTCGGGCGCACGTGCACGCAGCCCGAACGGGTCACCATCACGTATTGCCGCGCGTAACGCAGGTCGGGCTGGTCGGGCGTATTGCTGTTGAGCCACCGATCGTCGGGGTCCTGCGCGTAGGAAAACCCGCCGTGGTAGACGAACAGGTCGGGCTTGAGCACGTGCCAGCTCACTCGCGCGGGGTTGGTGGGCAGGTAGTACTGCGCGAAGAGCCCGTCGGGGTCGTACATGAAGGCGTCCTTCTTGCGCGGGTCGAGTCGCAGGTGGGCCGGCCCCTGATCGCCCAGCGCCACCACCCCACGGTATTCCTCGAACAAGGTCAGCCCGTCTCCGAAGTCGGCCTGGCCAACCGGAAGCGCGTCTTCGTCCCACGAGGCCGGGCGATCGGTGGCGCCGTTGTGATCCTCGAACCAGTCCGCCACGTGGTTGCCGTTCTTGTCGGCGGGAATGGTCAGCGCGTTCGACGGCCCAGACAGCCGCGCCAGCTCGGGCTTGAGCTCGGCGTCGATCGCGCTGCCATCTTCCAGCGTGATCGTGGCCTGCAGCGAACCGTACGAGCCAGAGTCGTACGAAGCGATGGTGACGGTCTGATCACCCTTGCCGGTCGCGGTGTCGAGCTCGAGCTTGTCGTCGCTGATCGTCGCCTCGGTCGCGACGCTCGGTGCATCGAAGCGCAGGTCGGGCTTGTCGAAATCCCCGTCGCCCGCTCGGCGCAGCGGGTAGTTCGTGCACCAGCCGGGCAACTTCGAGACGTTCCGAAGGAAGAACTTCGTGGTGAACTTCTGGGTCACGCCGGTATGCGCGGCGGTGTCCTCGAGCACGACGTGCACCGGCAGGGTGTTTCCCTTGCCACCGACGGCCGGGTACGAGGGGCCCTGGGGCAGCCACTGGGTGTAGTCGCTGATCGACTCGGGCACGATGAAGGCCTTGATCGACGGGGCCGTGGCGACCTCGAAGCGCAGGGTGGTGGTCGAGGTGAGCGTCGCGGTACCGCCCGTGTCGTCGAGCCGCATCGAGTAGCGGTAGACCCCCGTCGAATCGAAGTGCCCGGTCGCGAAGTCGTGCACGAACGAATCGGCGGCGAACGAGAACTGGGCGCTCTGCAACGCCTCTCGCAGGTCGCGGCTCTGCGTCGTCGGGTCGGCCATGCCGTACTGCCGCAGCGCCGCGATCGACGCGGGCCCCAACGCCGACCGTTCGACGCCCGGCATCATGGTGTCAAGCGTAAACTGGGCGACCTGGTTGACGTCCAGGGGGAAGGTGCTGTTCGACGAGCTGGTCGGCGAACAGGTGTGATGGGTCGTTCCGATCAGCTCGCCCTTGCCGTCGACGCCCGGGTTGACCGTCATGAGGTAGGCGCGCGGCGCGCCAGCGGGGCGGTTGATGGTCGCGATGATCGGGTTGGCGGTCGCCACCGTGGGCTGCAGGCGGTAGTACGAATGCCAGCCCTGCACCGAGGCCTTGCCGAAGCCCGAAGCGGTCTCGCAATGGGTGTTCGAGGCGATTTCCCTGGTCATCGACCCCGTCGGAGCGCCCTTGCCGTCGGCGTAGAGCGTCAGCGTGAAGTCTCCATTGGGGCGTTGATCGCCCTGCATCAGGTAGGCGACGGGCAGGGTGACGTCGAGCACCGTCGTGGTGTGCCCCTCGCCGTCTCGGCTCGCCTTGGCGATGCGTTCCTCGGTGTGAATGGAAAGCCGGCCGTGGAACAGGTTGTCGGTCGGCGTTCCCCGCGCGGTCGGCCGACCGGGCTTCGCCGCTTCGAGCTGGGCCTTGAGCTGCGCGTCCTGCTGCAGCAGGTCTTCCTTGTGGGCGCCGGTCTGCGCGCCGTACGCCCTCAAGGCCTCGACCTCGGCCGGCGTCGGCACCACGCCCTGGCGCGTCTTCGCGATGATGGCCTGAAGGTCTGGCGGCGTCAGGCCAGCGTCGGGCGCGTTGCCGTCGGCCTTGCCCAGCGAGTTGCTCTGCCAGGCGCGCAACGTCGCCAGCTCGGAGGTGGTGGGCGGCGTGCCCGAGCGCATCTTGGCGAGAATGGCCTGGATCTCGGGCGGAGGCGGGTCAGCCCGAACCAGTGAGGCCACGACGACGGCACCGACGATCAGTACGGCGAGGCGGAGTTTCACGCTTTCGACCGTAGCCTGACCTCAGGCGTGGTTCAGTAGTGCCGCTCGAGCACGTACCAGCCGAACGCGCGCAGCATCACCTTGGCCAGCGAGTCTTCGACCAGCGGGGTCAGCGCCTTCCACGCCTCTTCGACCAGCGCCTGGGCCTGCTGCACGCACGCTTCGAGCGCGCCGCAGCGTTCGATGACGGCGATGGCCTCGCCGACCACCTTCGGGTCGGTCGGCTTCGAGCTCACGGTGGCCCACAGCGCTCGCCGCTCGGCCAGCGGCAACCTCCCCAGCGCGCGCGCCACGGGCAGCGTCACCTTGCCGTGAGAAATGTCTTCGCCGGTGGTCTTCAGTTCACCCTTGAAGCCGCGCAGGTTGAGCACGTCGTCGATGATCTGGAAGGCCAGGCCCA
>CAIWFK010000616.1 GCA_903911905.1 uncultured Myxococcales bacterium
ATCAGCTCGCGCTCGATCAGCTTGTTGATGCCCGCCTCGGCCGACACCCCGCGGATCGCCTCGATCTCGCCCCGGGTGACCGGCTGCCGGTAGGCCACCACCGCCAGGGTCTCCAGCGACGAGGGCGAAAGCTTCAAGGGCGGCGGCTCCGACCGCAGGATGCGCACCCAGCGCGCGAAACGGGGATCCGTGACGAGCCGGTAGCCGCTCGCGCCGTCGATCAGCAGCAGGCCTTGGTCCGCCTGACGCAGCTCGACCGCGATCTCATCCATCACCTCGCGAATCTGCGTGGCCGTGACCAGTGAAGGCACCTCGCTGTAAAGCTCCGGATCCGCCGGCGGCTCCGCCACCAACTCCGCCGCCTCTTCCACGGGCGACCCCGTGGCCGATGCAGCCTCCGAAACTTCACTCGCCCCCCGACCCTCGCCCTCGCCACTCGGCGCAGCCGCCCCCTCGCCACCCGGCGCAGCCGCGAGCGGCAGCTGGTCTGCATCATGAAAACGCGTGAAAGCGGCCTGGATATCCTTGATCGCCAGCGGCTGGTTGGAGGAGAAGAGCAGTTGCCGACGTCGGCGCTCGAGGGGCCGCAGATGGTCACTTCGACCACCGGGCTGATGCCGTGCGAGGTGTAGTTGTTGCGCTTGTTCGAGGCGTAGGCCAGGCCGAACGAGGTGGAGTACGAGACCTTGGTGTCGGTCTTGTAGAAGGTGTCGTAGACCGCGTTGCCCACGAAGGGCATCAGCACGCCGAGCGCCGCGTTTTCCATCTTCTGGCGGCTCGCGTTGTGAATCGACCCGGCGCGGGCGGCCTTGTACGCGGCGTACTTGGCCATGTACCGCGCCTGGTTCATCAGCGAGAGCTGCAAGAGCCCCAGCATGAGGAAGACGAACAGCGGCATCGTGATCGCCGTCTCGACCAGTGCTTGACCTGACTGAGAACGGGCGACGCGAGAGGAGCGCTCCATGTTCACATCATCGACCAGGTCGCCCAACCCGGCCATACGTCAGGTGGACGACACACAACCCACTGAAACGACGAATCTTTTCGTCAGAGATTTTCGCCGACCTGCAGGTCTTCGTTCAGCATCGACATGTACTGGCGCGCCAGGTTGTTGCACGGGTGCTCGCGAGTCGGGAACGAATTGGGAATGTCGGCGAGGATCTTCTTGGCCGTCTCGATGTCGGGGTTGCGCGTGTTGATGACCTTCTGGAACTGCACCAGGAAGCCCGAGCACTTTCGATCGAGCTCGGGCCGAATTTCACGCATGCGGGTGCGGGCGATGTCGTCGAGCGCCTGGGGCTTGTTGGGCGTCGCTTCCAGCAGCAGCCACGCGTCGCGGTAGCCCTTCCACGCGCGGAAGAGGTTCTCGGCGCCCACCCCGCGCTGCTCGTAGAACTTGCTGGCCTTGTCCATGTCCTCCTTGGCGCGGCGGGCGGCGTCGTCGGCGCTCATTTCGGGCACGGGCGTGATCTCGACCCAGATGTTCCAGATCTTCCAGGCGTCGTCGTTGGGCGGGTTGTTGACGTTGTCGAACACCAGTTGGTTGGGCTCGCCCAGCTTGACCGCCGCCGCGGCCAGAATCGCTTCCTGCTCGCGGGTGTCGCTGTCGAGGACGTCGGCGGGAATGGTGCCGACCTCGCTCCCGTTGAGCTCGATGGTCACCTCGTTCCGCGAGATGCCCTTGCTCTGGTAATGCAGCACGCCCACCGCGCGGGTCGGCGAGGCGTAGACGAAGCTGAAGGCCTTCATGTCGGGCCGCTCGAAGTCGACGTCGGGCCCGGTGCCGAAGCTTTCCTTGATGGGCGCGGCGTTGGGCACCAGCTCGTTGGGTTCCTTCAGCTTGGTGGTCTTGTGCGGAATGACCACGTACACCAGCCCGCCGAGCACGCTCAGGCCCACCACGCCAGCCATGATCGACGCGCCGATGCGAGCCGGCTTGGGCAGGTCGTTCCACAGCAGGCGCAGGCGGCCCGCGCTCGACTTCTGCAGCTCGCGACGTTGACGGGCCTTTTCGGCGGCGCTGATCGCCACCTCGGGCTCGGCGGCCTTCGGGGCCCGCGCCACCGCACGCTCGGGCGGCGCGGCGCGCACCGGGGCCTCGGCGGGGGCGCTGGTCTTCTTGGCCAGCGCCTTGGGGGGCGGCACTTCGAAGGCGCGGGTCGACCCGTCGTCGGCAGGCAGCTCGGGGCCGGGCGCGTCGTCGGTCTCGTCGAGGGTCGCGGCCTTCTGCGCCGGCGGGGGCGCCGAGGGGCGCGGCTGCATCTTGCGCACCGCCCGCTCGCCGGCCTTGCTCTCGGCCACCTTGGCCACCAGCGCCGGGCGCAGCATGGTGGCGTTGGGGTCCTGCCCTTCTTCGTCGGGCGGGTTGAGCATGGTCGCGTTGCCCGGGTCTTCGGGCAGGGTGAATTCGAGCGACACGTCGCCGATGGTGATGAGGTCGCCGTGTTTGAGCGGCCGGGGCAGCTTGATGGCGACCTGGTTGAGCAGGGTGCCGTTGGCGCTCTTGAGATCTTCGACGAAGTACTGCCCGTCCTTCTCGAAGACGCGCGCATGGCTGCGCGAGGACGACGGGTCCTTGATCACCACGTCATTGTCGGCGGTACGGCCCAGCTTGGCTTCGCCGTCGAGCGCGAACTCTTCGCCCTGGCCGGCGCCCTGGGTCACTCTGAGTACGAAGGACACGACCCCGAAGGCAATACAACGCGACGCGTTGGTCAAGCGCTCATTCGCCCGCGGGCCTCGACCACCTTGTGGCCCGACTGGAAAATGTCGTACGGCCCTTCGATGCGCACGACCCTCGCGGGCCTCGACGTGCAGGTGTTGCAGCGAACCAACCAGGCGCCCACGGGCGCGGTGGTGCTCTGTCACGGCTTCGGAGCGGGCGGCGACGACCTGGTGCCGCTGCACGACGAGCTGGTGGCACGCGCGCCGCGCCTGGCGGGAGTGCGCTTCTTCTTTCCCGCGGCGCCCCTCGCGCTCGATTCCCAGGGCCAGTCGCGGGCGTGGTGGCTCATCGACGTGCCCACCATCGCGCGGCTGGCCAGCGACCCCGCGGCGCTGCGCGAGTTCCGCCGGGTCGAGCCGCCTGGCATGGCCGCAGCCCGCGCCGCCCTGCTCAAGCTGGTCGACGAGGCGGTCACC
>CAIWFK010000617.1 GCA_903911905.1 uncultured Myxococcales bacterium
CGGCCTGCCATTGCGAGCGCAGGGTGGCCGGCGCCAGCACGAGAATGCGGTTCTTGCCCTCGCTGACCAGCTGGGCGATCACGATGCCCGCTTCGATCGTCTTTCCCAGGCCCACCTCGTCGGCCAGCATGCAGCCGCCGCGCGAGAGCGAGTCGATGGCGAAGACCGCCGCCTCGAGCTGGTGCGGGTTCAGGTCGACCTTCGCTTCCGACAGCGCCCGCATCACGCGCGCCTGGCCGTCCGACGCCTTCTGGGTCAGCTCTTCGGCCCACAGGCGCTCGTGAAAGCGCGTGAGTGGAGGTGCGCCGGGGGGCGCGGGTGGAGGCGTGACCTCCGTCGAGATTCGGGCGATCTCCGACATGGGGGCCTGCATTGTGATCAGGCCGAACCGCCTGTAAAGCCAGAGTTTTCCCAGGCCGATTTACCGCCTCCAGCGCGATCGGCCGATCATGTCGGCCAGCGGCGCCTGGCGTAGTCAGATGTAGGCACGGCCCCCGACCGGGGTGGCCACCTCAGGGCTCTTCGTAGGTCGGGTGCAGGTACTTCTTGAGCTTGTTCTCGACGTACTGCGCGCCCTTCGAACGCCAGACCATGCCCGGGTCCTTCGAGCGGCAGACCACGCCGTCGTCGGTGACTTCGAAGAGCGCCTTGATTTCGACGCCGAACACCGAGCCGCTGACGAACACCCGATCGCCGTGCCACTCGTTCTTCACCTGGAAGCGGTCGTTCCAGTACGAGAGCAGTTGCGAGACCCGTTCCTTCGCGACCCCCCGCTCGAAGTGGTGCGCGACCGTGAGCTGAATTTCCCCGGCCTCGTCGACGACCGGCTCGGTGGGAGACGCGGCGGGCGGCGCTGGCGGTGGCAGAGCGACGGCCACCGGCGGCGGCGCTTCGGCGACGGTGGTCGGTCTCGACGTCACGGCCCTGGTCTTCTTGGGCTTCACGCGCGAGTCGGCCTGCGCCACGAGCGGCGCGAGCACCAGCGCGACGAGCAACGGTCGAAGACCCACGACCTCTTCTTACTGCGCCAGGGCGAGCGAGCGGTAGTGACGGCTCTGCGCGAAGGTCGGCACCTGGTCGGGGCGGCGGTGCCAGAAGTTGATGGCGACGGCCAGGCGCCAGGCCCGCTCGGTGGGCAGGCGCTGCCCGGGCAACTGGTTGCGCGCGTCGAGCACGCCGTGGGTCAGCTTCGCGTCGAAGAAGGTGAAGCGGTTGGGCGCGGGCTCGACCAGGTCGAAGTCGTGCACGTCGGGCGCGAAGGCCGGGTTGCGCGGGTTGGGCGGTTCGGGCGTGACGGCCAGCAGGCCGCCTCTGCACCGGTTCAGGTAGAGCAGCGACGAGACCTTCGGAATCAGCTCGACCCCGGTGGCGGCGAAGTGCGCGTTGTCGCGATCGCGGTGGAAGTCGACCTTCACGTTCGAGGTGCGCATGCGCGAGAGCCACCACTCCACGCCGATGACGCCGCGCGCGCGCACGTGGGGCGCCAGGTGAAGCACCGCGACTTCGACCAGGTTCGAGGGCGGCTGACCCAGGTCGAACCAGAAGGTGGTCTGGTAGCTGTCGCGGCGGCGCTCGCGGCCCAGCGCCACGATGGCCCGCGCGAGCGCCCGGAACTGACGCGGTGGCAGGGCGTCGTCGACGATGGTGACGCGGGGCTTCATCGGGGGAGCGCGAGGGCCTCGTCGATGGGCTGGCCTTCGCTCATCGCCGGCGCGCCCATTTCCATCAGCACCGAGAGCGTGGGGGCCACGTCGATCATGCGCGGCCGCGAGGCGAAGACGCCGCTCTTCACGCCCCGGCCCAGCAGCAGCAGCGGCACCTCGGCGTCGTAGGACCACGGCGTGCCGTGAGAGGTGCCGCGCGGTTCGCTCTCGAGCACGTGGAAGGGGCGGGTGACCAACAGCACGTCGCCGCTGCGCTGGGGCCAGAAGCCGTGCCGCAGCACCAGCCCCAGACCTGCGGCGTCGGTGCCGGGCAGATCGTCGCGCGAGACTGCCACCTGCACGTCGGGCTGGGCCGAGAGCGCCGCCGCCGCCGCGCGCCGCACCGCCACCAGGTCGAGCTTCCTGGCCTCGATGGCCTTCCAGTCGAGGTAGAGGTCCGATTCCTCGATCGCCGCCACCAGGTGGGGCACGCCGAACTTCTTCTCGAGCTCGTCGTCGACCGCCTTCTGCAGGGTGGCTGGAGCGATTCGAACCCCGTCGAGCCCCAGCGAGGCCCATTCTTCCGGCGCGTCGGCGCCGCCGTGGTCGGCGCTGAGCACCACCACCAGGTTGCCCTTGCCGCCCGCCGCCTTCTCGGCCGCCGAAATCAGCTCGCCCAGGGCCTTGTCGAGCCGCACCAACTGGTCCTGCATTTCCCAACTGGTGGGGCCGTACAGGTGGTAGCTGCGGTCGACCGCCGAGAACGAGACCGAGAGCAGGTCGGGCACGTCGTCCTTGCCCAGTTGCTCACCGTCGATGGCGGCCCTGGCGAACTCCACCAGCAGATCGTTGGCCATGGGGCTGGCCGCGAGCGCGCTGTACGACTGCGGCCCCGCAGAAGGGAGGCCGCCCGAGAGCGAATGGGGGAAGGTGCGGCCCAGCCCGTACCAGTCTGATTCCCAGGGGCGGTCGTCATCGCCCGTGTAGTCCTTCGGCGGGCCCGCCAGTTCCCACTTCTTGCTCTGGTACGCGTCGGCCGGCTTCTTGTCGTTGAAGGCCTTCACCCAGGCGGGGAATTCCTTCTTGTACCAGGTGCCGGTGACGAACTTGCCGACCTGCTCGTGGAACCACCAGGCGTCACCCAGTCGGCCCGCCATGGCGATCGACGCGCGCGCCTTGCCCGAAATCGCCACCGCCTTGCCCTTCAAGGCCGTGCTCGCCCGCACCCGGTCGCTGACGGTCTCGGCCAGCATGGCCAGGGGGCTGACGTCGTCGGTGCCCAGCGGTGCCTCGAGCACCGGGTGCTGGGGGTCGACGAAGATGGGCTCGAGCTTGCCGGTGGCGCGGTTGAAGACCTTGTTGCCCACCACCCCGTGCCGCCAGGGCCAGGCCCCGGTCGACATGGTGGTGTGGCCTTCGGCGGTCACGCACTCGGCGACCTCGTAGTGGGCCACCGGAAAGTACGCGCCCTCGGCGAGCAAGCGCGCGAAGCCGGCCTTGAAGCGGGGGCGGGTGCGGTCGAAGACCTCACTGCCCATCGAGTCGACGCTGATGAACAGCGTCAGCCGTGGAGGCCTGGCGAGCGCCGACCAGGACCACATCACCAGCACCAGGGCCGCGCACCGACGCGTCATAGGCGCACCACTGTCGCACGGGCGTCACCGCGAAGGAGATTTTTTGCCCCGCTCTGCTATTCCCTCGTGGGCCATGACCCACGTCGAGCCAGTCGTGATCGAAGCGCGCCAGCGGGTCATCTACGGCGACACCGACCAGATGAAGGTCGTGTACTACGCGAACTACTTCCGCTGGTTCGAGCTGGGGCGGTTGGAATACTTCAAGGCCCGCGGCGGTGACTACGCGGCGGTCGAGGCCAGGGGCTTCGCGCTGCCGGTGGCCTCGGCCCACTGTGACTACAAGGCGAGCGCCCGCTACGAAGACGTGGTGCTGGTGCGCACGTGGTTGGCCGAGCTCAAGCGCGCCTCGATGCGGTTCGAATACGAGATCAGGCGCGAGGGCGACGGCGTCACGCTGTGCACCGGGTACACCCTGCACGCCTGCGTGGGGCCCACCGGCAAGCCGACCCGCCTGCCCGACGAGCTGGTGAAGTTCCTCTAGAAGGTCTGTCGCCAAGGAGTTCGATCATGGATCGCAACCTCGCCCTGGAAGTGGTGCGCGTCACCGAGATGGCGGCGCTGGCCTGTGCCCGATCGATGGGCCGCGGCAACGTGGTGGAATCGGACCAGGCGGCGGTCGACGCCATGCGCAAGACCTTCGAGACCCTGCAGATCGACGGCACGGTGGTCATCGGCGAGGGCGAGCGCGACGAAGCGCCCATGCTCTACATCGGCGAGAAGGTGGGCCGTGGCGCGGGCAGCCAGGGCGCGGTGCTCGACCCGGTCGACGTGGCGCTCGACCCGCTCGAGGGCACCAACCTCTGTGCGTTCGGCAAGCCGGGCGCGATTTCCGTGGTGGCGCTGGCGGGCCGCGGCTGCCTGCTCAACGCGCCCGACACCTACATGGAAAAGCTGTGCGTGGGGCCGAAGGCGCGCGGGGCCATCGACCTGTCCAAGAGCCCGACCGAGAACCTGAAGCAGATCGCGAAGGCCATGAAGCGGTCCTTGAGCGAGCTGACGGTGATGATTCAGGAGCGCGAGCGCCACCAGGACCTGGTCGCCGAGGTCCGCGCGGCGGGGGCCCGGGTGCGGCTGATCGAAGAGGGTGACGTGGCGGGCTGCGTGTCGACCTGCTTCGAGTCGAGCGGCGTCGACGTGCTCATGGGCACCGGCGGCGCGCCCGAAGGGGTGATCAGCGCGGCGGCCATGCGCTGCACGGGCGGCGACTTCCAGGGGCGGCTCAAGTTCCGCAACGACGACGAGCGGGCGCGCGCGAAGAAGATGGGCGTGGTCGACGAGGGCCGCATCTACACCGCCGAAGAGCTGGCCAGAGGCGACGTGATGTTCGCCGCGACCGGCGTCACCGGCAGCGACTTCTTGAAGGGCGTGCGCTTCTTCGCCGGCGGCGCCGAGACCCATTCCATCGTCATGCGCAGCAAGACCGGCACGGTGCGCTTCATCACGGCGATGCACGATTTCGCGCGCAAGTCCGTGTAGCATCACAGGCGAAGCTTCAACCTCGCAAGGAGTCTGCCTTCATGCCCGGCGCCTCACGCACCATCGTCTTCAACGCCCCCATCGAGAAATGCTACTCGGTCATCTCGGACTACGAGCGGTACCCCGAGTTCCTGCCCGAGGTGAAGAAGATCAAGACCGCCAACCGCCGCGGCAACGAGGTCGACGTCCACTACGAGGCCGAGATCGTCAAGGTCATCAAGTACGCGGTGCACATCAAGGAAGAGAAGCCCACCAAAGTCTCGTGGACCTTCATCGACGGCGAGTTCATGAAGAACAACGTCGGCGGCTGGGTGCTCGAAGCGGCCGGCGAGGGCAAGACCAGGGCGACCTACAACATCGAGGTCGAGGTCGGCATGCTGGTGCCCAAGTCCGTGATTACGGTGCTGGTCGATTCCCAGCTCCCGAAATTGCTGGAGAATTTCAAGAAGCGCATCGAAAGCGCGCCCTGAACTTTTCTTTCGTCTGATTCCGGGGGCTTCAGCCGTCCGTGGGTTCGGGCAGGTTGAAGCACGGCGGGCGATGGTTACAATGAATGCAGGAGCGGTTCACCATGCTTGATGCCTACATCATCGAAGAGCTCAAGCGCCGCGAACGGGAGCGCCAGAAGCGCGAGGTGCCCCGGGTTCAGATCGAAGTGCCCGAGCACGAAGACGACGTGGAAGAGCGCCAGTCCGAACGTGAAGATCACCCCAGCGGCAACGCCGTGGTCCACATCGACTTCTGAGTGAACCCCCTTCGCGCGTTCTTCGCCCGCCGGCGCCGTCAGCCGATGCGGGTGTTCTACGACGAGGCGTTCCGGCTGCCGTTGAGCAGCGCCGAGCTGGGGCCCGCCATCGAGACGCGCAGGGCCGATGACGCCGTGCACTACCTGCTGCGCGAACACGCCATCGACCGCCAGGCGATCTTCCAGCCCGAGGTGATCAGCTACGAGGCCCTGGGCCGGGTGCACACGCCCGAGTACCTCGAT
The DNA here is from genome assembly GCA_903911905.1 of uncultured Myxococcales bacterium. GTDB lineage: Bacteria > Myxococcota > Myxococcia > Myxococcales > Myxococcaceae > Xiheilimnobacterium > Xiheilimnobacterium phototrophicum. Next base: position 5,742 of record CAIWFK010000617.1, read on the forward strand.
GCGTTCCAGGAGCCGGCGACGCTGGCCCACATCTTCGCGGTCGACGCATCTGACGTGGTGGGTGACGAGCTGCTGCGCACCGTGCGGCTGGGCTGCGGAGGGACGGTGGCGGCCGCGCACTCCACGCTCGAGACCGGCCTCCCCGGCCTCAACACCTTCGGCGGCTTCCACCATGCCGCGCCCGATCGCGGCGCTGGCTTCTGTGCGGTCAACGACATGGCGGTGGCCATCGCCGCCCTGCGAGCCCAGGGCTTCAGCGGTCGGGTCGGCATTCTCGACTTCGACTTCCACCCACCTGACGGCACCTCGGCCTGCCTGGGGAAGGACCCGAGCGTCTGGCTGGGCAGCATTTCGGGCACCAGTTGGGGTCAGCTCGAAGGCGTCGACGAGACCGTGCTGCCCGAGGGCGCGGGCGACACCGAATACCTGGCCGCGGTCGGTGCGCTGCTCTCGCGCATGCCCCAGGTGGGGCTGGTCTTCGTGCTGGCCGGTGCCGACGTGCTGGCCGGCGATCGCCTGGGCACCCTGGCGCTCTCGCTGGGAGGCGTGCGGCGTCGCGACCTGCTGGTGGCCCACCGACTGGCCGGCTTGCCCCAGGTCTGGTTGCCCTCGGGCGGCTATTCGACCCACGCGTGGAAGGTGCTGGCGGGCGTGGGGCTGGTGCTGGCCTTCGATTCGGAGGAGCCCATTCCGCTCGACTACGACCCGTTGGCCTCACGCATGAACGGCATCAGCCGCACCATCGCCTCGAGCGACCTGGGCGACGACCCGATCATCACCGAGGCCGACGTGTTCGGCACCCTGGGCGGCGCGCGCAGAGACGGCCCGCACCGGCTGCTCAACTTCTACACGCCCGAGGGGCTGGAGTACGCGCTCGAGCGGTACGGCCTGCTGCCGCTCATTCGCCGGCTGGGCTTCTCGCACCTGCACGTGGTCATCGACCGCATCGGCGCGTACGACCGGGCGCGCCTCCTGGGCCTCGACTCGGCGTCGGGTCAGGAAGGCACGCTGATCGAGCTCGAGGTCGAGCGCCGCCGCCTGGGCGAAGGCACGTTCCTGTTCATCAATTGGCTCTCGCTGCGCAACCCGCGCGCGGCCTTCTCGGCGCTGCGGCCCCAGTTGCCAGGTCAAGAAGTGCCGGGGCTGGGCCTGGCCCGCGAAATGACCCAGTTGCTGGGGCTGATGGCGAAGCGGCTGGTCCTCGACGGCGTCGCCTTCCGCCCCAGTTGGTACCACATGGCGTTCGCGGCGCGGCACGGCGCCCGGTTCGTCACCGCGGTCAGGCAGGGGCAGTTCGAGGCCCTGATGCGCGACCTGCGCGACGTGCCCCTGCTCGACGCCACCCGCCTGGTGGCCGATGGCCGGGTGACGCTCAACGACCGCCCCTGGAAGTGGGAAGCCGACGAGATGGTGCGCTTTCGCGAAGTGCCGGCAGTGCAGCCCGACGCCGAGGCGATCGCGCTCGAGCGCGACCGCTGTCGGTTCGCGGTGGCGCCCGCCTGACGGGCTACTGGACCGAGACGCTCAGCGAATACGAGCCGCCGGTGCTGCCCGAGCCGTTGTTGTAGCTGTCGACCCACAGGTACCAGGTGCCCGCAGCCAGCGAACTCGAGAGCGTGGCCGAGCCGCCCAGGCCACTGCCCGCCATGCACGAGAACTCGGTGCTCGAGCAGATCGACCGGAACGACAGGACCGGTTCGAAGGTGCTGGTCTGCGAGCTGGCGGTCGCGGTGACGGTGTGCGCGCTGGTCAGGGTGAAGACGTAGATCTGCTCGGTCAACCCGCCGCCGCAGGCGCTGGTGCCCGCGCTGGTGCCGCCGGTCGCGGTGCTGCCGCTGATCGACGTGTTGGTCGGCACCGAGATGGCGTACGGGCTGCTGCAGGTGCCGTTGCCGCCACCAGTGCTGCCTCCGCCACCGCCGGTGCCAGGCGGCGTCGCGGTCACGGTGAGCGAATAGCTTCCCGTGGTGTTCGCGCTGACCGACGAGACCCACACCGTGTAGGTGCCGGGCGAGAGCTGGTAGGCCGAGGTCGACACGCTGTCGCCGGCGAACGACGCGCTGGCGCAGGTCAGCTCGCTGGTGTTCGAGCAGCCGGTGTCCGGCCCTTCGAGCAGAATCGTCGGCTGGTAGGCCGAGCTGCTGGGGGTGACGGTCGCGGTGACCACCATCGTGGTCGACAGCGTGAAGGTGTACGCGAGGTCGCCGCCGGTGGCGCTGCAGTTGCTGCTCGGGGCGTCATTGGCCGCGCCGGTGGTGGTGCCGCTGACCGTGGCGGTGCCGCTGGCCAGGTTGAGCGAGAGCGGGTTGAGGCAACTCTCTCCGGCTGGAGGCGTGAAGGTGGTCAGGTTCACCGTGTACGAGCCGGTGAAGCCGTCGGCCGACTCGACGATGAGGAAGTAGGTGCCCGCGGCGAGGGTGCCGGTGGTGGCGACCGCGGGGTTGAGCGAGTCGTTGCACGCCGGCTCGGCCGCGCTGCCGCAGAAGGCCGCGCTGGTGGGGCCGCGCACCGAGACCGCAGGCGAGAAGCTCGAGCTGCTGACCGTGGCGCGCACTGCGGTGCTCGAGGTCAGGGTGAAGGTGTAGACGTGATCGGCTCCGGACGCGTTGAAGCAGTTCGAGCTCGGGTAGTTTTCGGCGTAACCGATGGTGGTGCCGCTGAGCGTCTGGCCGAGCGAGATGTGGTCGGCGTTGGCGCAGGTGTCGCCGGGCAACGTCGAGGTGCCGCCGCCGGTGCCAGTGCCGCCGCCGAAGCCGGTGCCTCCGCCGGTCGTCGTGCCGCCGCCGAAGCCCGTGCCTCCGCCGCTGCTGGTACCGCCACCGAAGCCCCTACCGCCACCGCTGCTGGTGCCGCCACCCTGCGCCGAGCCACCGCCGGGGCCCAGCGAGGTGCAGGCGCCCAGCGAGCAGCTCTGGCCGATCGAACAGGCGTTGCAGGTCAGGCCGAACTTGCCGCAGCTCAACGGGGTGTTGCCGGGCTGGCACTGATCGTTGGCGTCGCAGCAGCCCGACGAGCAGGTGGCGGCGTTACAGGGCTTGTGCCCCGTTCCACCGCAAGCGGTGAGCATCGCAAACACGGCAGAGGCGAAGAGAGCGCGGTTCATGGCGTGGGCAATACCCTCGACCAGGCCCAGGTGTGCAAACGTGCGCAAAAACGAAGTACGATGGGGCGATGGGCGTCTCGATTTCTTTGAAGATCAATGCGTTGTCTTGCGGCATCACCCACGGTCCGTCGGGCTCGGTGCTCGGCACCACACCGCCGAAGGACAACGGCGGCGACGGGTCGAGCTTCTCGCCGACCGACCTGCTGGCCGCCTCACTGGCCTCGTGTGTGCTCACCACCCTGGCCCTGCAGGCCGGCCGCGAGAACCTCAGTTGGGGCGACGCCTCGGCCCGCGTGGTGAAGGAGATGACGGCCACCGCTCCCCGGCGTGTGGCCGAGCTCGTGCTCGAGGTCACCATGCCGAAGGAAACGAAGCCCGAGCACCGCGCGCGTCTCGAGGAGATCGCCCACGGCTGCCCGGTCGCCCGAAGCCTGCACCCCGACGTGAAGCTGCCGATGACCTTCGTCTACCCCTGACGGGGTTCAGGTCCCCGTCTTGCGCGAGAGGTCGGTGGGAACGATCAGCCGCAACTGACTGGCGGTGAAGCTCTTCGCGTCGACCTCGCGCTCGAGGTACGTGTAGCCGGCCAGGCCCGCTTCGTACACGCGCAGGATCTGGCGCGACTCGTCGAGGGTGATCTTCCCCTCGCGCAGCGACCGCTCGGTCAGCACCCGCATCTTCGCGACCAGGTCGTCCTTGTTGTACGCGACGGAATTGAGCACCTCGGTCACCGTGTCGCCCTCGACCACCCGGTCGATCAGGTACCCGCCGCCCGGCGCCAGCGAGACCTGCACCGCGTTGGTGTCGCCGAACAGGTTGTGCAGGTCGCCCAGGATTTCCTGGTACGCGCCCACCAGGAAGATGCCCAGGTAGTACTCGTCGTCGTTGAGCGCGTGCAGTTCGAGGTCGTCCTTCACCTCGCGCTTGTCGATGAACTTCTCGATCTTGCCGTCGCTGTCGCAGGTGATGTCGGCCAGCACCGCGCGGCGGGTGGGGCGCTCGGTCAGCCGGTGCAGCGGCATCACCGGGAAGAGCTGGTCGATGGCCCACGAGTCCGGCAGCGACTGGAAGACCGAGAAGTTGCAGAAGTACGTGTCCGACAACTGGTGCTCGAGCGTCTCGAGCTCTTCGGGCATCTCGCCGGTCTCTCGCGCCACCTTCAAGATCTTGTGGCAGATGGCCCAGAACATGTTCTCGGCCAGCACGCGCTGTTCGAGGTTCAGGTGCCCCAGCGAGAAGAGCGTGAGCACCTCGTCCTTGTACTCGGTGGCGTCGTGGTAGGTCTCGAGCAGGTTCTTGTTGGTGACGTCGCGGAACGCCGAGAAGAGGTTCTTGATCACCCCGGGCGCGCCCTCGGGCGTCACTTCGGGAGCCGCCGGCACGTCGAAGTCGCTGTTGCCCAGCACCTCGGTCACCAGCACCGCGTGGTGCGCCACCACGGCGCGACCCGATTCCGAGACCAGCATCGGGTGGGCCACGCCGGCCGCGTCGCACGCTTCCATCACCGAGAACACCACGTCGTTGGCGTATTCCTCGGTGGTGTAGTTCATCGAGCTGGCGAAGTTGGTCTGCGAGCCGTCGTAGTCGACCCCCAGCCCGCCGCCGACGTCGATGTACTTGAGCGGCGCACCCTGGCGGTGCACCTCGACGAAGAAGCGGCCCACTTCGCGCAGCGCGTTCTTCACGTTGCGAATGTTCGAGATCTGGCTGCCCAGGTGAAAATGGAGCAGCTCGAAGCAATCGAGCAGGCCCGCCTCGCGGCAGAAGGCGATGGCGTCCATCAGCTCGCTCGAGCTCAGGCCGAACTTCGAGCGGTCACCGCCCGACGCTTCCCACTTGCCTGCGCCGCGGGTCGACAGGCGCACGCGCATGCCCAGCCGGGGGCGAATGCCCGTCTTGCGCGCCACCTCGGCGATCAGCATCAGCTCGGTGGGCTTCTCGATCACCATCACGACCTTGCGCCCCAGCTTCGAGGCGTAGAGCGCGGTCTCGACGTATTCCTCGTCCTTGTAGCCGTTGCAGACGATGAGGGCTTCGGGGTCCTCGAGCAGCGCCATCACCGCCAGCAGCTCGGGCTTGCTCCCGCCTCGAGCCCGTAGCCATAGGGCTTGCCCGCGTCGACGATCTGCTCGACCACGAACCGGTGCTGGTTCACCTTGATGGGGAACACGCCGCGGTAGATGCCCTTGTAGCCCGCCTCGGCGATGGCCTTCTTGAAGGCCTCGTTGAGGTGCACCACGCGGTGGCGCAGCACGTCGGTGAAGCGCACCAGCAGCGGCAGGCTGATGCCGCGGCGCCGCACCTCGTCGACCAGTTCCTTCAGGTCGAAGCTGGGCGTGGCCGGCCCGCCCGGGTGCACCATCACGTTGCCCTTCTCGTTGATGCCGAAGTACCCCGCGCCCCACTGGTGAATCGAATAGGTCTCGTTGGAATCGGCGATCGTCCAGCGCTGCGGAGTGGTGGTGGCCATGGCTTTTGGGGCCGACTATAGGGAATCGCCGCGAAGATCCACAGTTGGGGCAGCCTCGTGACCGAACGGTTGCCGGTCGGCCGGGGCCCCGACGGCTGATCAGTCGTGGTCGGTGATGCGCTCGAGCCGCTTGAGGGTGCCGCCCTCGCTGATCAGCTCGAC
>CAIWFK010000618.1 GCA_903911905.1 uncultured Myxococcales bacterium
CGACCACGAAGGCCACCGGCACCTGCCCCCAGTGCGCGTCGGCCTTCGGCACCACGCACACGTCGGCCACCGCCGGCAGCTCGCGCATCGCCGCTTCGATTTCCAACGGGTACACGTTCTCGCCGCCGCTGATGATGAGATCGACCCGGCGCGAGAGCACCGTCAGCCGCCCCAGCTCGTCGAGCGTGCCCAGGTCCTTCGTCGCCAGCCACCCCGGCACCGTCACCGTCGGCCCCTTCACCTCGATGAAGCCCGGCACGCCCGGCCCCACCACGACGCCCTGCTCGTCGACGATGCGCAGCTCGACCCCGTCGACGGCGGGGCCCGCGGTGGTGCCGTCGGCCTCGCCCAACCGCTCGGTGGTGACCTGCGAACAGGCCTCGGTCAACCCATAGGTCTGCAGCACGGGAAGCCCCGCCCGACGCGCCCGCGCGAGGAGCGACGAGGTCATCGGCCCGCCCCCAATCAGCACCGCCTTCACGCCGGAAAACGGGCGATCGCCGCGCAGGTCGAGCAGCCGCTCCAGCGTGGTCGGTACCAGGCTGGCGTGCGTCACCCCGTCGTCGAAGGCCACGCTCGCCCGCTCGGCGTCGAAGCCCGGCTCCAACTGCAGACACGCGCCGTACACCGCGCAGCGATGCAGCATCGCCAGCCCGCCCACGTGAAAGAGCGGCAGCGTACCCAACCAGCGCTGCGTCGGCTCGCCGCCCAGGTTCTTCGCGCTCGCCGCTGCCGAGGCCTGCAGCTGCCCTTCGCTCAGCTCGATGAGCCGCGGCACGCCGGTGGGGCCCGAGGTGAAGAGCGAGGCCCGCACGCCGACGGCCGCGGGCGTGGTCGGCACCTGCGCCAGGCACTGCGCCACCTCGGCCTCGGTCAGGCGGGTGTTGAAGGCCAGGAACGTGGCTCCCAACCGACCCAGCGCGTGAAAGAGCACCACCACCTCGGGCGAGCTGGGCGAACGCACCGGCACCCGTGTGCCCGCCTTCACCCCCTGCCGCCGCAGCGCGGCCGTCGCTTGATCGACCAGCGCGTCGAGCACCTCGTACGACCAGGTCTCGCCCTTCCAGATCAACGCTGGCGACTCAGGCGCGCGCGTCGCCGCTGCTCGCACCGGGCACTGGCTCACGACACGCCCCACCCCGCCGTTCCGGGCAGCGTGATGCGACCTCGCCTCGGCGTGAACGCATCGTCAGGCACACCGTCGAGCAACTCCACCGTCGACAGGCCATGCGCCCAGTGTTCGCCCGGCAGAATCGCCGCCAGGTGGGTCGCCGCCGCGCGGCCGAGCGGCCCGTCCATCAAGGTGGTCGCGTACGACTCGACCCCCAGGGCCATCGCCTTGAGCGCCAGCTCGAGCGAGGGAATGAGCCCGCCCAGGGCCATCGGCTTGAGCACCATCACGTCGACCGCCGCTGCCGGGTCGGATTCCAGCACCCGCTCGAAGAGGTCGCCCTGCAGCATGGTCTCGTCGGCCGCGATGCGACACGGCACCGCCCGCCGCAACCGCCGCAACCCTTCGATGTTGATCGACCCGACCGGCTGCTCGCAGACCTCGAGGTCCAACGTCTCCAACCCCCGCAGCGCCGAGCGCGCGGTCGCCTCGGTCCACCCGCCGTTGGCGTCGATGCGCAGCTTCACGGTGGGGCCCACGGCGCGCCGCACGGAAAGCAGTCGCTGGGCGTCGGTGACCAGCGGCCGCGCCGCGACCTTCACCTTCACCACCTCGAAGCCCTCGGCCGCCGCCCGCTCGGCTGCAGCCCCCAGACCCGCCGCGTCGTCGCCTTCGATGAGCGCGTTCACCAACACCTGCGCGCGCACCTCGCGACCGAACAATTGCGCCACCGCCACGCCCTGCCGGCGGGCCAGGTGCTCGAGCATGGCGCACTCCACCGCGAACCGCGCCGCGGGCGTGGCCTTCAGTGGCAGGACCGCCGCGCGAATGTCGGCGATGGAGCTGGGCAGCGTGGCGATCTCGAAGGCCTCGAGCGCCGCCAACGACTTCTCGGGGCTCTCGGTGCCGAACGACTCCATCGGCATCGATTCTCCGCGCCCCACCACGCCGTCGCTCTCGAGCGCCACCCGCCACCCGGTCCGCACGTCCATGGTGCCGATGGCAGTCATGATCGGCCTGCGCAGCCGATACGACACCGGCGCAATCGTCAGCTTCATTGTGCGAGCCCCACCGCGAAGAGCACCCCGAACACCAACTGGAAGCGTGCGGTGCCGGCGAGCGCCTGGTTGAGCGCGGCGCCAGTCTGCGTGAACAACACCTTGAGCGGAGCCAGGGCCAGCGGCAGCGCGAGCAACGGCAAGAGCACCCAGGCCTTCGCCTGGCCGCTGACCAACAACGCCACCGGCACCAGCGCACTGACCACCAGGCAGGTGACGTACTCGGCCTTGCCGAACCCTTCGCCGAACCGCACCACCAGGGTGCGCTTGCCGGCCAGCACGTCGGTCCTGGCGTCACGGGTGTTGTTCACCGCCAGCAGCGCCACGCCCAGCAGGCCCACGGGCAGCGCGGCGATCATCACCACCGCCTTGAACTCGTGCGCGCTCAGCCAGTACGTGCCGCCCACGGCCACGAAGCCGAAGAAGACCAGCACGAAGAGATCGCCCAGCCCGTTGTAGCCGAGCGGAAACGGCCCGCCGGTGTACGAGTAGCCGGCCAGAATCGACACCAGGCCGATGACGAGAATCGGCAGCCCGCCCACGGTCACCAGGTACAGGCCCACCAGCATCGACATCGCGAAGCAGACGAAGGCCCCGGTGATCACCGCGCGGGGCGTCAGCCACCCCTGCTGCGTCGCGCGCGCCGGCCCCAGCCGCTCGGCGGTGTCGGCCCCGCGCTTGAAGTCGTAGTAGTCGTTGACCAGGTTGGTGCCGACCTGAATGAAGAGCGCGCCGAGCAGCGCGGCGATGGTGGGCCACAACGAGAAGGTGCCCTCTCGCCACGGAAGGGCCGCGCCGACCGCGACGGGCACGATGGCCGCGACCAGCGTCTTCGGCCGGGTCGCCAGCGCCCAGGCAGCGAGGGGTGAGGGAGGTGCTGCGACGACGGTGCTCATGGGACCATCTCCGCGGGCTCGCCGCGCCAGGCTGGCGCGAGGAAGCTCCGCACTTCGGTGGCGTACTCGGTGGGGCACTCCAGGTGCGGCGCGTGGCCCACCTGGCGGAAGGTGCGACGCCAGGCCAGCGGCAGGTCGACGATCATCTTGCGCGCCAGCCGCGTGTACTTGGCGTCGGTCGCGCCGCTGAGCACCAGCGTGGGCCGCAACACGCGAATCAACGCCGGCCAGTAATCAGGCTGCGCGCCCTGCCCCAGGCAGGCGAGCGCTCCGGCGAGGCCCTCGACGGTGTGCGCGGCCCGACGCGCGTGGAGCCGGGCCTGCACGTCGGCCGGCAACGCACGCAGCCCATCGAAGAGCGGCAGCGCTTCCCACTTCGAGACGAAGGCGTCGACGCCTCGTTCCCGCAACAGCTTCGCCCAGACCTCGTCGTTGGCGCGCCGCTTGACCCGATCGTGCCGGCGACGCAGCCCCGCAGTGCCACTCTCGAGCACCAGTCGCTCGACCTTGTCGGGGTGCCGCACCGCCAGCGCCAGGGCCAGCCGGGCGCCCTGCGAATAGCCGACGATCACCGTCGGCCGCTCGAGCATCGCCGCCAGCGAGTCGACCGTCTCGACGAACCCCTCGGGCCCGAGCGTCGACGGCAGGGGCGCCTGGGCGTGACCGGGCAGGTCGACCGCGGTCGCCGTCAACACGTCACCCAGCAAGGGCTCGAGGTGCCGCCACGATTCCCGGCTGCCGGTGAAGCCATGCAACAGCAACGCCTTCGTCGGCCCCTGGCCCCACTGCTCGAAGGGCAGCTTCATGGAATCACCTCGGCCAACTGCGCAAAGAGCGTGCGGTGCTGCGCCACGTTGTCGGTGCGGCTGGTCACCGCCTCGATCAAGCTCAGGCCCTTCGCCGCCCTCACGGCCTGCTGCAACGCCACGCCCGACTCGACCCGGGTGTACGCCGCGCCGGCCAGCCCCGCAACGTGAGACAGGTCGACCCCGTGCGGGGTCCCGAAGAGCCGCTCGAAGTGCGGCGTGCGCTCGGCCACCGGCAGGAAGTGGAAGATGCCGCCGCCGTCGTTGTTCACCGCCACCACGGTGAGCGGGAGCGCCAGCGTACGCGCGGCCACCCACGCGCCGAGATCGTGCAGCAGGGCCACGTCGCCGATCAGCAGCGTGGTGGGTCGGCCCGTCGCCGCCGCCACCCCCAGTGCCGTCGACATCACCCCGTCGATGCCGTTGACCCCGCGGTTCGAGAAGACGTGGAGCCGCCCGCCCGCCTCGAGCCCGAAGGCGTCCACGTCGCGAATGGGCATCGAACTCGACAGCACGAGGTTCGTGCCAGCTGGCAGCGAGGCGACCAGGTCACGCGCCACCAGCGGCTCGCTCCAGCCCGTCGCCGTCGCCAGCCGTGCGCGCACCGCCCGCTCCGCGCCGAGCCACTGTGCCCGCCAGGCAGACGGAGCGCGGAGCGGCACCGCCGCGCGCAACGCCTCGCACGCGCGCACCGCGTCACCCATCACCACGTGCTGGGCTGCGTGGGCGGGGTCGAAGACGTGGCCCACGTCGCTTACGTGCAGCACCACCGGCGCACCAAGGCCGATCATCGTCTTCGGGGTCAGCCCCCCGCCGAAGCGCAGGAGGAGGTCGGGCTGCATGGCGGCCGCGAAGCGCTCGCTGCGCCAGAGCGTGTCGTACGCCCCCACCGACTGGGGGAACCCGTAGCGTGCGTTGGACGCCGCCTCGGCCAGCACCGGGAAGCCCAGGTGTTCGCCCAGCCGGTGCACCGCCGCGCCGAACCCGTCGTCACGGGCGCGAGGGCCACAGACGATCACCCCTCGCTCGGCGCGCTGCACGAACGGAACCAGGGCCGTCACGTCGGGCTCGGCGCGAGCTGGCGTGAAGGTGGTGCTGGGCAGATCGATGATCGGTCCCGGCCCGTCGCCGGCCAGCGGTTCCCGAAACGGCGCGTTGACGTGTACGCAGCCACCCTGGGCCAGCGCGCGCCGCACCCGCGCGGTGACGTGACGGAGGACGTCGGGGCTTTCCTCGGGAGCTGGCAGGTCGATGGCCGTGCGCACGAAGCGGCCGAACAGCCCGCGCTGCTCCACCGTCTGGGCGGCGCCGAAGTCGTGCAGTTCCCACGGGCGGTCGGCGGTCAGCGCCACGAGCTGGGCCGAGCCCTCGCTGGCCTCGATGATCGCCGGCAGCAGGTGCGCACCCGCCGTTCCCGACGTGCACAGCACCGCCACCGGAGCGCCGCTGGCCGTCGCCAGGCCCAGCGCGAAGAAGCCCGCCACCCGCTCGTCGATGATCGAGTGGGTACGCAGATCGGGCCTTTCGGCGAAGGCCAGGGCCAGGGGCGTCGAGCGCGAGCCAGGGGCGATCACCACCTCGCGCACGCCAGAGGCGACGAGCGCGCCGACCAGCGTGGCCGACCAGCGCTGGTTGAGCGACTCACCCATCGTTGACTCCGAGCGCGGGCAGCATCGCCTTCGCCTTGCGTTCGGTCTCGAGCCATTCGGCATCGGGCGTGCTGCCCTCGACCAGGCCCGCGCCCACGAAGACCTGGGCCTTCGCGCCATCGATCAACGCCGCGCGCAGCGCGACCGCCAGGGTCAGCCGACCGGGCCCCATCGCGCCCACCACGCCGGTGTACCAGCCGCGATCGAACCCTTCGTTGGCCCGCAGCCACGAGACGGCGGCGGCCCTCGGCGTACCGCCCACCGCAGGCGTCGGGTGCAGCGCACGCGCGACCTCGAGCGCCGAGACGCCGGGCTTCAACTTCGCGCGAATGGGCGTGTGCAGGTGATCGACGTTCGAGAGCACCTTCACCGACGGCGAGTTCGCCACCTCGAGCGCCAGCGAGAACGGCGTGAGGGTCTCGCGAATCGCATCGACCACGGCGGCGTGTTCGCGACGGTCCTTCTCGGAGCGCAGCAGCGCCGTGCCCTGCCCGCCGGCCGCGGTGCCAGCCAGCGCCTCGGTCACCAGGATGTCTTCATGCGCTTCGCACAGCGTCTCGGGCGAGGCGCCCACGAAGGCCCGCCCATCGCGGCCGCGCACCAGGAAGCTCCAGCACTGCTTGTGGCGCGCCTCGAGCGCCTTGAGAATCGCCCGCTCGGGGTACGGCTGGGGGGCGGTGACGTCGATGACCCGAGCGCTCACCACCTTCGAGAACCGCCCGGCGGCGATGGCCCCCAGCGCGCCTTCGACCAGCGTCGTCCACGCGGCGCGATCGCCGGGGCCACGCGTCGCCGACACGCCACCGGTATACGGCTCGACCTCGTGCACCGTGTCCAGCCGCGCTTCCAATTGGCTGGCCGTCGCGCCTTCGGGCCCGAACGCGGCGATCCACGGCTGGCGGCCGTCCCACCAGGCCAGCACTTCGGGCAGCACCCAGCGCTCGGCGTCGAACCCGGACCAGGCACGCTGCCCATCGAAGGCCCAGCCTCCGAACCAGGGCCCGGGCGGCGGCCGAGGCGGCAAGGTCGAGATCCACTTCACCTCGCCCCCTCCCTCGGCCAACACCCCGATGCCCGCCGAATGGAGCTGTCGGCTGGGGTTCGACCACACCACCGACAGCGGCTCGGGGCCCAGGCGAAGCAACGCGCCGATCTGCGCGGGCCTCGCGAACCCCACGAAACTCCGTCTGGTCTGATCGCGTCG
>CAIWFK010000619.1 GCA_903911905.1 uncultured Myxococcales bacterium
AGCAACGCCACCGAGAACACCATCAGCACCGCGATGAAGATGAGGAAGGTGGGGCCGATGTCGCTCTGGGTGAAGCTGTGCACCGAATTGAACACGCCCGAGCGGGTCATGAAGGTGCCGATGATGGTCAGCACGAAGCTGCCCAGCGCCAGCGCCAGGGTCCACAGCTTGAGCGACTTCTTGCGCTCGAGCACCATGGTCGAATGCATGAAGGCGGTGGCGGTCAGCCACGGCATGAACGAGGCGTTCTCGACCGGGTCCCAGGCCCAATACCCGCCCCAGCCCAGCACCGCGTACGCCCACCAACTGCCCAGGATGATGCCGATGCTCAGGAACATCCACGGGACCAGGGTCCACTTGCGCAGAGGCACCATCCACGCGTCGCCCAGCTCGCCGCGCAGCAGCGCCCCGGCCGCGATGCCGAAGGGCACGACCATGCCGACGTAGCCGAGGTACAGCATCGGCGGGTGGATGATCATGAGAATGTGGTTCTGCAGCAGCGCGTTGGGGCCCGGCCCGTCCATCGGCGGGTTGGGCAACTGGGTCCACGGGTTCGCGGGGCCGGCGATGAGGAAGGCGAAGAAGGTGGCCACCGCCGCCATCACGCCCAGCGAGAGCTGCATGTAGCGGCCGTGCTCCTTGCGGTACACCAGCATGAAGGCCACCAGGTAGCCGCTCATGATCGCGCCCCAGAACAGAATCGAGCCTTCGAGCGCGCTCCAGAGCGAGACGATGGTGAAGATGGTGGGGGTGGCGCGGCTGCCGACCTGCGCCACGTACTTCACCGAGAAGTCGTGCTGCAGCAGCGCGTAGATCATGACCAGGTTCGACCCGATCATCGACACCGCGAAGCCGCCGATGGCGCGCTGCACCCAGATGAGCGCACTTTCCCGCCGCATCATGCCGGTGGTCAGCCCCACCACCGCCGCGAAGGCCGCGCACAGCAGGCCCGAGAGCACCAGGCCGTAACCGAGGGTCGAGTTGCTCATGGCGCAGCCTTGGTCGCCGACTCGGGCTGGTTGGCGCTGATCTTCTGCCACTCTTCGTACGGCATGCCGGGCATGCCCGTGCCCCCGTCCTTGCCGCGGTACTCGTTCGAGTGGTTCACCATCAGGCGGCTGGTGGCAAAGACCACCCCGTTGGGGCCGTTGCCCTTCTCGAGCGCCCCTTCGACCACCACGCCGATGCCCTCGCGGAAGAGCTGCGGAGGCGTCTGCTCGCACCTGACCTTCACCGCCGCCGCGCCGGGCGCGTGGGTGTCGGCCACCGTGAAGGTGAGCCCGGTGTGATCGCCGTTCCACTCGATGGACCCGGGCACCACCACCCCGCCCAGTCGCACGGTTGCCCCCAGGGCCTTGTCGCCCTGCGCGTACATTTCCGAGGGCTTCCAGTAATAGACGAGGTTGTTGCCCATGTTGCCGAGCGCGATCCACGCCAGGGCGCCGCCGGCCACCAGAATGGCGGCCACGGCGATGAGGCGGTTGCGGGTCTGGCTATTCATGACGACTTCTCCGAGGGGAGCGGACCTGTGGGCCGGCGCGAGTAGAGTGACCACGCGTAG
>CAIWFK010000620.1 GCA_903911905.1 uncultured Myxococcales bacterium
GCGGCCGGCGAGCGCGGCCATGAAGGCGTCGACGTCGTAGAGCCCCTTGCCGGTGAAGGTGCCGGCGCCGAAGAGGTCCTGGTAGGTGTCGGACACGGCGGTGGTGTACGGGTCGACGCCGGTATGGCCGGCGAAGAGGCGGGCGAAGCGTGAGCCGGCGGCGCTCGAGGCGGTGACGCTGACGCGGGGCTGCAAGAGGCCATACCCCTCGGTGACGCGGCCGCTGAGCGGGTCGACGTACGGCCGATTGAGCGGGTGCGAGGCGATGCCGACCAACCGACGAGCCGCGTCGCGCGGCAGCCGGGTGTCGGAGTCGAGGGTGAGGCAGTAGCGCACGCGCGGCAACAGCGCGACCGCGCCCAGCTGCACGTCGAAGGTGGTGTCGGTGGCGCCGCGAACGAGGCGGTTGAACTCCTCGAGCTTGCCGCGCTTGCGTTCCCACCCCATGAAGACACCCTCGCCGGGGGTCCAGGTGCGGCGGCGCACGAAGAGGAAGAATTGGTCTGCTCGCGAGCGGGCGCTCAGCTGCGCCAGGCACGCGCGCGCGGCGGCGAGAATGAGCTCGTCTTCGGGGGCGGTGCGGGTCGGCGCGTCGACGAAGTCGGCGAGAATGGCGAAGTGTACGTTGGGGTCGGCGTTGCCCAGCGCGAGCACCTCGAGGTGCTCGAAGAGCCGCTCGACGGTGGCGACGCTGGTGAGCAAGGTCGGTACCACCACCATGGTGCGCGCGTCGTCGGGTACGCCCGAGGCGAGCTCGAGCCGCGGCAGCCGACGGGGCGGCGCGAGCCGAGCGGCGAGCTGCTGCACGAGCCCGATGACGAACTGGCTGGCGGGCAGCAGCACCAGCCCCAGCACCAGCGCCTGGGTCTGCAGCGGCGCTGGCCCGACGGCCCAGAGCACGGCGAGCAGCACCGCGAGGGTGCCTAGCGCGAGGCTCGAGAGGTAGCCGAGCGTGGCGTGAGCGAAGGCGAGGCGACGCAGGGCGGTGAGGGCTTTGGGGTGCCAGGCGAGGTCGGCCTCGAGGCCGCGGCGGCCACCGCCGATGAGGTGATGACCGACGTGGGCGCCGCGCGCGCCTGGACCCGAGGCCTCGGAGACGAGGCGAGCGCTCTCGATGGCGCGCAGCGCGACGCGCACCTGCGACTCGGCGTCGGGCTCGGCGAGCTCTTCGACGGCCTGCCGGTAGCGATCTCTGCTGGGAAAATCCATCCGCGCGTGGACGCCGGCAGGGTCGCGCTGCAGCACGCGCTCGACCAGGCTGACGGCCTCGACGTAGGTCGGCCAGTCGAGCTGGGCACACAGCCGCAGGCTCGAGATGGCGTTGGCGACCGAGACCTCGGCGGCGGCCTCGCGCTGGTGCTCGCTGCGTACCGCTTCGTCCGAGGTCAGGCCGTGGTCGGCGAGGTAGCGCTCGAGGCCCAGGCGCACCGCGCTCAAGCGGGGCCCGTACTCACGCACGCGCAAGAGCAACTGCACGACCTGCGCGGCGTGCATGCGCCGGGGCAGGAGCGGCACGCGGCCCTTGCGGTTGTCGTCGAAGCGCTCGACGCACTCGTCGGCGGCGAGGCGGGCCGCGCGCGCGGCGAGCAATTCTTGCGAGAGCCGTCGCAGGTTCTCGATGAGCGCCAGCTTGAGCATGCTGGGCCAGGCCCACAGCTCGCCGATGGTGAGGGGCGCGACGACCTGGAACGCGTCGAGGAAGCGCAGCAGTTGCTGACGGTCGAGCCGGCTGTCGCTGTGGCGTACCAGCTCGACCGCCAGGGCCGAGATGCGCGCGTGGCCAGCCTGTTCTCGGGAAGCAAGGCGCGGCAGCCCGCGGGCGTAGCTGCGCGGCAGGTTGAGGCGCACCTGCACCACCTCGGCGGCGACCAGGTGGTAGTTGTCGAGCAGCCATTCGCCCGAGGGCGTGACGAAGCGGCCCTGGTGGGCGTCGTCGGCCAGGGTCTGGCAAGTCTCGCGAACGATGCGGGCGTTCTCGTCGAAGCGGCGAAAGAGGCTCTTCGCGCGGCCGGTGCGGCGCTCGAGGGTGAAGCGGGCGGCCAGGGCGTGAGCGCGCTCGGCCAGCCGCTCGACGCTGAGCAGTTCGTCTCGCAGCGGACGGTCGACGGGCGTGGCGGTGGGGTCGACGCGGGCCGAGAAGAAGGGAACCCTCACGCTGCGACTCCGGGCTGTGCACGGCGTGTGCAGTGAGGTTCGCCACCATGACCCGACGACTGAAGAAACCTCCCCCGCGCCCAGCCGTTCGTCACCCGGTCGAGGTCGACGAGCCGAAGCAGCGCGCGCCGGTCGAGAGCCCGGCAGCCCTCGGCCTGGGCACCCGGCGTGACGAGCTGGGCGAGGTGCTCGGCGAGCAGTGGGTCGAGAACATCACCGGTGACGAGAACCGCGCGCCGGGCGAGCGCGCGGGCGACACGGTCGAGCGCAGCCTCACACCTCACGTGCTTCGGCTTCCTCGGCGGGCCCGATGAGGGCCTCGAGTCTGCGAGGGGCGGGACGTTCGCGGCGACCGGGCGTGGGCGCGGCAGCGAACGGACGCAGCCACACGCCTCCCTGGTGCGCGAGTTCCAGGACGGTGTCAGAAGTCAGCGGGGTTGCGTCAGTGGCCATGGCGTCTCCTTCGGGGGAACGCTGGCAACACCTGCACCCCGCGCGCCGACGAGCGCGCCCACTCACGGGCGTCAGTGACGGTTTCAAAATGAACGCGACGGACATCGAAGTGATGGAGCGAATGAGGTCGATGCGGCCGACGCGCATCAGCTATGAAGCGAGGCCGCGCGCCGCCAATGGCCTCGGTAGTTCACCTCTCGTCGGCAAAGTGGGGCACGCATGAGCACGCAGAAGCAGGAAGAGTCGATGGCCGCCACGCGTCGTGCCGCGGTACTGCAGGCGCGGAACCAGAGCATCGAGCGGCGTGCCTTCTCGGCTCGGCAACGTGACGTGGCCGCTGCGGGGCGGGCCTCCGGCGCGCAGGTGCGCGAACACGCAGCGAGCATCAGGGCCGAGGCGGCGAGGGTGCGCGACGATGCGGCGCGAACCCGAGATGACGGGGCGCGGGTGCGCGACCAGGCCGCACAGGTTCGCGACCAGGCCGCGAAGGCGCGCGACCTCGCCACCCAGACGCGTGAAGAGGCGCTGCGGCGCCGACTGCTCAAGCCCGAGCCGGGCAACGCCGAGGGGTGGAAGGAGATCGTCGAGCTCGAC
>CAIWFK010000621.1 GCA_903911905.1 uncultured Myxococcales bacterium
AGGAGTTCGCCCTCGAGCTGCTGGCAGATGTAGGGTGTGTGACCCGCCTGGCCCGAAATGGGCAGGAAGCGCTGACCCTGCTGCGCCAGGCCGACTTCGACGTGGTGTTGATGGACCTGCAGATGCCGGTGATGGACGGGCTCGACGCCACGCGGGCCATGCGGGGCATTCCCGGCCACGAGAAGACGCCGGTCATCGCCATGACCGCCAGCGTCACGCTCGCCGAAAAGGACGCCTGCCTCGCCGCCGGCATGAACGGTCACCTCGGCAAGCCCATCGACGCCGACGAACTCTTCCGCACGATGCTCAGGTGGGCGCCCAGGCCTCCTCGCGCGCCCACGATCGACCCGGCAGCGCCCGACGCGACCGTGGCCTCGCTCCCCGCCATCGACGGCCTGGACCTGGCGGCGCCCCTGCGTCGCGTAGGGGGGAACACCGCGCTCCTGCTCTCGCTGCTGCGGCGGTTCACGGACACCCGCCGCCTGCCGCTGGACCTGAAGGCGGCGCTCGACGCCGACGATTGGGCGACCGCTCACCGGCTCACGCACACCTTTCGCAGCTCGGCGGCGACCCTCGACTTCCACCAGGCCGAGGCAGCCGCGACCCGGCTCGAGGCGGCCATCGACGCACGAGCGGACCGGCTCGCGCTCGACCGGCTCCTGGCCGAGCTCAGGCACGTGCTCGAACCAGTCCTGGTGTCGCTGCAGGCGCAGCTCACCACCCCGTCGCCGGTGCCGGCCCCACCCGCGGCCCCGCCACAGCCCTTCGAGCAGGTTCGTTCGACGTTGACCGCGCTGCTCGAGCGGGACGACGCCGAGGCACCGCGGGTGTTCGCGCAGCATCGCGCGGTGCTGGCCGCCGGCCTGGGCGCGGTGATGGCCGAGCTCGAGCAGGCCCTCTGGCGCTACGACTTTCAGGCGGCCCTGCGCGCGCTCGCGCGTGCCCACGAGGAGCCATGAAGGCGTCAGTGTTCCCCTGGGGCTCGGTGCTGGTGACCGACGACGACCCGGCCAGCGTCTCGCTGCTGGTGTCAGTGCTCGCGCCGCTTTCCCGGGTCAGGGTGGCGGTGTCGGGCGAGCGGGCCCTCGAGATCTGCCGTTCCCCCGACCCCCCGAGCGTCGTGCTGTTGGACCTGCACCTGGCCGGGCTCGACGGCTTCGAGGTGTGCGCCCACCTGAAGGCCGACCCGACGACTGCGAACATTCCGGTCGTGTTCGTCACCGGCGCCGCGGCGCATGCCGACGAAGAGCGGTGTGTCGCGCTCGGAGCCGCCGACGTGATGTCCAAGCCGGTCGGGGTCGGCCTGCTGGCGCTCCGGGTACGCCACCAGCTCGAACTGGTCAGGTTCCGCCAACAGGCCTCGGCCGTCGGCCGCTCGAGCTGAGTCGGCCGCCCTCGAGAGACCTCGAACCGAGGAATTTTCTCGTCACCAGGTGAACTTCTCTCTCTGCCGACCGAGGCCGCACACGGGCGATTCTCACGAACATGCGAACGGCCGCCACCCTTCCTGCCCGGCCAGTCGACTCGCCGCTCGACGTCGACGAGGGATCGCTCCCCAAGATCCTGCTCGTCAACCAGCGGCAACACCTGCCGGCGCTCGAGCAGGTGCTCAAGGACGTGCCGACCCACCTGTTGACCGCGTCGAGCGGAACCGAGGCGCTGGCCCTGGCGCTGCAGCATTCGTTCGCGCTGGCCATTCTCGACGTGACGCTGCCTGACATGGGCGGCGACGAGTTGGCCGACCAGCTGCGCCGCACCCCCTCGACCGCCTCGACCCCCATCATCTTCCTCGGCGCGAACCGGGGTGACGCGGCCCACCGCGCGTGCAGCTCGGGGGCGGTGGCGATCGACACCCTGGCCACGCCGGTCGACCCGGCGGTCTTGATTGGCAAGGTCACCCTCTTCCTCGAATTGGTGCGCGCCCGCACCGCGCTCGAGGGCCTGGTCGAGCAGCGGACCCAGGCGCTCGAACGCACGGCGAGCGAGCTGACGCGGCGCACGAGCTTCAAGGCGTTGGTGGGGGAAATTTCGCGCGCGCTGATGCGCCTGACCCGCGAGAACCTCTGCCAGGTCGTCGAGGCGTCACTCGACCGCGTCGGCCGAGCGATCGGAGCCACCCGGGCCGTGGTGTGCTTTCCCACCGGGAGCGAGGCCCTGGGCGGCGACGCGGCGACGCTGGTCTGGAGCGCCGACGGCGCGCTCACGGGTGGTCCGCCAGACGCGGCGTGGCACGCCGTGGTCATGCACGCTGGGCTCACGCCATGGTGGGGGCCCACCCTGGCTGACCTGCGCGAGCCCTCGGCCCGCGCGGCGTTCGCCCGACAGGCGCTGGAGTCGCTGCTCGTGCTCCCAGCCGTCGAGGCCGAGCAGGCGCGGTGCGCGGTGGTGTTCGCCTGGGGCCCGAGGGTCGACGGGCGCCAGCGGGGGTCTGCCGACCTGACCGAGCTGCTCGCACTGATCCCCGAGCTCGTCTACGGCGCCCTGCTGCGGGCCAGCGCCGAGGCGCGACGCGAGGTGAGCGACGCGCAGCACCGCCTGCTGTTCGAGACCATGGACGACGGGGTGATCTACGCCGACGCCCAGGGCCTGGTGCTCGCCGTCAACCCGGTCGCGCTGCAGCTGTTGCCGCAGTGCACCCCGCGTTCGAACGTCGGCGAATGGAGCGCGGTGCACCAGGACGGGACCGCGGTGCTCGCCGAGGCGTTGCCGCCGATGATCGCGCTTCGCACCGGCCAACGCGTCGACGACGTCACCCTGGGGGTGCCCCGCAACGACCAGGAGGGGTGCCGCTGGCTCAAGGTGCGGTCGGTGCCGCTCTTCCGCCATGGCGAGGACTTGCCGTATCAGGTCTACACCACCTTCTCGGACCAGACCGAGCTGCACCGCGCGACCGACGAGCGCGAACGGTTCGCCCGGGTCGAGGCCGAGAGCCGCGCCAAGAGCCGGTTCCTGGCCAGCATGAGTCACGAGCTGCGCACACCGATGAACGTCGTTCTGGGCTACACGCAGTTGCTGCTGCGCGAAAAGGGGCTGACCGCGCGTCAGCGCGAGTATCTCGAGACCATCGGCCGCAGCGGCGAGCAACTGGTCTGCCTGGTCAACAACGTGCTCGACATGGCGAGCAGCGAGGCGGGCACGGACGCCGTGTCGTTCACCCAGGTCGACCTCGCCGCCCTGCTCGACGACCTCGGGCGCACGTTCGGGCTGCGTGCGACCGAGAAGCACCTTCGCTTCGAGGTCGAGCGCAAAGCCGACGTGCCCCGCAGCCTGCTGCTCGACGCCGGCAAGGTGCGGCAGGTGGTGAGCAACCTGGTGGGGAACGCCCTGAAGTTCACCGAGGCCGGCGAGGTGATGCTGCGCACCTCGCTGGTCGCCCGCCACGACGCCCGCGCCCGAATCGCGATCGAGGTCGAGGACACGGGCGTCGGGGTCCCGCCCGAGCGCCTGGCGGACCTCTTCGAGCCGTTCGTACGGCATTCCGGCGGGAAAGCCGCAGTCGGCGCCGGCCTGGGCCTGGCCGTCTGTCGACGGTTCGCTCGCCTGATGGGCGGTGACGTCAGCGTGGCCAACCGGCCCGGCGGCGGGGCGAGCTTCCGGTTCGAGTTCGAAGCCGAGGTGCTCAGCCGGGAACTGGTCGACCCGCAGCCCGCTCGCGTGGTGGGCCTGGCCACGGGCAGCCCCGTGGTGCGCGTGCTGCTCGTCGAAGATGACGGCGAAGCCCGGGCGAGGGTGGCCAGCATGCTGCGCAACGTGGGGCTCTGGGTCTGTGAAGTGGCTGACGCGGCGGCCGCGACGGCCATCTTCGAAAAGGACCCCTGCGACCTCGTCATCACCGACCTGCAGCTTGCCGGCGCCGATGGGCTCGAGGTGGTGGCCCGAATTCGCGAGCTGCCGGGCGGGCGCAGCGTGCCAGTGGTCGTGGTCTCGGCCACGGCGATGGGGAGCGAGCGCGAGCGGGCGCTGTCGGCCGGGGTCGATGGCTTCATGTCCAGGCCGGTGCAGGAGAGCGGCGTGTTGTCGATGATTGGAGCGCTGACCCCGGCGAGATTCCTGGTGTCCTGTGACCAGCGCGTCCCCGAGCCGCCGGTGACCGCCGAGCTGCTGGCGTCGGTGGGTGCCGATCACCGCCTCGCCCTGCTCAAGGCGCTCAAGAGCGGGTACGCCGACGCCATCACCCTGCAGGTCGAGGCCATCGCCGCGGCCGTGCCGGCGGTCGGGCCGCAGCTGCGACGGCTGGCCGCGGGCTTCGAGTATCAGAAGATGATGCTGTTGCTCGGGACCTCGCCATGAGGGACTCGCCCGCCCCCCGAGCCCGTTCGCGATCGACGGCGGGCCCCGCGGTACCGTGACCTCCGTGGCTGACCGCTTTGCGGCCAGCGACCCCGCCGACCCTCTCGCCCGTTCCTGGAGTCGCCCGTGACCGTTCCACCGTCATCCCCCGTCGTCATGTTGGTCGACGACACCCCCGCCAACCTGAAGCTGCTCGACGCCGTGCTGCGAACCCGGGGGTGCTACGTGCGCTCGTTCACCCTGGGGGCGCTGGCGATCGACGCCGCGCTCGCCGACCCGCCCGACGTCATTCTGCTCGACATCGCCATGCCCGGGCTGGACGGCTTCGAGGTCTGCCGCCGACTCAAGCGCCACCCGACGCTGCAGGACACGCCCGTGATCTTCCTCACCGCGATGGACGCGACCGTCGACAAGATCGCGGCGTTTCAGTGTGGCGGGGTCGACTACGTCACCAAGCCCTTTCAGGTCGAAGAGCTGTGCGCACGGGTCGACACGCATCTGCGGCTGCGCGCGCTGAGCCGGGAACTCGAGCGTCACAATTGCGCGCTCGACCAGCTGGTCGACGAGCGCACCGCCGAGCTGGCCGTGGCCAACCGACGCCTGTCGGTGCTGGACCGGGCGAAGACCGATTTCCTGCGCATGATGTCGCACGAGCTGCGCACGCCGCTCAACGGCGTCCTCGGCATCGGCGAGCTGCTCGTCGACCAGTGCGCACCCGGGGCCGCGACCGACGAGCTGGCGGGCATGTTCTACGCCTCGCGAGAGCGCCTGCTGTCCCTGGTCGAGAACGCCGAGGTCCTGACCCGCGTCGACACGGGAGCCCTGGTCTACGACACCCAACAGGTGCCGCTCGAACCCCTGCTGCGGGCCGCGATCGCCGAGACGAGCAACGAGCACGGCGACACCACCGTGGCGCTCGACGGCCCTTGCGCTTCGACGCTGGTGTTGGGTGACCGGTCGCTGCTCAGTCGCGCCTTCAAGGCCATGTTCAACACCGCGCGGCGATTCGCAGCCCCCACCACCGAGCTTCGATCGTCGTGTACGACCGACGCCGATACCGTCACCGTGCAGGTCGAGGCGCGCGGGGGGTGCATACCGTCTGCCGCCTTGCCCGACTTCTTCGCGGTCATCTCGGCCGCGCGGCCCAACGCGGGGGGAGGCACGCTCGGGCTCGACCCGCCCGTCGCTCACCAGCTCTTCAGCCTCTTCGGCGCGACGCTGCGCGTCGAGAACCTCGAGCCGCTCGGGGTGCGCCTGACGGCTCGCCTGAAGACAGCCTGAGCGAGTCACCGATGACCTGCTTGTCGCGGTCGGGGCGCGCGTTGGAAAATAGGGGGTTCGGGGTGATTGGAGAAAGGCTCGCGTCGTGCTCGAGGTCGTGATCGCGCTCTCGGTGCTGGTGGTGGGAACGACGGCCTTCGGCCTGTGGCAGTGGTCCGTCACGCGGGCGCTGCGCGCCCAACTCGCGCGCGTCAGCGGCGACCAGGCGCTGCTCCGCACGGCCCTCGACGAGAACCCCAGCGTGGTCATGCTCACGGACTGGGAAGGGCGCCTTCTGCTCGCCAACCGCGCACTCGCGACGCTGCACGGCAGCACCACCGAGGCGATGCAGGGCAACCGCGACGCCGAGCCGGGCGCGCTCTTCCAGCAGGGCACGCGGGACATCATGGCCAGCGGCCAGACCCGCGTGGTGCTCGAGGACGTGACCGACCCTGCCACCGGTGAGGTGCGCTCGTACCAATCGATCAAGAAGCCGTTGATTGGCGCTGGCGGCGAGCGACGAATCCTGGTGATGGCGACCGACGTCACCGACCTGCGCCGCGCCCAGCATCAGCCCGAGCAGAGCGAACGCCGGCTGCGCGAAGTGCTCGCCGCCACGGGTGACGGCATCTGGGACTGGGACATCGAGCGGGGCGAGGTGGTGACCAACGCCCGCTGGTGCGAAATTCTCGGCTATGCGTCGGGCCGCCGCTTCACGTTGGCCGACTTCTCGGCGCGCCTGCTCGACGACGAGCGCGAGACGGTCTTCGCGGCCGTCAAGCGCACCATCGACGGGAAGGGGCCCTACCGGTGCGAGCACCGGGTCTCGAGACCTGACGGGCAGGTGGGCTGGGTGCTCGACCGCGGCGACGTCGTGCAGCGAGACGCGACCGGCAAGGCGGTGCGCATGGTCGGCAGCATCGAAGACATCACCGAGCGGAAGTGGGCCGAGCTCGCGCTGGTCGAAGCGAAGCTGCAGGCCGAGACGGCCACCCGGGCCAAGAGCCGCTTCCTGGCAACCATGAGCCACGAGATTCGCACGCCCATGAACGGCGTGCTGGGCATGGCGCAATTGCTGGCGGAGACCCATCTGGACGAGGAGCAACAGGACTACACCCAGACCATATTGCAATCCGG
>CAIWFK010000622.1 GCA_903911905.1 uncultured Myxococcales bacterium
CGCCGTCGGTGTCGGTCGACCCACGCCCCCACGCCCAGGCCCCGGTCGCCCAGCCGCTGGACCTGGGGCCCACCGCGCACGCCAGCTCGCCCGTGAGCGCCGACCCCGAACCCCACGCCAGCTCGCCCACGCTCGGCGAAGAACCGGTCGCCCACGGCGACGCGCCCACCGCCGACGCGCCGATCGATCAACCGGTCGACGCGCCCAGCTCGCTCTTCGGTGCCTTCCGCGGCATGGCCCGAGCGGTGCGCTCGGCGGTCGGGCTCTCGAGCCGCGCCACCCAGGTCGACGCCTTCGGCAAGGACGCCGAGTTGACCGCCGCGCTCAAGCCATTGGCCGAGCTGCTCTACGATCGCTACTGGCGGGTGCAGACCACCGGCATCGAGCACGTGCCCACAGGCCCCTGCGTGCTGATCGCCAACCACGCCGGCGCCCTGCCGCTCGACGGCCCGGTGCTGCACCTGGCGCTCAAGCGCGAGCGCCCCGAGCTGACCAGCTCGCGCTGGTTGCTCGAAGACCAGGTCTTCCACGCGCCCTTCGTGGGCGTGCTGGCCAACCGCCTGGGTGCCGTGCGCGCCAGCCCCGACAACGCGCACCGCTTGCTCGACCAGGGCCGGCCGCTCATCGTCTTCCCCGAAGGCTTCCACGGCTTGTCCAAGCCCTTTGCCGAGCGCTACCAGTTGAAGCGCTTCGGCCGCGGCGGGTACCTGAAGATCGCCCTGCGCGCGCGCGTGCCGGTGATCCCCGTGGCGATCATCGGCGGCGAAGAATCGATGCCGCTGCTGGGCAAGCTGCCCGGCAAGCTCTTCGGGGTCGACTACGTGCCGCTGACCCTGCCGCCGCTGCCGGCGAAGTGGCACCTGACCTTCGGCGAGCCGATCGATCTGACCGGCGCGCCCAGCGACCCCGAGGGCGATCTCTCGTGGGTCGAGCGCAAGAACGGCGAAGTGCGCGACCGCATCGAGTCGATGCTGAAGGATCAGCTCGCCACCCGTCAGGGCGCATTCTCATGAACCGCCCGGCGGTCGAGCGCACGGGTCAAGCTGGCGTCTGAAACAGGGTGTCGGCGCAGTCGCGCCACTGCTTCGGAACTCAAGTCCGGGCGCCTGGCGAGGTCGTGCGCGATGCCATGGCGAGGTCGTGCGCGATGCCATGGCCGAACGACGGAGCCCGGGAGGCCTCGTGCAGGTCGAGCGCGAGCAACACCTCGAGCCGTGCGATTGGGAGTTCGACCAGGGTCGCCAGAAAGGCCCGCCAGGTCCGGTGGCGGTCGTGCTCAGGGTGGCGATCGGCCGATCGCTCCCACGCCTCCGCCTGACGCTGCAGGGCGTCCTCGGTGAGCAGTCCGCCATCGACCCACGCCTGGGCGTAGCCGAACACCTGCATCCAGTGCGCGCGCTCATGCGGAGCTCAGCTCTCGACGCGGTTGCGGCCGGCCGACTTGGCCTCGTACAGCTTCGCGTCTGCGCGCTTGACCAATTCGGCGCCGTCGTCCTTCTTCTTTTCCAGGCTCGCCACCCCGGCAGAAATGGTCACCGCGATCTTCTCACCGTCGAAGGTGAACGCGTGCTTCTCGACCAGCCGGCGGGCCTTCTCGGCCATCACCGTCGCGCCCTTGTGATCGACCTCGGGCAGCACCAGCCCGAACTCTTCCCCGCCGTACCGCGCCAACACGTCTTCGCGCCGAATCTTGCTGCCGATGACCCGCGCCACGTCCTTGAGCACCGCGTCTCCAGCGATGTGCCCCCAGGTGTCGTTGATCTTCTTGAAGTGATCGATGTCCACCATCACCAGCGACAACATGCGGTGGTAGCGCCGGCAGCGCGAAATCTCGCGGTCGATGGTGTCTTCGAAGTACCGCCGGTTGAAGACCTGGGTCAGCCCGTCGATGGTGGTCAGCCGGTAGATCTCGTCGTGGTACGCGGCCTCGATGTTGTTGGACGCGATGAACTTGAACACCGAGCGGCCGATCTTGATCAGGTCGCCGTTGCGCAGCTTGTGCACGCCCGCCACCACCTCGTCGTTGACGTAGGTGCCGTTGGTCGACCCCAGATCGCGAATGGTCACCCGCCCTGAACTGTCGGCTACCACCTCGGCGTGGTTTCGGCTGACCGAGTCCTGATCGACCTGAATGTCGGCCTTGGTCGAGCGGCCCAGCGCGTAGGTGTCGCCGGCCAGGTCGTACTTCTTGCCCAGCTCTTCCCCGTGAATCACCACCAGCGCCGCCGAACGGCTGACTGCCCGCTCGGAGATCTTCGAGATCTCGGTGATCTGCGTGGTGTGCTTGCGCGGCATGACCCTGTGGGGCCTGACGGTAGCACAAAAGAAACGGGGCGCTCCCACACGAGAGCGCCCCGCCTCACTTCACGACTCGAAAGGCCGTTACTGCACCGTCACCGTGGTGGTGGTGAACACCGCCGGGGCGATCGGCGCGGGCGCCGCGATCGTCGCGTCGATGCGAACCAGCTCGGCCTTGAACACGATGCTCGTACCCACGCAGCTCATCGGCAGCGTGTAGTCGAGCGCGCCATTGCCGGCCGTGGTCTCGGTCGACAGCAGCACCGGGTCGCAGCCGGTGACCGGCGCGTTGTTCGAGCTGAACGAGAGCAGCACCTGGCCATCGGCGTCGGCGGTGGTGCCCAGCTTGAACTTCGAGACCGCGATCGACACCTTGCCGCCCTTGGCCAACGTGGCCGCGGTGGGCGCCGTGAACTTCAGCGACGGCGTGCCGTAGTCGAGGAACGAGAAGCCCGTCAGGTAGTCGGTGGTGCGGTCCGCGTTGGTCGAGTTGAACTCGACGTAGTCGTTGAACGACAACGCCACGCCCGAGGTCGAACCCGGGTTGCTGTTCAACCGCAGGGTCTGGCCGGCCATGCCCGAGCGGCTGCCGGTCGACAGATCGTTCGAGAACAGGCGGTCGCCGTACACGCCCGGAGGCTTGGGCAGCGTGAAGCCCGAGGTGTTGTTCACCTTGGTCGCGTCGACCAGGACTTCCCAACGGTGGTCCTGACCGTCGGCGAAGGTGACCCGAACCACGCTCATGCCGGTCAGGTCGACCTGCGGGTTGCTGACCAGGCGGAAGCTGCGGCCGGGAATGCCCGGGGTCGCGGTGTCGGCGTAGTTGAACTTCGCGCCGTCGGGGAACGCCGGGAACGACAGGCCGGTCAGGTCGACCGGCGAGGTGCCGGCCGGGTCGAAGACCAGCGCGTTCTTGGGAAGCCGCGCGAAGATCGCCGAAGCGCCGACGCCGGCCGACGCGCTCTGCAGCGCCTTCGCCGAGATCGCCGCCACCAGCAGGCCGTAGTTGCCACCCTCGAGACCGTGGTGGGTGGGCGCCATGCGCATGCCGACCAGGCCAGCCGACGGCAGGCTGCCCTGCACGTCGATCTGCGCGTTCCCGTCGGTGTTCACGCCCACGCCGATACCCAGCGGCACCACGCCCTGACCGGGCTGGTTCGCGCCACCGATGATCGCCGCCGCGTCGACGTACGCGCCGCGGTACTTCGGCAGATCGGGCAGCTTGGCCGCGAAGGCGAACGCCAGCGGAACCTGCGCGAACTCCTGGTTGAGGGTGGTGAAGTCGCTCTGGTCGCTCACGCCCGCATCGCCCGGCGTCTTGAGCGAGAACTGCACGTCGCGCGTGACGGTCGAGTTGAACTTCTTGAAGATGGGAAGAATACGCGAGAGCAATTGACCGACGTCGATGTTGTTGAGGCCACCGGCCAGCGCGTCGATGGGCAGATCGCCCAGCGGCACGTCACCGGCCAGCGACCACGCGGTGCGCGTGCCGCAGGTGCCCGCCGCGATCTTCGCCTCGTCCGGCGCGCCCGACGAATCGGTGCACACGCCCGCCAGGCCCTGACCCGCGACGTTCGGCTTGATCTGCTGCGCGCCGAAGCCCAGGTACACGCCCGCGGGAATCGGAACGCCCGGCTGGTTGATGGCCGTGCCGATGACCACGTCGGTGGGCACCGAGGGGCCGAGCAACTGGCTCAGCGAGAGGCTGGTGATCGACCCGGGAAGCGACATGCCGGTGATGGCCGCGTGCACGTTCGAGGTCTGGGGCACGTTGGTGTAGCCGCCCTTGAAGCCGCCGTACTTGTCCAACTGGTTGCGGCGCGTCACCACCGACAGGTAGTTCGACGTGCCCTGGTAGTTGGCGATGGTCACGTACGAGTGGTCGACGTCGAACACCGTCACGCTGTACGCCGTCGCCGGGCGACCAGTCAGCGTCGCGAAGCCGCGCGCGTCGGTCTTCACCGAGGCCGCGCTGCCCGTCTGCTGCACGATGGTGCCATCGGGGTTCGACAGCACGACGTCGGCGTTCGCCACCGGACGGCCCGAGAGCTCGTCGGTCACCGCCACGTACACCTCACCCGCCGCCGGAGCGGTCGGCAACACGATCGCCGACGCGGTGCAGTTCACCGTGCCGTACGACGCCTGCACCGACACCACGCCGGTGGTGCCCGCGGTCGCCGTGGCGCCCGCGGTGAATTCCTGCGAGTTGCCCGTGCCGCTGCCCGTCAGGGGGCTGCCCGAGGGCGCCGACCAGGTCGCGCCGTCCTTGATGATCACCGGAGCCTTCGACGCGTCCCACGCCGAGACCCAGAAGGTGGCCTTGGCGCCCGGCTTGAGCACCACGAAGTCGGGGGTGATGCGGCAGCTTGCGACCGTCGAGGCCGCCGGAGGCGCCACGCACGCACCGCTGCGGCAGACCGAGCTGGCGCCGCAGTCCGAATCGACCGAGCACAGCGAGCCCACGCACTTGCCTTCGTCACACTGGCACCCCAGCGCGCCCGCGCAGAAGTCGAGCGCGTAC
>CAIWFK010000623.1 GCA_903911905.1 uncultured Myxococcales bacterium
CTCCTCGTGGAGAGGGGCGCGCTCGTCGAAGGTCCTGCGGGGGGGGGCTCAGCTATGCTTCGAGCCGACCTTGTCGGCCTGCGCGGCCGGCGGCGCGTTCGACTCGGCGAGCTTCTTCTCGTCCTTCTCGTCGACTTCGCCGGCGAAGCCCTTCTTGAAGTTGCGAATGGCCGAGCCGAGCGACGAGCCGAGCTGCGGCAGGCGCGACCCCCCGAACAGCAGGAAAATGATCACGAAGATGATGATCAGCTCTTGAGTTCCCATGCCGAGGATCCCCGCGAACAGAATGAAGTGGCTCATGAAAAACGCTCCTACCCCAAACTAACCCTTTTCGTCGCGCCACACATGGTCCCGAGACGAATGCCTGAAACCGAAGCGATTGCTGCCGGTTACAGTGAGCCCGTGGGGGTGAGGCGGGGCTCGGGGGCCTTCTCGAGCGGCGAGGCGATGTGGCGGAGCACCGGCTCGATGGGCAACGTCGGCCCTCGCCGCGCGAGCTCGAGCAGCACCGCCTGGCTGCGAACGGGCGTGGCCTCGGTGCCGGTCGGCACCAGCGCGTAGGTGCCGTCGGGCATCAACTGGCGGGCCTTCACGTTGTCCTTGAGCCCCACGCCCAGCACCTCGTCGAGGATGCGCTGCTTGAGCGAGGCCTCTTCGACCGGCGCCATCACCTCGACGCGCCGGTGGAAGTTTCGCGGCATCCAGTCGGCGGACGAGATGAAGACGTCGGCCTGGTTGCCCACCCCGAAGGCGAAGGCCCGGGTGTGCTCGAGGAAGCGGTCGACCACCGAGAACACGCGAATGCGCTCGGACAACCCGGGCACGCCGGGCCGCAGGCAGCAGATGCCGCGAATGAGCAGGTCGACCTCCACGCCGGCCTGCGAGGCCGCGTAGAGCGCGCGAATGACCAGCGGGTCCACCAGGGCGTTCACCTTGGCCAGAATGCGGGCGGGCTCGCCCTTCTTCGCGCGGTTGGTCTCGCGTTCGATGAGCTCGAGCACCTTCGACTGCAGCGTCACCGGTGCCACCGCCAGGCGCTTCCAGTTGGGTTGGGTCGAATAGCCGGTCAGCAGGTTGAAGAGCGCCGTCACGTCGTCGGCGATCTCGGGGCGGGCGGTGAAGAGCGAGAGGTCGGTGTACCCGCGCGCGGTGGCGGGGTTGTAGTTGCCGGTGCCCAGGTGCACGTAGCGCCGAATGCCGCTGCCCTCGCGCCGCACCACCAAAGTCACCTTGCAGTGGGTCTTCAGGCCGATGAGCCCGTACACCACGTGCACGCCGTTCTCTTCCATACGGCGCGCCCAGGCGATGTTGTTGGCCTCGTCGAGCCGGGCCTTCAGTTCCACCAGCACCGCCACCTGCTTGCCGTTTTCCGACGCGCGCATCAGCGCCCGGCCGACGGGGCTGTCACCGGTGGTGCGGTAGAGCGTCTGCTTGATGGCCAGCACGTTCGGGTCGTCGGCCGCTTCTTCCAGGAAGCGCACCACCGGGTCGAACGACTCGTAGGGGTGATGCAGCAACAGGTCCTTCTGGGCGATCAACTGCAGCATCGACTCGGCGTTGGCGATGGTCGGGTGGGTGGCCGGCACCAGCGGTTCGACCCGGTTCTCGGGCCGCGCATCGACGTCGGTGAAGGCCGTCAGGTCCTGCAGTTGCGCGGGGCCGTTCAGGCGGTAGACGTCGGCCGGGGTCAGCTTGAGCGCCGCGGTCAACTGCGCCTCGATGGTGCTCGAGGTGGTGTCGATTTCCAGCCGCACCACCGCCCCGCGATCGCGCCGCCGCAGTTCCTGCTGAATCGAGGCCAACAGGTCCTGCGATTCTTCCTCGTCGATGTCGAGGTCCCAGTTGCGGGTCAGGCGGAAGGTCGCCGCCTGCTCCACCGCGTACCCGGGGAAGAGGTCGGCCGCGTGCATCAGAATCAGCTCTTCGAGCAGCAGGAAGGTCGCGCCCACCGCGCTCGGCAGCGGCACCAGGCGGGGCAGCACGCTGGGCACCTGCACCACCGCCAGCGACGCCTCGCCCGCTTCCTTCTTGCGGCGGCGATCGACCCGGCGCACCACCAGCGCCAGGTTCAGCGACTTGTTGCGCAGGTGGGGGAAGGGGTGCCCGGGGTCGACCGCCAGCGGGGTGAGCGCGGGGAAGACGCTCGACTGGAAGAAGCTGCGGGCCGCGGTCTTCTGCTCGCCGGTCAGCGTGTCGCGCGAGACCAGGTTGAGCCCGTTCGCCGCCAGCAGCGGGTGAATCTGGCTCTTCCACAGGCGGTACAGCTCGTCGACCATGCGGTGCGTGCGCTCGGCGATCGCCGCCAGCTGCTCGCTGGGGAACATGCCGTCGGCGGGCAGCTCGGCCACGCCCTGCAGTTGCTGCTTGATGCCCGCCACCCGCACCATGAAGAACTCGTCGAGGTTGCCCGACGCGATCGCCAGGAACTTGATGCGCTCGTGCAGGGGCAGCGTGGCCTGACTCGCCTCTTCGATCACCCGCTGGTTGAAGGCCAGCCACGACAGCTCGCGGTTCAAGAAGAGGTGGCGATCGCTGGTGCCTGGAGTGGTGTCGGCCACGGGAACGCCTCCCAGAATCAAGTCGACCTGTCGTAGTTCGCCCGCCATGCGCTCGGTTCTGCCACGAGCGCCGAACATGACAAGCACCACGCCCGCCCGTCATGCCGCGCCGCTTCGTCACGACCGGGTGACGGCGGTAAATGACCAACAAAACCATGCGCTTTGTCCTCGGCGGGGAGTAGACCCCGTGGGGCATGGTGCAACGACGCAAGGCCAAGTCGGCCGATGACGTGCTGGCGGCCATCGACGTGGGGACCAACGCCGTGCGGCTCGAGCTGGCGCGGGTGCTGCCCGACGGCGCGCTCGAGACACTCCACACCGAGCGCGACCCGGTGCGACCCGGCGAAGGGCTCTACCAGTCGGGGGTCATCGGCACCGAGGTCGCAGATCGCCTGATTTCGACCCTGCGTCGCTACGCTGCGCTCTGCCGCCGGTCCGGGGCCCGGGTGCGCGCGGTGGCCACCAGCGCGCTGCGCGACGCGAAGAACAAGGACGAGATCGTGCGCCGCGCCCGCGAAGAAGCGGGCCTCACCCTCGAGGTGATCTCGGGGCGTGAAGAGGCGCGGCTGATCTGCCTGGGCGTGCTGCACGGCAAGGCCCCCAGCACCCGCTCGCTGTGCATCGACATCGGCGGCGGCAGCACCGAAATCATCTTCGCCACCGGCGAGACTCCGAAGGACCTGTGGAGCGTCGACCTGGGCTCGGTACGCGTCACCGAGCTCTTCAAGCTGCGCGACAAGGTCGGCAAGAAGCAACTGACGCTCATTCGCAACTTCACCCGCGAGATGATCGCCGAGACCATCGCCCACCCGATTTCCGGCGCGCCCACCGCGGCCCTCGGCTCGAGCGGCACCATCGGTGCCATCGTGGCCTTCGCGCGCAGCGAAGGCATGGGTCACGCCACCATGCTCGAGGTGACCCGCGCGGTCGAAGAGCTGGCCGACATGGACCAGGAAAAGCGCCGCAAGCGCTTCGACCCCCGCCGCGCCGACATCATCGTCGCCGGGTCAGTGGTGCTCGAGGCGGTGATGCGCCACCTGAAGGTGCAGACCATCACCGCGGTCGACCGGGGCCTGCGGGAAGGCGTGCTGCAGGACCTGGTGCGTCGCCGCCGCACCGATCACGACGATCACACGCTCGCCGACGCCGCGGTGCTGGTGGGCCGGCGCCTGGGCTTTTCCGAAGCGCATGGCCGCCAGGTGGCGCGGCTCTCGCTGACGCTCTTCGACGGGCTGGCCGGGGTGCACCAACTGCCTGCCTCGGCCCGGCCGTGGCTCGAGGTCGCGGCCCTGCTGCACGACGTCGGGCACGCGGTGAACTACCAGAAGCACCACAAGCATTCGCACTACCTCATTCTCAACGCCGATCTGCCGGGCCTGTCGGACCGCGAGCGCGCCATCGTCGGCGCCATCGCCCGCTTCCACCGCCGCTCGAAGCCCGACGCGGCCCACGAGGTGATGCAGCCCTTCACCCCGGCCGAGGTGCGCCTCATTCGCCGCTGCGCGACCCTGCTGCGGGTCGCCGACTCGCTCGACCGCAGCCACCACCAGCCCGTGCAGCAGATCGTGGTGCGCCCCGGCCGCACCGTGCAGTTGAAGGTCAGGGCGAAGCAGTCGATCGATCTCGAACTGTGGGACCTCGAGCATGAACGCGAGCTGTTTCGAGAGGTGTTCGGCCGCGGCTTGACCATCGCGAATGCGGCGGCACCTCGTGCCAGTGCCAGTCGGTCACCACTCCGCGCTCGTGGGTGAAGACCCGGAACGCACCGAGCTGGGTCGAGCTGCCGGCGTTGAAGACCTCGAGCGGCTGCTCACCGCCAAGTGGCCAGTGCATGGGCAGGTGGCGGTGCCCGTGCAGCACCAGATCGCAGCGGCCCTGCGCCCGGCGCAGCAGCTCGGGGCCCAGCGCCAATTCCGAGGCGAAGGGGTAGCCGAACTTCTCGCCCAGCCATTCGCCCACGGTCTCGACCGGCAGCGGCAGCACGTGGTGGTGCACCAGCACGCACCGCAGCGTCTCGCGCGGCGCCAACTGCAGCGCCTCGTCGACCGCCACCAGCATCTGCTCACCCAGCTCGCCGTGGCTGCGGTAGGTCGCGCCGCCCATGAAGGTGTCGCGGTGGTGCGGCGCGGTCGAATCGACGCACACCATGAACAACCCTTCGCGCGCGTCGACCGAGACGCGCAGCTCGTCGCTGAGCAGCTCGGCCACGTCGTCGCCGCTGCGATCGTGGTTGCCGGGAATCACCGTCAAGCGCCCGGCCTCGCGCAGCGGGCGGAAGAGC
>CAIWFK010000624.1 GCA_903911905.1 uncultured Myxococcales bacterium
CACCACCAACATCGTCCTCAACTGGGCGCAGCGGGTCGAGACGCACAAGTACGACGAGAAGCTGGCGCCCATCACCGTGCGGTCGAAGGACGGCTTCAGCTTCATGCTCGACGTGTCGCAGATCATTCACATTGGAATGAAGCAGGCACCGCGCGTCATCTCGCGGGTGGGGTCGATGCAGAACCTGGTCGACCACGTGCTGCAGCCGACGGTGGCCAACTACTTCCGCAACTCGGCGCAGCAGGTCACGGTGCTCGAGTTCCTCGGCGCCCGCTCGACGCGGCAGCTCGAGGCGTTCGAGAGCATCAAGGCCGCGACCAGCGCGTACGACGTGGAATGCATCGACACGCTGATCGGCGACATCCAGCCGCCGGCTGAGCTGATGAAGACCCAGACCGACCGGAAGATCGCCGAAGAACTGCAGCGCACGTACGACGTGCAGCGGGAAGCGCAGGTCAAGCGCCAGGAACTCGAGCGCGAGACGTCGATCGCCAACATGCAGGCCGAGGTGGTGCGCAGCGAGCAGATGGTGCGCATCAGTGAGCGCAACGCGTTGGCGGCGGCCGAGACGGCGAAGGGTGAGGCCACCAAAACCACGCTCGGTGCCGAGGCCGAGGCCAACCGGACCCGCGTGCAGGCCCAGGCCGAAGCCGAGGCCACGCGCATGGCTGGTGACGCCGAGGCGGCTGCGACGCGTGCCATCGGCAACGCGAAGGCCGAGGCGTACCGGGTGGGTGTCGAGGCGATGGGGGGCGATTCGTTCACCGCCATTCAGTTGGCCACGGTGCTCGGGCAGAACAACGTCAAGCTGGTGCCCGAGATCGCGGTCAGTGGTGGCGAGGGTGGGGGCAGCAACGCGCTGGCCACCGCCATGCTGGCCCGCATGATGCGGCCGTCGACGGCACCCGCCAAGCTGGCGGTCACGCCGGCCAACGGCACGCCGAAGGTGCAGTGAGCTCCACGGTTTGACGCTGACGCCCGCGCTGGGGGGAGATGGGGCCCCTCACCGCGGGCGTTGGTGTGTCTGCAGCGGCAGCACGAACTGCCGCGGCAAAAAGTGCCTGGCACTCGTTCGGGGGGCAAAAGGTGTCGGGTACCTTGTAGCGGGTACCTTGTAGCGCCAAAAGGTACCCGCCAAAAGGTACCTGGCACCTTCGGTTTGCTCCGTAAGTTCAGGGCGTTACCGGAGTGGCAGGACGAACTGACGGACCTGTTCGTTGCCCAGCGCCACCAGCTTTTCGAACGTGAACCCCAGCCGCTCGAGCACTGCGATCGACTTCGGGTTCACCAGCGAGGTGATGGCGATGACCGTCGGCAGCCGCAGTGCGTCACGACCCCAGCCGAGCACCGCCCGCCCCGCTTCCACCGCGTACCCCTTCCCCCACGCCCGCGGCAGCAGCGAGTACCCCAGGTCCCGCCACGGGAACGCCGGCCGGTGCAGCAGGCCACACATCCCGACCACCAGCCCGCTCGACTTCTCCTCGACCGCCAAGAGCCCCAGGCCGTGCGCCGCGTACATCGCCCACGGCCCGTCGCGGACGTACTTCTCGGCGTCAGCCACCGTCCGCACGCCGCGATCCGCGATGAACTCGATGAACGAGCGCTCGTTGAGTTGCTCCACGATGAACGGCGCGTCGGCCAGCGTCAGCGCTCGCAGCGTCAGCCTCGGGGTCTGCAGCACGACCGGCATGACCGGCATGGTAGAACGGTTTCATGGCTCGCTTCGCGTCGGTCGTGCTCTGGCTGCTGGTGGCCTGCGGTCCGTTGAGCCCCGCGAGGCCCGACGGCGGAGGTGGCGGCGCGGCGACCGGCGGGGGACTTTCGAGCGGAGGGGGCCTGGCCACTGGCGGAGGTACCGCGACCGGCGGCGGCGTGACGGGCGGAGGTGCTGCGACCGGCGGGGCGGGCCCAGGCACCGGCGGCGGGGCCCAGCCCCCACGAGTCTTCCAGAGCGTCATTCTGCCCACCTGTGCCGCCGGGCTCTCGTCGAAGATGAACGGCCTGGCCCAGGACTCGCTGGGGAACGTGTACGCCGCGACCGACCATGGCTGCGTGTACCGCATCGCTCCCGGTGCCCAGCCCTCGCTCGTCGTGCAGGTCGTCGATGGCAGCGCCGGCGCCTATTTCCAGGACCTGACCCTCGACTCGAACGGGGTTCTCTACGCCCCCACGGTGGTCGACGCGTGGACCTGCTCGTCGGCCTGCGACCAGCAGGCCTCGTGGCGGAAGCTCTCGGTCGCGGGGGCGGGTGAGAGCCTCGCCTCGGTCTGCAACAGCTCGACGGGCGTCTGGGCCTTCGGCGGCAAGGGCAGCTTCGACGACGGCGCGGCGTGGCAGCTTCACCCCACCGGCTTCGACCCACTGATGAGCCTCTCGGCCTCGAAGCTCACCGGGTGCTGGACCTCGGGCGGTCAGGTCTACGTCGCCGGGAGGGATGCGGTCGTGCACCTGGCTTTGGGCTTCGCGGTCGAGACCGCCACGGCCACGAGCGCCCAGCAGACCTGGCGCGGCGGTGGCATGGTGAACGGCACGCCGACCCTGGCCGGCATGAGCAGCGCGCTGACCGGTGGTCTGCTCGCCTCGCGCGACGTGTTGGGAATCTGGAAGACCTCTTTCGACGCCATGA
The DNA here is from genome assembly GCA_903911905.1 of uncultured Myxococcales bacterium. Lineage (GTDB taxonomy): Bacteria > Myxococcota > Myxococcia > Myxococcales > Myxococcaceae > Xiheilimnobacterium > Xiheilimnobacterium phototrophicum. Next base: position 2,627 of record CAIWFK010000624.1, read on the forward strand.
CCCCGACCACGCTCTCGCGCGTCGTCGGCGTGTCTGCGACCGAGGCCTGGGCGTTCGGTTCGACCTCGGCCAGCTTCGGAGGGCAGATCGCCTGGGAATGGGACGGCGCGACCTGGGCACCCGCGAACCCCGACGTGCCGTCGCTGCGCCACGTCGGCGCGGCGTTGCTCTCGAACGACGACGTCATCTGGGTCGCGGGCGATGACGCGTCGGGGCACCCCGTGCTGCTGCGCGGCGCG
>CAIWFK010000625.1 GCA_903911905.1 uncultured Myxococcales bacterium
CTCGCGCATGGCCTTCGGCATCATGAACGAGTTCCAGAAGGACAAGTTCAAGGTGCAGAACGAAGTCGACCTCGCCTACGGGGTGCCGGGGCTGGGGCGGTTTCGTGTGAACGTGTTCCAGCAGCGAGGCACCATCGGTGCGGTGCTGCGCGTGATTCCGTTCAAGATCATGTCGATCAAGGAACTGATGCTCCCCCCCTCGCTCGAGAAGATTTCGATGGAGGAGCGCGGGCTGGTGCTGGTGACTGGCACCACGGGCTCGGGCAAGTCGACGACGTTGGCGGCGATGATCGACCACATCAACGCGACCGAGACCAACCACATCATCACGGTGGAAGACCCGATCGAATTCCTCATTCGCGACAAGCGGTCGATCGTGAACCAGCGCGAAGTCGGCGTCGACACGATGTCGTTCAACCAGGCGCTCAAGAGCGCCCTGCGGCAGGACCCCGACGTGATTCTGGTCGGCGAAATGCGAGACCTCGAGACCATCGAGACCGCGATGCACGCGGCCGAGACGGGTCACCTGGTGATGTCGACGCTGCACACGCTCGACGCGGCCGAGACCATCAACCGCATCATCTCGACCTTCCCGCCGCACCAGCAGAAGCAGATTCGAATTCAACTGGCCAGCGTGCTCAAGGCGGTGGTCAGCCAGCGCCTGGTGCCCCGCGCCGACGGCAAGGGCCGCGTGGCGGCGGTCGAGATCATGAAGGTCACGGCGCGCATTCGCGAGCTGATCGAAGACAAGGATCGCACCAAGGAAATTCCCGATGCGATCGCGCAGGGCTTCGTGTCGTACAACATGCAGACCTTCGACCAGTCGCTGATGAACCTGGTGCGCACCAACGCCATCACCTACCAGGAAGCGTTGCGGCAGGCCTCGAACCCCGACGACTTCGCGCTGCGCTTCCAGGGCGTGAGCTCGACGTCGGACTCCAAGTGGGACGACTTCGACAAGAAGCCGGGCGAAGAGCGCGTGACGCCGGGCAGCTCGGCGTACACCCAGCAGATGAACCAGCAGGCGCAGCCACCCGCGCAGCAGGCTCCGCGGGTGCTGACCTCGTCGAGCAAGAGCACCTTGCAGCCGGTGCTCACGCCGCCTTCGGGTACGCGGCCCACCACCAACCCGGGCGTGACCAAGCCGGCGGCGGCTCCAGCAGCGGCGCCAGCGGCCGACGACGACTTCCAGATCGAGCGGTTCTGAGCGGAGTGCCCAGCCGCCAGCGGTACCTTCGGGTGATGGTCGAGCGATGAGCCCCTCGTTTGGTCGGCGTTCGACACGCTGCGCGACCGCTCACCTCGAGGCTGCCGTCGTCCGCCCTTCAGAGGGAACTGAGTGGCTGTTCGTCCACGCCCCGAGGCCGATGCGCCACTCCGGCGTTCGCCCGAGTGCGTCGGCGGAGCGTTTGGGAGATGGTCGAACCATGGTCAGACGGACGTACGTGCTGGTGGGCGGCGCCCTCGCGCTCTGCGTGGTCGCGGGGCTCTTGCCGTATTTCGATGGCGGCATCGTCGACATTTCGGCGAGTGGGCCCCGGGCGGTGAGGGAATACGCGCCGATCAACGACCCGGTCGTCGCCGGACCGCCCGGCTTCGTGTCGCGCACGCTGGAGGAGGCGAAGCACCGCTTCGAACGCTTCGCAGACCAGACGCCGCCGGAGCCTCCGCGTTTCCGCTCCAACTTCGAGGGGCGGGTCTTCGAGTTGCCCCCACCGTCCCAGAAGAGCTGGTTCCAGCCGTTCTTCGAAGTGGCGGGGCTGACCTTCGTCGGGACCGCGGAGCCTGGCAGCCTGGTCACGCTGTCCAGTGCGCGTGGGGTGGTGATGAGTGACGCTCGCGCCGATGCGAACGACAGGTGGGAAATCAAGGAGTTCGCCCGGGGCTCGATCGTCGAGTTCTTCGTCTCTCCGGTGCTCACGGTGACCGCCACTGCGACCGACGCCGTTGGAAACGTGTCGGCGCCGAGCTCGATTCAGGTCACCACCCGGCCGGCGTCTTCGCCCGCGCCGTGACCTCGCCGGCCGTACGGCCGGGAAACGGTCGTCGGGTGGGGCACCAGCCCGGTTTCACGACTCTTCGTCGTCGCCTTCGTCGTCTTCGTCCTCGTCCTCGTCCTCGTCCTCGTCCTCGTCGTCCGGCGACCCTTCACCCGACAGCTTGGCGCTCTCGAGAATGGCCCCCAGCCGCGCGAGCCGCTCGACGCCGACGATCTTCTCGGTGGCGAGCAGGGCGAGGAAGGCGCTGACGGCATCGACGGCCTTGGGGAACTCCGACTCGGCGACGGAATCGGCGATGGTCTGCAACGCGTCGTCGAGGTGCTCGGGGCCGATGGGCTGGGGGCCTTCGCTCCAGGCCGCGTCGAGCAGGGTCTCGGCGACCGACAGGCGAAGGGCCTTGCCGTCAGCACCACCGGCCTTGGCGAAGCGCTCGAGCCAGTCGTCGACCACGTCGGCGGTCACCTTCGCCAGCGCGTGCAGGGAGGCGAGGGTCTCGGCGACGAAGGCCGAATCGAAGTGGTCGGGGTCTTCGGCGTAGCCGAAGGCTTCCTCGAGCAGCACCTGCGAGATGAGCGAGCGGGCCTCGTCGGTCGAAGCGCCTTCGGTCTCGAGCGCGACGATGGCGCCCTTCGCGGCGGGGCCCAGGGCCGGGTCTTCGAGCAGGCGGGTGGTGGCGGCGCGCACCGCGATCACGATGGCCTGCTGCTGGACGTTGGGGCTGGCGGTCTTGCCCTTCGCCCGCATCAGCGCGTCGCGGAACTTCGGCTCGCGAGTGGCTTCCGAGAGCCAGGCCGCGGCGTCGGGGTCGCTCGGGGTGCCCGACGCTTCGAGGGTCGAGGTGGCGACGGCGAGATCGAGGAACCTGGAGATGAGCGCGTGCATGGCTGGGCGAGTAGCACAGGCCCGGCCCGAAGCCTCCGTACAAGCGGGCGGTACAACGTGTCTGGCACGTTCACCGGTGCAACGTGTCTCCCCCGGTACAGCACCTCCCCCCGGTACAACGTGTCTGGCACCTCCTCCCGGGCTCGGTCGTGCTAGCAACTGGACCTCGTGCCGGACCGCCCCGAGGTGACGAAGAAGGCCGTCGAGCTGCTCGCTGGTCGCGAGAAGACGGCGGTCCAACTGGCGCAGGCGCTCACCCGGCGTGGCTACGACGAGACCGAGATCGCCCACGCCCTCGAGCACGTTCGCCGGCTGGGCTACCTCGACGACGCGCGGGTGGCCGCGAACCGGGCCCGGGCCGGCCTTGGCCAGAAACGCAGCCGGGCCGAGGTGGCGCGGCGGCTCGAGGCGCAGGGGGTCGACGCGGCGCTCGCCAGCACGGCCGTTCGCGACGCGGCGCTCGAGGCGGGTCAGACCGACGAGGCCTCGGCGCGCGCGCTGTTGGGCTCGCGAACGCTCAGCGGCCCCAAGGCGGCGCGGCTGCTGGCCAGCCTGGGCTTCGACGAGGCGCTCATTCGCAAGCTGGTGGACCTTGGTGACGAGTCGCTCTAAACGGCGAGGGGTGAAGCCCAGCGTCGTGTTCAGCGTGGTGGTCCTGGTGTTTGCCGGCTGCGCGTCGTTCGGCAACTTCGTGAACAACGGCGAAGACGTGGTCTTCGACGCCGACGCCGATCGCAACATCGAGAAGGGCGAAGCGGCGATGACGGCGAAGAACTACGCCGAGGCCGCGCGCTACTTCGAGTTCGTCAAGACCAAGTACCCCTACCTCGAGGTCGCCAAGACCGCCGAGCTCCGCCTGGGCGACTGCGACTTCGAGCGCGAGCGCTACACCGAGGCCCGTGATCGCTTCTCGAGCTTCGTGCGGCTGCACCCCACGCACCCCAAGGTCGACTACGCGGCCTTCCGCGCCGCACTGACCCACTACAAGGACATTCCGTCGGACTTCTTCATCCTCCCGCCGTCCACCGAGAAGGACCAGGTCGAGGTGAAGAACGCGCTGGCGGCGATGGTCGAGTTCACCCGCAGCTACCCCGAATCGAGCCACGTCAAGGAAGCGCAGGTGGCGATCGTCGACGTGAAGCGCCGCCTGGCCGAGCACGAGCTGTACGTGGCCGACTTCTACGCCAAGCGCGGTCGCTGGCCGGCGGTGGTGACGCGGCTGTCGGTGATCGCGAAGGACTACGGCGGCATCGGCTACGACGAGCGCGCGTACTTCGGCATGTCCGACGCCTGGAAGCAGCAGAAGAACGGCGCCAAGGCGGCCGAAGCGCTGCGCACCTTCGTCACCAAATACCCGAACGACCCGGCGGCGAAGAAGGCCGAGGCGGTGCTGGCCTCGAAGGAGCTCGAGAAGCTCGAGCCGCCGCCCTCTGCGCAGCCCACGCCCCCGGCGGCGAAGTCGTCGCCCGACGCGGGGTCATGAACGAGGGCCAGCGGTTCCTGGCCTTCATGGCGTCGACCGTGGCCGTGGTGTTGGCGCTCGCGGTGCTGGGCCCGCGGTTGCTGGGGCTGGCCAGCGGCCCAGGCGCGCAGATCGTCACCGATCTCAAGCAGCTCGAGCAGAAGGGGCTGACGCTTGCGCTGGCGGGTGACGCAGGGGTCTTGCGGTCGCGAACCCTGCAGTACGAGCGCATGAGCGTGGTGGTCGACGACGAGGGCCGGAAGGCCACGGTCACCGCCACCCTGGACTTCACCGGCGCGCTCGCCCGGCCAGGCAGCGGGTTCGACACCCAGGTCTCGTCACTGGGGCTCGAGACCTTCACGCTCGAGCAGGTCGACGGCGACTGGGTGGCGAAGGCGGGCTACGCTCCCCGGCTGCAGGCCATCGTCACCCAGCTCGAGGCCCGACGAGCGCAGCTCGAGCGGGGTGGCGGGGGAACCCGGCCCCGCACCTACCGCGCCCAGGCCTGGTACGTGCGCTCGGAGCGGGAGCAGGGCTGGCCAGTGAAGACTGGCGGCTCATCGACGAGCGGGGGGCCGACCCGGTGGACCAACGCGGCACGACCCGCCTGGAATGGACCCCGGCCGACGGGGGGCCGCCCTGAGTCGAGCGGTCGGTCGATTCCATCGAACGGGACGCCGGGGAATCGTGTAGGCTCCGCGCCTTCTTCGAGGGACGTGATGGACGAAGCGCTCAAGCAACTGCTGACTCTGGGCCGTGGGTACTTCGAGAAGAAGCAATACTCGCAGGCCGAGAAGTTTTTGACGCAGGTCGTCGAACAGAACCAGTCGTTCGCCGACGTCTACAACATGCTCGGCGTCGTGTACCACGACCAGGGTCAGTTCGCCCGGGCACAGCGGGCCTTCGAGGCGGCGCTGCGGCTCAACCCGGCGTACACCGACGCGGCCCTGAACCTGGCCGTCATCTACAACGACATGGGGAAGTACCGCGAGGCGAAGGAAGTCTACGCCGCGGCCCTCGGTCGGCAGCGGGCCTCGCCCAACCGCATGGACCCCTACGTGAAGGGGAAGATCGCCAACATGTACGCCGACATCGGCAACGTGCTGGCCTCGAGCGGCATGGTGCCCGAGGCGGTGGCCGAGTACCGCCGCGCGATCGAACTGGGGCCGACCTTCGTCGACATTCGCATGAAGCTGGCCGACGCCCTGCGTGACCTGGGGCAACACGACGAAGCGCTCAAGGAGTTCGAGGCGCTGCTCGACATCAACCCGAACTACACGCCGGGGCGGGTGCATTACGGCATTGCGCTGTATTCTGCGGGGCGGCGGGCCGAGGCGGTGCGGGTCTGGGAAGACGTGCTGGCACGTCACCCCGGCAACAAGAGCGCCGAGATGTACCTGAACCTCGTGCGAGAAAGCCCCGTGCAAGATGGTGGGAAAGATGGGGCGATTGGGTGATGCTGGGCTTCGAAAGTCTCTTGGGGAGTTCCGATCGTGGCTGACGGCTTTGCGCTGAAGTTCATCTCGGGGAAGTACCAGGGAGGCGAGTTCCCCCTGAAGGGCGACAAGCAGCTCATCATCGGTCGTTCGAGCGAGCTCGACATGGTGCTCGTCGAAGACATGGTGTCTCGCAAGCACGCGAAGATCTCGATCGCGGGCGGCAAGATCTCGATCGAAGACCTGGGCTCGACCAACGGCACCTTCGTCAACGGCGAGAAGGTGAAGACCTCGCGCCTGAAGGAAGGCGTCCGCATTCTCATCGGCACCTCGATTCTGAAGCTGGTGCGCGCGGGGGCCGGCGCGGTCGACCTGTCCGACGCGCAGGTGAAGCAGAACCTCGAGCAGGTGGCCGCGGTGCAGAGCCAGCGCCAGACGCGCACGGCGATGACCGGCAAGCTCGAAGAGGTGCCGCTGCCCGACCTGCTGCAGCTCTTCCACACCTCGAAGAAGAACGGCGTGCTGGTGGTGACCAACGAGCGCGAGGCGAAGATCTACCTGCGCCAGGGCAAGATCTACTACGCGGTCATCGACGACAACCACGAGCTGGGCCCGGCCAAGAGCTTCAACCGCATCATCCAATGGGAAATCGGTGAGTTCGAGCTGCGGCCGCCCGACACCCAGGAATTCATGACCGAGCTCGACGAGCCCACCGAGGGCTTGTTGATGGAAGCGTTGCGCCAGCTCGACGAGTTCAAGCGCATTCAGCCTTCGTTGCCGCCGCTCGATCAGACCATCACCCTGTCGGTGCCGATGGAAGCGCCGCTGCGCGACCTGCAGGCCGACGAGCTCGACGTGCTGCAGCTGGTGATCAACTGGGGCAACCTGCAGGGCGTGTTCGATCACGCCGCGCAGGACGACGTCGCGGTGGGCACGGTGGTGATGACCCTGCTCGAGCGCGGGTACGTGCGCGCCGCCTGAAAACTGCTTAAGAGCAGCGGCCATGACCGCCGCTCGCTCGCCCAAGCCGAAGAAGCCGACCACCACCAGCGACGTGAAGCTGACCTCGCTGTCGAACTGTGCGGGCTGCGCGGCCAAGCTGCGCCCCGACCTGTTGGGCGAAGTGCTGCGAAGCCTGCCCCGGGTGAAATCGAAGCAGGCGCTGGTCGGCTACGAGACCAACGACGACGCCGCCGTGTACCAGTTGACCCGCGAGCTGGCGGTGGTCGAGACGGTCGACTTCTTTCCGCCGGTGGTCGACGACCCGTACGCGTACGGGCAGATCGCCGCGGCCAACGCCATGAGCGACATCTGGGCGATGGGGGCGAAGGCGCTGTTCGCCCTGAACCTCGTGGCCTTTCCCAAGGAACTGCCGGTGAGCGTGCTCGAGGCCATTCTGGCGGGCGGCGCGGACAAGGCGCGCGAGGCGGGCATTCCCGTGCTGGGCGGCCATTCCATTCAGTCGCCCGAGCCCAAGTACGGCATGGCGGTGACCGGCGTGGTGCACCCGAAGAAGGTGCTGACCAACGCCGGCGCCAGGAATGGCGACGTGCTGATTCTGACCAAACCCATCGGCACCGGCATCGCCACCACCGGCATCAAGCGGGGCGTGGCGAGCGAGGCGCTGGTGGCCCAGGTGACCGCGCAGATGGCGGCGTTGAACAAGCCGGCGGGCGAGGTGTTCGCGAGCGGAAAGTTCCGGGTCGACGCGCTGACCGACGTGACGGGCTTCGGGCTGCTGGGCCATTCCATCGAGCTGGCGCGAGGGGCAAAGAAGCACGTGGTGTTGATGGCCGAGCAGGTGCGGGTGTTGCCGGGCGTGCCCGAGCTGGCCGAGCAGGGCGTGGTGCCGGGCGGCACGAAGACCAACCTCGAGCATGCGCAGAAGTGGGTGACCTTCGCGCAGTGGCTGACCGAGCCCTTCCGCCACATTCTGGCCGACGCGCAGACCAACGGCGGGTTGTTGGCGGCGGTGCCGGTGAAGGACGTGGACAAGGCCTTCCGGGCGCTGCACCGGGCGGGGGTCGAGGCGTTCGTGGTGGGCGCGGTGGTGACGGGCAAGCCGGGCGTGACCGTCGAGTAGTGCTAACCTCCAGACGCGTGAGAACGGTGCTCCTCGCGGTGGGGCTGTTGGCGAGCGTGGCGCTCGCAGGCCCGGTCATCGTGCTCGACCCGGGGCACGGCGGCTCGCAGGACGGTGCGGCCAGCCCCAGCGGAGCGCTCGAGAAGAACGTGGCGCTCACGGTGTCGCGCAAGGTGAAGGCGCAGCTCGAGAAGGACCTGAAGGCGACGGTGGTGCTGACCCGCGATTCGGACGCGCTGGTGCACTTGTCCGAGCGGGTGACGGCGGCCAACAAGCGCAAGCCGGATCTCTTCATCTCCATTCACCTCAACTCCATGCCGACCCGCAAGCAGCAATTGCTCAACGACGGCATCGAGACGTACTTCCTGTCGGCGTCGGCCTCGGGTGAAGAAGCGCGCAAGGTGGCCGCGCGCGAGAACGCCGAGGTGGGCAGCGCGCCGAAGGGGGCTTCGGGAGACACGCTCTCGTTCATTCTGGCCGACCTGCAGCGTTCCGAGACGCACGCCGATTCCTCGCGGCTGGCGTACGCGGTGCACGAGGCGTTGATCGCCCAGACGGGCGCGACCGATCGCGGCGTGCAGCAGGCGCCGTTCTACGTGCTGATGGGGCTCGAGGCGCCGGCGGTGCTGGTCGAGGTGGGGTTCATTTCGCACCCCGACGAGGCGAAGAAGCTGGCCGACGCCGCGTACCAGGACAAGGTGGCGCAGGCGATCTCGGCCGGGGTGCAGAAGTTCTTGAGCCAGGTCGACGCCCGCGACGGCAAGAAGGAGTGATGCGGGTCGGCCTGGGCTGCATGCGGGTCGACGACGCCCATGCGCTCGAGGTCATCGAGGCGGCCTGGACGGCGGGCGTGCGGCACTTCGACACCGCCCACGCCTACGGCAACCAGCACCTGCTGGGCCAGGCCTTGAAGGCGCGTGAAGCCGCCATCACCTCGAAGGGCGGCATGGCGCGCCCCGAGGGGAAATGGGTGCCCGACGGCCGAGCCTCGACCCTGCGGACCCATGCGCTCGAGACGGTGGCGGCGCTGGGTCGTGCGCCCGACGTGTTCCTGATTCACGCGCCTGATTCGCGGACCGCGTGGCCGGTGACGCTGCGGGCGCTGGCAACGCTGCAGGCCGAGGGCGTGGTGCGCGGGGTCGGCGTGAGCAACGTGAACCTGGCGCAGTTGGACCAGGCGCTCGAGCTGGTGCCCCTGGCCGAGGTGCAAGTCGCCTGGAGCGCGCTCGACGACACCGCCATTCGCTCGGGCGTGGTGGCCAGGTGCGTGGAGCGCGGGGTGCCGGTGGTCGCGCACAGCCCACTGGGCGGCCCGAAGCAGGTGGCGCGGCTGTTGCGACACCCGGTGCTGGTGGCGCAGGCCGCGCGACTGAAGGTGAGCCCTGCCGTGGTGGCGTTGGCCGCCGTGTTGGACCTGGACCCGGTGGTGCGGGTCATTCCTGGCGCGCGTCGGGTGGAGACGGCCATCGACGTGGCGGGAGCGGCCCACCTGCGTCTCGATGACGAGGCGCGGGCGGCGTTGCAGGCCGCGTTTCCGGCGCTGGCGCCGTTGTCGAGTCGCGGGGCGTCGGTGGCGGGAGCACGCCAGGGCCTGCTCAAGCCGCTGGTGGGGGGCGCGACGGCGGCCCACGGCTCGCTTCCCACAGGGCGCTCCACCGGCCCGCTCGAACTCGACGGCTCGGCCACGCCGGGGCATCACGCCGCTCCCTCGGCGCGGACGGACGGCGAGGTGGTGCTGGTGATGGGGCTGCAGGGCTCGGGCAAGAGCGCGCGGGTCGCTCCCTTTCTCGAGCGTGGCTACCTGCGGCTCAACCGCGACGAGTTGAAGTGCTCGCTCGACGAGGTGGCGGCGAAGGCGGGGCGGGCCATCGCCGAAGGTCGGACCCGCGTGGTGCTCGACAACACGTACCTGTCGCGGGCCTCGCGGGCGGCGATCATCGACGTGGCGGTGCGTGCCGGCGTGCCGGTACGCGGACTGTGGCTCGACGTTCCGCTGCACGAGGCGCAGGTCAACGTCATCTGGCGCATGCTCGACGCGCACGGTCGCCTGCTCGAGCCGGGCGAGCTGGGGCGGGGCGACGACAACACGCGCCTGCCTCCCGCGGCCCAACTGCGCATGCTCAAGACGATGGAGCCTCCGACGGTGGACGAGGGCTTCGACGCGCTCGAGGTGGTGCCCTTCGTCCGGGTGCCGAGGCCCGGCGGGCCGGCCGTCTTCGCGGCCGAGGGGCTCGAGGTGGCAGGCGCCGTCACCTTCGCCTGGCGCCCCGGCGGAGGCGGTGCGGCGACGTTGACCTGTGCGCACCCGGGAGGGCCGCCCACCTGTTGGTGCCGGCCGCCGTTGCCGGGGCTGTTGCTGGGCTGGGCCCATCGGCACGGGGTGGACCTGGCGAAGAGCGAGCTGCACGGCACCACCGAGACCCACCAGGTGCTGGCGGCGATCGTCGGGGCACGGTTCGTTCAGCACTGAATGTGGTAACTCCCACGGCTTCCATGCGCTCCTTCAACCGCACCCCCGCCGAGACCCGCCCCGTCACGCTCACGCCGAACATCAACAAGCACGCCGAAGGCTCGTGTCTGGTCGAGTTCGGCGACACGAAGGTGCAGGTGACCTGCAGCGTGGAAGAAAAGGTGCCGCCGCACGTGTTCGGCAGCGGCGGTGGGTGGGTGACGGCCGAGTACGGCATGTTGCCGCGCGCCACGCACGATCGCATGCGCCGCGAGGCCGCGCAGGGCAAGCAGGGCGGGCGTACGCTCGAGATTCAGCGGCTGATCGGCCGGGCGCTGCGCGCGTCGATCGACCTGAAGCAACTGGGCGTGCGCACGCTCACGCTCGATTGCGACGTGCTGCAGGCCGACGGCGGCACCCGCACCGCGAGCATCACCGGCGCCTGGGTGGCGATGCAGTTGGCGCTCCGCACGCTGAAGAAGAACGGCAAGCTCAAGGAGCTGCCCGGCGGCAGCCCGGTGGCGGCGGTCTCGGTGGGCATCTGGAAGAGCGAAGTGCTGGTCGACCTGGACTACGTCGAAGATTCGAACGGCGACGTCGACCTGAACATCGTGGCGCTCGACGGGGGCAAGCTGGTCGAGGTGCAGGGCACCGCCGAGCACGGGGCGTTCGACCGCGCGCAGCTCAACGCCATGCTCGATGCGGGCACCGCGGCCATCGCGCAGTTGATCGCCAAGCAGAAGGCCGTGCTCGGGTAACGACTGATGAAGTCGCTCGTCTTCGCGTCGACCAACAAGGGCAAGCTGGGCGAGCTGTCGCTGCTGCTCGGCCCCGGGTGGACCGTGCGCTCGGCTGCGGAGTTCCCCTCGTTGCCCGAGGTGGACGAGGACCGGGACACCTTCGAGGGCAACGCCACCAAGAAGGCGCAGACCTTCGCTGCGGCCCTGGGCGGGTGGGCGCTGGCCGACGACTCGGGGCTGTGCGTCGACGCGCTCGGTGGCCGGCCCGGGGTGTTCTCGGCGCGCTACGGTGCCAACGACGACGAACGCATGACGAAGCTGGTGCGCGAGCTCGACGGGGTGCCGGTGGAAAGACGGACCGCGCGCTTCGTGTGCGTGCTGGCGTTGGCGGGGCCCACGGGCGAGCTGCAGTTGACCCGGGGCACCTGTGACGGCCACATCGGCTTCACGCGCAAGGGCACGCATGGCTTCGGGTACGACCCCCTCTTCCACTTCGCCGACGGGCGTTCGCTGGCCGAGCTGACGGCCGAGCAGAAGTCGACCATCTCGCATCGTGGCGCGGCCTTCCGCGAGATGGTGCCTCACCTCGAGCGGTTGGTTCGATGAAGTCGGCGCTGCTGGGCGCGATGCTGGTGGGCAGTTGCGTGTTGCCGCAGGTGGTGCCCGAGGCGCGCGGTGACTTCCACGCGACCGGCACCATTGCGCGCGGAGCGCTCACGTCGGGCTTCGATGGCGCCAGGGTGGTGAGCCCGAACCTCGAGTTGGCGCGGCGCACCGACGGCTCGTGGGGCGGGCGGTTCTCGCAGGCCGGCAGCGGGCTGACCCAGGCGATGGACGTGAGCGTCGAGGGCGACGTGGTCCGCGGCGTCGACTTCCTGATGCGTCGGGAGCGCGCGGGCGATCGCACCATCATCACCGGCACCTTCAAGGCCAAGTCGTTCCGCTTCGAGCTGTGGAAGGACGGGTTTTCGGCGCACACCACGCGGTACAGCGCCGAGTTCGCCGGTCGCCAGGCGCAGCCCGACGGGTCGATTCGCTTCGGTGACGAAGGCGCATTGGTGATGGCGGGCGACGCGGTGGCGCTGGACCCCATCGCCTGGCCGCAACTGGCCTTCGCGTTGTTCGGCGCGTTCTACTGACGCTTGAAGTGATCGATGGCGGCGGCGAGCAACTGGGCGATGCCCCGCTTCGGCACGTGCACGAAGCGCTTCTTGAGCGGCCCCTGCGCGCTGTCCTGGTACTGGTTCGAGACCTTGTGGTGCAGCTCGGTCGCGCCCCAGAGCATGGTGAGGTCGGCCCAGGCGAGGTCGGCCCTGGCCTGGTCGACGCCGCGATCGCGGGTGCCGTCAATGAGCCGAAGTTGCAGCGTGGTGCCGACCAGTTCTTCGAGCGCCTGTCGGGTGGCGGGGGCACCGCCGACGATGACCAGCCGGGTCGCTCCGCGCTTCTGGCAGATGGCGACCAGGTCGCGTACCGCGCGCGCGTTGTCCGACCCGCCGCAGCGCTCGCAGGCCGACCGGGGCTCGCAGGGCAGCGGGGTGCGGCCGCTGCTTCGGGCGAAGGCCTGACATTCGGGCGACGGGCAGTGCAGGAAGAAGGCGGCCGCCAGCACCTCTTCGGCGCGCGGCAGCTTGGCCTCGCTCATGCGCTGCTTGCCGTCACGGGTGAGCCCGGCCTCGGTGAGGGCGGTGCGGGCGGCAGCGCGTGAGGGCGCCAGCGAATACCCAAGGCCCGACAACCAGGCTTCGAGCTCGACGTCGGCGCTCATGGGCGCGCGCCGGGCTGATCGGGAAACAGCTCGGTCTGGGTCGGGTCGAGCCCGAGCACGGCGCGAATGGGCGCCCAGGTCTTGCGGTGCAGGGGCAGCACGCCCAGGCGGCGCACGGCCTCGAGGTGATCGGGCGTGGGGTAGCCCTTGTGTGAGGCGAACCCGTAGCCCGGGTGCTTCGCGTCGAGCTCGCGCAGCAGGTGATCGCGCGAGGTCTTGGCGAGCATGGCGCCTGCGGCGATGGACAGGCTCTGCGCGTCACCCTTGATGATGCCCTGCTGCGGTTGCGGCACGCCGGGCACCTTGCGCGCGTCGACCAGCAGGTAGTCAGGCCTCACCGACAGGCCTTCGACGGCGCGGCGCATGGCCAGCAGGCCGGCCTGGTAGATGTTGATGGTGTCGATTTCCTCGAC
>CAIWFK010000626.1 GCA_903911905.1 uncultured Myxococcales bacterium
CCCGCGACCTCGAGCGGCAGACCCGCGACCCCGACGTCGACTGCTACCTGTGGCTCTTTCCGCAGATCGCGCGCGACCTGCTCTCGCAGATCGAGCACCCCGAGCTGCCGCTGCGGTACTTCCGCATGTACCACCAGGCCATCGAGCGGGCCCGGTTGTACTCGACGGCCGTGCTGACCGATCTGGGCGAGGTGTATTCGCCCGACATGGTGGCCGAGGTGTCAGAGCGGCTCTCGTTCCTCGAGGGTGCGAAGTGGTCGCTGGCCTATGGCAGCTACCGCAGCCAGCTCTACTTGAGCTTGCGCGTTCGCGACCGGCGCATGAATGCGGGGCGCTTGATTCGCGAGACCTGCGCGGACTTCGGGGGCAGTGCGGGTGGGCATGGCAGCATGGCCGGGGCGCGGTTGCCGCTGACCGGTCGCCGGGCCAATCGCGAGGCGTTCCGCCAGAAGGTGCTTCGCAAGTTCAAGGAGGCCTTCCGCATCGAAGGTGAGCGCGGGGTCTCGCTGCTGTCCGACGAGTCGTGATCAGTTGGGACGCCAACGCCGGCGGGCCGTTGTTGCCCAAGGTGGCCGAGCATCTGACGACCTCGCTTCGGGAGTCCTGGGGCAATCCGTCGTCGGTGCATCAGATCGGCCGTCGGGCACGCAAGCGGCTCGACGAGGCCCGCGAGCGGGTGGCGAAGGCGCTGGGCGCCTCGTCTCCACGGGAGATCATCTTCACCGGGTCGGGCAGTGAGGCTGCCGCGCTGGCCATCGTCGGGGCGTGGCGAGCCCGGAAGGACCGGTCGAAGCGACGGGTGGTGACGACGACCATCGAGCATCCCTGTGTGCTGGGAGCGATGGACGTCATCGAGCGCGACGGCGCGGAGGTCGTTCGGGTAGCGCCCGGGGGTGACGGCGCAGTGCCGGCGGAGGCTGTAATGGCGGCGATCACCTCTGACACCCTGCTCTGCTCTGTCATGGCCGTGAACAACGAGACCGGGGTCGTTCAGCCGGCCGGAGCGCTCGCGCGGGCCTGCACGGCGCGAGGCGTGCTGTTCCACTGCGATGCGGTGCAGGCGTTCGGGCGACTCCCCACGTCTTTGAGGGAACTGCCGGTCGACCTGTTGTCCTTCTCTGCCCACAAGCTCGGCGGGCCCGCGGGGGTGGGCGTGCTGTTCGATCGTCGGGCAGTCGACGTCGAGGCGTTGACGCCGGGGCATCAGGAGAATGGCCGCCGGGGTGGGACCCAGTCGGTCGCGTTCGCCGAAGCGGCGGCGATGGCGCTCGAGCACGCGGTGGCCACGGCCGACGAGTTCACCGCGCGCGTCACGCCTCTGCGAGACGCCTTCGAACGCGAGGTGCTGGCCCGGCTCCCCGGACTCACCGTGAACGGCGCAGGCGCGACGCGGGTCGGAAACACCTCGAACCTGACCTTCGACGGGGTTGACGGAGAGGCCTTGCTCATCGCGCTCGATCTCGCGGGCATCTGTGTCTCGACGGGAGCCGCCTGCGCGTCGGGATCGGTGTCTCCGTCTCATGTGTTGCTGGCGATGGGGCTGACCAGTTCCCAGGCGCACTCGACGCTGCGCTTCTCGCTGGGCCCCGACGCGAACCAGGCGCAGGTCGACGAGGTGGTCGCAGCGCTGGTCCGGCTACCACCGGGCTGCCGCGAATAGTCACGCGTCGCGGGCGAGAGGCGTGATTTGGTAGTTCGACTCCTGAGCGGCTCGGCAAAGACGCCTGAAGAGTGAGGGCGCCCCTCGTTGCACGACGTCGCGCATTGGTTCAGGATCAGTCAATGGCTCCGCGAGCACAGCTGCAGTACTTCGACGGCGCTTCCGCCAGGGTCCTGCCACTCCGCGAGGCCATTACCATCGGTGGGCGCGGCAGCCCGTTCCGCGTCGAAGGCTCGACCAACACGCGCCAACACGCCCGCATCTACGAAGAGGGCGGGCGATTCTGGGTCGAGGACCTCGGAGGTGACGGGGTGCGGGTGAATGGAGCAGTCGCCCAACACCAGGCGCTGACCCATCGCGACACAATTCACGTCGGGCACCTGCAGCTCGAGTACTTCGAGGACTAGAAGGTCAGCACCCAGGCGTCGCCGTCTTCCGACACGTCGCGCGGCCACTTCACCAGATCAATGACCACCCGCGTGGCCTTGCCCTGCTTGCCCACGCGCACCTGCTTGATGAACGGGCCGGTGCCCGCGACGGTGTGGCTCTTGAGCGGCGCGTCGCCTTCGATGTCGAACACTACCCGGGCAGGCCCCGAGAGCATGAAGGTGCGCTTGAGCGTGCCGTGCTTGAGCGACGCGGCGACGCGGACCTCCCGCTCGGCCTGGGCCCAGGTCACCGCGCGCACCGCGCCGGTCGGCAGCGAAACCTCACCGCGCGCTTCGTTGACCCGCGGTGGAGGGAGCGGGTCGGGAACGACGGGCTCGGTCTGCTCGGCCACAGCGGCCGCCACCAGCTCGGCGCTCGGCGACGCTGCCGCAGCCGGTTCGGGAGTCGGCGACTCCTCCGCAGTCGCCACGGGCTCGGGCTCAGGCGCCTCCACCTTGGCGGCGGCAACGACCGGCTCCGGAACCGTCATCGGCTGCGCAGCCACCACCGGCTCGACGGCAACAGGCTGAAGTTGAACTGGCGCCGCTTGCGTCTGCGCGAGAGGGACCGGCTCGACGACCGGCGACGGCTCACGGGTGAGCAGGAACGCCGCGACGGCGCCCATCGCCGAGAGGCTCATCAGCCCCGCGCCTACCGCATAGCGAACCCGTCGCCACGGGCGGGTCTTGGGCAGAACCAGCGGCTTGCCGCGATCGAGGTTCTCGACCAGGAACTGCACCAGGTCCTTCGCGCGAGGGTGGAGGAAGCGCACGAACCGCACGCCGAAGCCCGGGTAGCGCCCCGGCAACTGCGAGTCGTGTACGCGGCACCACACCACCTCGGCCTCGGCGAAAGGGAGCGTCTGACCACCGGCCTCGAACGAGAGCGCCACCTTCGTACCCAGCGGAAGCGGCTCGGGCATGCGCACGAACAGGCCCTTCGACGACAGGTTCGCGGTCAGGGTGCGAACGATGCGGGGCGTACCTTCGAGCGACGCCACCCGGATGGGATGGCGAAAGCGAACTCGCGGCAGTCGCTGGGCTTCGGTCACCTGGCGAGTCTCCCCTTCCCGCAACGCCGGGCAAGTTTCCGGTCTGGCTGGATTCGACGCGCTTGCCTCCTCTCGTTTCCGTCATCACGCCCTTCGATTGAGGAGGGGGTTGTTGGCTGCGTAGGCGTAAAGACCAATTCCGCCACTTCGTCGTACCTGCACCGTCGGGCTGAGTCGTAGGGCGCCAACTCCACCGAGAACCCGCTGCCCTTCGCGCAACTGGCCGAGAACACCCGATACGTCGTCGCTGAAGAACGAACGGGGCGAACTGAGTGAGCTGAACCGCCGCACTTCGTTCTCGGCTTCGGGAGCCACCAGCGCAGCGCCGTCGTACCCACAGGTCGAGTGACCAACCGTCGTAACCGTGGCCGGAGTCGTACGCGTGACGACCTCGCCGCTCACAGCGGTCGCGATGAGCAACCCAAGCAGCGGAATGACCGTCACCACCACAGTGTACCCGTGGCAGCTCGCGCACGCTCGGCGGAGACGGGCATCTGAGGCAAGGTACGGCCGTGCTCCGCCGCGCTGCCATCACCCGCCAGGCCCTGCCCGACGGCGACTTCGAGGCGCTGCGCACTGCCCTGCTCGACTCTCCACTGGTGGGCCGCAGCACGCTTGCCGGTGCGTTCCAGTCGAGCCGCGGCTTCGCGGTGATCTTCCGTGACGAGGGCCGACAGGAAGTCACCCGCCACTTCCCCGCCCTCTCTCCCTGGCTCGCCCGCGCGCTGGGAGCGCCCGCGATCGACGCCCTCCGGCGCTGGTGGCTTCCCGTTGGAGGGCGGGTACCGAACGCCTGGTACCTGAACGTGCTGCTCGTCTCACGCGGCGGCGGCGTCGGCCGCCACGTCGACGCCACGCTTCGCCAGGTCTCGGGCGACACCAACGCCGTGCCCGAAGTCGTCAGCGTGCTCTACCTGTCGGTCCCTTCGACCGTGGGCGGTCAGCTCGCGCTCTACGAGGGCGGCGCCCTGCGGCAACGCATCACCCCGCGCGAAAACCAGGCCGTGCACTTCCGCGGCGATCTCTCGCACGAAGTGCAGCCGTTCGACGGCACCGACGGCGTGCGCGCGTCACTGGTGATCGAGCAATACCACCTGGCAGACCAGCACCTGGCGAACGTGCCCGACTTCAAGCTCGAGTCTCGCGCAGGCTTCGGCGCCTACCTCGACCACCACGCCGCGTGTCAGCCCTGAGCCACCCGCGCCGCCAACCGCGCCCGGTATTCGTCGATGGGAAAGAGGTCGACCTCGGCCCCTCCCTGCTTCTGGCCGTCGACCGAATATTCGAACGGGTCGTCGATGTCCTTGATCAGCCGCAGCATGTACACGTTCACCAGCGTCACGAAGGGCACCAGAATCGCCTCGCCGACGCCGGTCTTGAAGCGCGCGACGATCAGCAGCGCGAGAATCATCGTCAACAACACCTCGAGCAACGCGTACGCCGGCGGCAGGAAGCCGGTGCGCGAGATCACGTCCATTCGCGAGACGCTCCTGCGCACCATCAACAACTGCGGCACCGCTCGCGAGGCGTAGGGCCCGGCACCCTTCTGCTCCAACTGCCGAATCACCCCGCCCAGCGCCGTCAGCGCCTCGAAGACCTGGGCGGTCGTGCGCTTCTTGAAGATGAAGTCCTTGATGGCGTCGGTCAGGGTCAGTACCTCGCGCCGCAACGCCGTGACCTCGAGTACGTCGGGCTTCTGGGTCGCCGCCAACACGAACAGCTCTTCGATGGTCTCGAGCGTGGTGGCGATCTCGGCGGGAAGCTTCTCGCTTTCCTTGTAGTCGCTCATCGTGCCCGAGAGCAGGAAGCCGGTCAGGAACACCCCGCCCGTGAGCACCACGCCCACGTCGGTGAACTCGACCACCCCTTCGAAACCGCCCAGGCAGTGCACCGCCAGCTTGAGCGCCGTGACCGCCGCCACGAAGGGCAGCGTCGTCAACATCAACTTCCACTTGAGCACGTTCGCCCTCCAGCGGTTAACCTCACCGAATGCGTTTCAAGGGTACTCAAACCTACCTCACCAGCGAATCTCTTCGTTCCGCCGTCGACTGCGCCGTCGCGCTGCAGCGCCCGCTGTTGGTCAAGGGCGAACCAGGCACCGGCAAGACCCTGCTCGCCGAAGCCGTGGCCGAAAGCCTGGGGCTGCAACTGATCACCTGGCACGTGAAGTCGACCAGCAAGGCGATGGAAGGCCTGTACGTCTACGACGCGGTCCAGCGCCTGCACGACTCGCGCTTCAACGATCACGACGTGCGCGACATCGAGAAGTACATCAAGCTGGGGCCCGTCGGAGAGGCCTTCGCCGCAGCCCAACGCAAGGTGTTGCTGATCGACGAAGTCGACAAGGCCGACCTCGAGTTCCCCAACGACCTGCTGCACGAACTCGACCGCATGCGCTTCCGCATCACCGAGACCAACCGCGAGGTGGTGGCCAGGGAGCGCCCGGTGGTGATCATCACCTCGAACAACGAGAAGGACCTGCCCGACGCCTTCCTGCGCCGCTGCGTGTTCCACTTCATCGACTTCCCCGAGCAGGACCTGATGCGCCGCATCGTCGCGGTGCACCACCCGGAGCTCGCGCAGAAGCTGATCGATCAGGCGCTCGAGATCTTCTACGAACTGCGCGCGCTCACCCGCCTGCGCAAG
>CAIWFK010000627.1 GCA_903911905.1 uncultured Myxococcales bacterium
AGACTTCGGCGCGCGTCCTGCTCGTTGAGAATTCTGCGACCTGCCATGTGCGACCTCCCGAAATCGCAGAGGCTGCAACACGTTCGCCAGGCCGTCATCCCGGTGTCGCTGATTGCTCACCAGCAGACGCCTACCGGGTCGTTCGTCGTCTCAGGCCCCGATGCCGGGGCATACAGCGTCGCGTTCCTGAATCGAGAGCAGGGAGATTTTTCCGCGCCAAGGACGACGCTCTACCTCACGGTGGGCCTGAAGTCGGACTACGACTCGAAGACTCGACGTGCGAGCTCGCGCGCCACGTCCTGTGGCGTCACTCAAAGTTGCTCGCCCGGAACCGAAAGCTGGGTCCAGGGGGCGGTGCCCGGAAGCGCGTCCGCGAGTTACACGGCCTTCTGGCCGCGAGGGGTTGGCCTGAGCGACGTCACGACCGTGAATTCCGCGCCGAGCCAGTCCGATGGTGGCATTGCTCATGCGTACCTGACGACCGCTCGGCAGGCAGGCGTTGACGGGGGCGTGTCGCTGGCGAACATCGACAGCGTCGGCACGTGCGTTGGCCTCGAGTGCGAGTGGTACTCCTACACGCGCGTGGCCGACACGCAGGCGGTAAAGCCGAAGGTGACTACGCGTCCGAGCGTGCTGGTCGCCGGGCAGTACTCGACCACCACGCGGGCCTACTATTCGAACGGCGACCTCCAGTCGGAGATTGTCGCCGGCTACTCGAAGAGCACCACGGGCACCGCGCCAGTGCTGCCGAGCGACACCGCGACTCAGCGCTTCATCGGCACCTTCTACCTGAAGAGCCGGAGCGCCGGCGGCGCCTGCACCAGCGGGACGGACTCCCTTAATCGCGTGGTCGAGGTGCACGGGCCATGTGACGTCGCCAGCACCAGCGCGACGGACTGCTCTGGCAGCTTCCCCATTCGACAGTACGTCTACAACGATGGCACTGTGCCGAACCCGGCTGACCGACTCCGCCTCGCACAACAGAAGAGCTTCCCCGCAGGCTGCACCGGCGTCGCGCTGACTCAGACCTTCTCGAACTACGACGACTTCGGTCGGCCTGGGACGCTGGTCGACGAAAACAGCGTCACAACCAACTACGCCTACGACCGGGAAGGCCACGTCACCCAGCGCGCCGTCGTGACGTCTGGCGGGACGCGCACCTGGAACTTCCGCTACGTCTCAGGGCGCCTTCGTGCGGTGCAGTACCCTGAAGGCAACGCCGAGCGCTATTGCTACTCGCCGAGTGTCAGCCTCTCCTCGACCACCTACGACTGCGCCGAAGGCGCGGTTGGGGAGTTGGACAAGCAGACCGCGGTGGTGAAGGCGGCCAGCTTCTCCGGAGCGACCGCATGGTCCGAGGGTGTGCTGTTTAGCTTCGAGACGGACACCAAGAATCTGTCGAAGGCGAGCTACTACGCCGTGTCGGGCGGGAGCAGTTCGATGCGGCGGACCGTCTCGTACTCGCACGACGCGGAGAATCGGCTGACGGCCTTAACCGAGGGGCTCGCAACACGGGCGATGCGTCAGCGTTTCTACAACGAAACCATTCGCTCGGCAGTCGGCTTCGCCTTCAACGCGGCGCCAGCCTTCTGCTGGGACACCGTCAACAACGCCGTCAGCACGTCGTGCACCACGTTCGAATACGACGCGGCGCAGCGGCTTTCGCGTGTCGTGACGCCGCTGGCGGACGGGACTTCGCTCGAGACGAAGCTGCTTTCCAATGGCAACGGCGACGTCTGTGACGTGGCGACCGCGCCCGGGGCGGTGGGGCTCTCGTGTGATTCGACCGTGTCGCGCACCAACGGCACCTCTGTGTCGTACGAGTACGACGACTTCGGGAACGTCCTGGCGGCGTGGGTACCCAACAGCCTCGACGGCACCAACAAGGGCGGCACTCGGTACCGCTATGACGCCCTGGGCGACATCGTCCTTCGGCAGTCGACCCAGCAGGCCCTCAACACCGCCTCGACGACCTTCACGTACGACTTGCTCGGCCGCCGGCTGTCGGTGGTGGCCGGTAGCGCGACTCCTCAGACGCTCTATTCGTGGACCTACGACGCCGCAGGAACGGCGTGCGGCAACGCGCAGACTTTCGTGGCTGGCCGTGTTTCGACCGCGACGAGCCCGATGGGGACGACCTGGTACTCGTACGACGAGTTTGGGAGAGAGCTGTGGGAGCGGCTGGTGCGCCCGTCGGGCACGGCCTGCACCGACGCCGACGGCACGCTGCGCACGGTGATGGCCTACACGCCCAACGGCAACCTGCAGACGTTGACGTACCCGCACGGCATGGTGGCGCAGTACTCCTACGGCAGCGCGTTGGAGCTCAGAGACCGCGTCGACAACATCGCGGTGTCAGTCGATGGGACGACCGCGACACGGTCGTTGGTCTCTGGCGTGAAGTGGGAGCCCTATGGCGGGCTCCGGTACTACGGCGTGGCGGCAGCTGACGGCGGCGTCGTCGCGGTCGAGAGCATCCTTGGTGACACCTCGTTGGTGCCCGCGCAGGCCGATGCGTGCCCGACAATGGCGGTGGCCTCGGCCAACAACCAACTGACGGGCAGGGCGTCAGCGCTCTTCGTGTCCACCAACGCTGCCGGCCTTGGGGCCGGTGACGGCGCCCTCTACAAGGAGCGCTACGGCTGGACGGCGGACCAGCTGACGACGATGACGACGTGCCTGGCGAATGCCACCACCACGGCGACGGTGGAGACCTTCGCCTATGACAGGGCGCTTCGCTTGAAGGCCGCGACGGCGCCGCAGCGCCCCGACGCGGGCGGTGCCTACTTCGCCGAGACCTTCACCTATGACGGTCGCGGCAACCGGCAGACGCACGGCATCGACAACGCCGGCCACCTCGAGGCGATGACCTACCAGGGTGGCCTCGCTCCCGACTTGATGACGACTTCGGCCAGCACCGACGCCGGGACGTTGATTTCGAAGAGCTACACCTACGACTTCGACGGGCGGGTCACGAAGGTGGCCTGGCCGGTGGACTCGTCAGGGCAGCCCTCGCAGCAGTACACTTTCGGGTACGTGCAGGCGGGTGGAGTCACGGACTCGGCCATCAAGCAGGTGGCAGTCGGCACAGGAGGCGCGAGCGTGACCTACGACTACGTTTACGACGCCGACAACCGCCGCCGGGCGAAAGTGTACCCGACGGGTGGCCGAGACGAATTCTTCTGGGCCAACGGCTGGCAGTTGCTTGAGGACCGAGGCCAGAAGACGAGCGGCTACTCGGTGGACGAGTACCTGTGGCTGGGTGGCCAGCCCATCGGAGTGCGGCGCTCGAGCTTCACCAGTGCGTGGGCGAGGCAGCCCCAGTCGACGACGTCATGCACCCGCCTCGGGGAATTCGCGGCGAAGGGCTGCGGCTGGCGGCACCTGGTGAACAACGTCAGCGGCCGAGTGGTGCTGGCCGTCGACGACGCGCGGGCAGTGGCCGGCGTGTACGAGTACCAGCCGGCCGGGCACGCCAACCACCAGAATTGGTGGGGAGAGACTCCGCATCCGTACGGCAACTCCGCGACCTACTCGATGGCGACGGTGTCGGAGCCTCCGCGAGGACTGAGTGAAGTCGTCAAGGTGCGGTTTGGCGTCTTCGACACCGAGTCGTTGGACAAGGTGACGGTGAAGAACTCAAGCGGCACCCAGCTCTGGAGTGGCAACGGATGGCACTCGTCGACGCTCGCGACTCCGTGGCTGACGCCGACGGCCACCGGCATCGTCACCGTCGCGATGACGACGAATACCTGCAACGCCCCGCCCGACGGCGGCACCTGCAATGGGTACGCGTACCAGGGCGTGACGGTCGAAGCCGTCGACTACCTGAAGTACGCCAGCACCTCGAAGGCTTGGGAGTTGAGTCTGCGGCAGCCCGGCCAGTACTACGACGTCGAGACCGGGCTATTTGAGAACTGGAACCGGTTCTACGACGCGAACGCCGGGCGCTACCTCGAGCCTGAGCCGTTCTTACAAAAGCCGAGCTTCATAAGTGCGCGTGCACTTTATGGTTTGTCGGTGCCGACGTACGTCTACGCCAATAGTAGTCCATTCGTGAACACGGATCCGACTGGCGACTATACTGCTGACTCGAACTGCGAAAACCTACCGTCAGAAGACGACCTCTATAGGGAGATGGAGCACTCGGTCAGCGTCGTACAGAGACCCGACCTGTTCCGTTGCATACTCCTTCAGATCGAGCAGGCGCATATTAATTGTAGCCTAGAGACGATGATTCAATGTGCAGGCGGTAACAGTTCAGACGGGGCCACGGGTGGCTTCGTAAGGCAGCCTCCTGGGACCACTTGTGCTGCGCCAGTGCACGACATCAACTGGTGTGGTTTGGCAGGCAAGAGTCTCGGGTGCGAAGCGAAGGCGCTGATTCATGAAATGGCGCACAGTTGTGGCTGGAGCCATAGAGGCGGCGGGGGCGTTCCGGGCGACGATGGAAGCTTGGACTGCCAATGATACAGCGGAGAAAAAAGGTCATTGGTCTGGCCGCGGTCGGGGCTCTGGCTTTAGTGTTTGTCCGGGGTGGGTTTGCTAATGTAGAGTTCTGGAAATGGGTCTTCGGGCGATGCCCACCGCTCAATGTCCTATGTGGGCAAATATGCCGCGGTGAGCAGCCGATCATCCCTGCTGAATGCCCCACGCCGGTTTGCTTTTGTGCACCGAAGAACGACGGCGGTTGAGGGCGCGGCTGTCGGTCGATCGGCTAACCAAGCAACAACTTGACGACCTCCGAGGACCCGTGACATCATCATAAGAGGAACTGAAATCGACGTCGCATAATGATAATTATGTCTACTACGTGGCCCAATTCCCGGAGCCGCTTTTTGGGCGTCCTGGGTCGATCCGACGACTGCTCCTGACGGCGAATCAGGCGTTTAGGAGGCTCTCCCCGCCTCCGAGCGCAGCTTGGCGAGGTCGGCGCATGCGGCTTCGAG
>CAIWFK010000628.1 GCA_903911905.1 uncultured Myxococcales bacterium
CGACGGCGTCAATGGCGTCGAACCCCAGTCCGAAACGGTGTGGCGCCAGGCCGACAAGCACCACGTGCCCCGCATCTGCTTCATCAACAAGATGGACCGCGTCGGCGCCGACTTCGAGATGTCGGTGCAGTCGATTCGCGATCGCCTCGGCGCGGTGCCGCTGGTGCTGCAGTTGCCGCTCGGCAGTGAAGAACACCACAAGGGCGTCATCGATCTGGTCAAGATGAAGGCCCTGGTCTTCCACGACGAAGAGAAGGGCAGCCGTTACGACGTGGTCGACATTCCCTCCGAGTTCGCCGACGCGGCCAACACCGCGCGCAAGGCGCTGCTCGAGCAGGTCGCCGAGCTCGACGACGCGCTGATGGAAAAGTACCTCGAGACCGAGGGCGCGAACGTCACCGAGGCCGAAATTCGCGCAGCGGTCCGCAAGGGCTGCATCAGCCTGAAGGTCTTCCCCGTGCTGTGTGGGTCCGCCTACCGCCACAAGG
This sequence comes from uncultured Myxococcales bacterium, assembly GCA_903911905.1. Classification (GTDB taxonomy): domain Bacteria; phylum Myxococcota; class Myxococcia; order Myxococcales; family Myxococcaceae; genus Xiheilimnobacterium; species Xiheilimnobacterium phototrophicum. The sequence goes on from CAIWFK010000628.1 coordinate 489, forward strand.
GCGTGCAGCCGCTGCTCGACGCCGTCGTCGACTTCCTGCCTTCGCCCATCGACGTGCCGCCCATTCACGGCAAGGACAAGGACGGCAACGACGTGGTGCGCGAGACGAAGGACGACGCACCCTTCTCGGCCCTGGCGTTCAAGATCATGACCGAGACCTACGGCACGCTGACCTTCATTCGCGTGTACTCGGGCCGGCTCGAGTCGGGCACCGCGGTGTGGAACTCGGCCAAGAAGAAGCGCGAGCGGGTGGGGCGCCTGGTGCAGATGCGCGCCGACAAGCGCGACGAACTGACCGAGTGCTGCGCCGGCGACATCTGCGCCATCGTGGGCCTGAAGACCGTCACCACCGGCGACACGCTGTGCGTCGAATCGCACCAGGTGCTCCTCGAGAAGATCGACTTCCCCGAGCCGGTCATTCAGCTCGCCCTCGAGCCCAGGAGCACCGAAGACGCCGACAAGCTGGTGCAGGCGCTGCAGAAGCTGTCGGTCGAAGACCCCAGCTTCCGCGTGAACACCGACGGTGAGACCGGGCAGATGATCATCGCCGGCATGGGTGAACTTCACCTCGAGATCATCGTCGACCGCCTGAAGCGCGAGCACAAGGTCGAGGCCAACGTCGGCAAGCCACAGGTCGCCTACCGCGAGACGGTCACGAAGACCGCCGAGGCCGAGGGCAAGTACATCAAGCAGGTGGGCGGTAAGGGCCAGTACGGCCACGTCAAGCTGCGGGTCAGCCCCAATGCCCAGGGCAAGGGCTTCACCTACGTGAACTCGATGAAGGGCGGGGTGGTGCCCAAGGAATTCTTCGGCCCCATTCAGGCGGGCGTCACCAGCGCGCTCAGCCGCGGAGTCGTCGCCGGGTACCCGCTCGTCGACATCAACGTCGACGTGTACGACGGCAGCTTCCACGAGGTCGACAGCGACGAAATCGCCTTCCAGATCGCCGCGTCGATGGCCTTCACCGACGCCTGCAAGGCCGCCGACCCCGCGCTGCTCGAGCCGGTGATGAAGGTCGAGATCGTGGTGCCCGTCGAATACATGGGCAGCGTCATCGGCGACGTCAACCAGCGCCGCGGCAACGTGCGCGGCATGAACCAGCGTGGCAATGCCCAGGTCATCGACGCCGACGTGCCGCTCTCGCAGATGTTCGGCTACGTCGACGCCCTGCGCACGCTCACCCAGGGCCGCGGCACGTACACCATGCAGTTCGGCGCCTACGCCACCATTCCTCCCAACATCCTCGCGCCGTTGCTGCTGCGAATTCGAGGGTATTGAGTCGTCGAAGCGCTTGAATTCACTTGGAAGTTTGTAAGTCGCAGAAATTCGTACATACAGCGCTTGACGTTGCTCGAACCAGAACGTATACGCGCGTCCCCTTCGTCGCTCGGCTCTGTGACATCCAGAAGGCTTCGGTTCGAGACCTCTTGTTCGAACAGTCGTTCTTCTTCCTGTCCCATCTCCGGTCGTCGAACCTGCAGTCGCAGAAGTCGCAACACAATCAAGGGTCCACCGAGAATGGCGACACAGAAGATTCGCATCCGTTTGAAGGCGTACGACTCGAAGCTCCTGGATCAGAGCGCGACCGAGATCGTCGAGACTGCCAAGCGTACCGGCGCCCGTGTTTCGGGGCCGATTCCTTTGCCGACTCGGATCAATCGGTTCACCGTTCTCCGTTCTCCTCACGTCGACAAGAAGTCGCGTGAGCAGTTCGAGATCCGCACGCACAAGCGTCTGCTCGATATTCTCGAGCCGACCCAGCAGACCCTCGACGCGCTGATGAAGCTGGACTTGTCAGCGGGCGTTGACGTCGAGATCAAGAGCTGAGGACGCCATGGCAAAATTTGACGTCGTTGATCTGACATCGAAGAAGGTCGCCGAGATCGAGCTCTCGGACGATGTGTTCGCGCTCGAGCCCAACGCCCACCTGCTGTACGAGGCGGCGAAGTTCCAGCAGATCAACCGCCGTGCAGGCACGGTGGCTGTGAAGAATTCGTCGCTCGTCTCGGGCGGTGGCAAGAAGCCCTGGAAGCAGAAGGGCACCGGTCGTGCGCGCCAGGGTTCGTCCCGCGCCTCGCACTGGGTCGGCGGTGGCAAGGCCATGGGCCCCAAGCCGCGCGACTACACCTACCGCCCGCCCCGCACGGTCCGTCGCAACGCGCTCGCTTCGGCGATCTCGATGCGCGTCGCCGAGAAGGCCGTCATCTTCGTCAGCGAGTTCCCGTCCGACGGGAAGGCGAAGCAGGCGGCCACGGCGCTCACCAAGGGTCTCAAGCTCGCCAACGCGCTGGTCGTCGACCAGAAGAGCAACGGCAAGCTGATGCTCGCGGTGCGCAACCTGGCCAAGTTCGACGTGCTGCCCGTCGAGGGCGTGAACGTCGAGAGCATCTTGCGCCGCAAGAACATCGTCATCACCGTGGCTGCGGCCAAGGCGCTGAACGACGCGCTGCTCACCCCGCGCGGAAAGAAGGAGGCCTGATCATGGATCTCAACCAGGTCATCAAGGGCCCGCTGATCACCGAGAAGCTCGACAAGGCTCGTGAGACGCAGCGCCAGTACTCGTTCATCGTCGACCGCAAGGCCACCAAGCTCGACGTCGCCCGCGCGGTGACGGCCCAGTTCAAGGTCACGGTTGAGGGCGTTCGCACCCTCGTGATGCGCGGCAAGATCAAGCGCGTCGGCACGTCGATGGGCAAGCG
>CAIWFK010000629.1 GCA_903911905.1 uncultured Myxococcales bacterium
CCCCGGGAGGGGGGCACGGTGCGCCCTAGACACGAGCCGGCACGTGGGCTGAGCCAATGGGCGGGCACGCGCCACACGGCGCGCTCGGACCGCCACCGAGCCTACCCCGTCATCGTCGGAAGGGAGCGCGGTGAGCGTGAGCGGCGAGAGGCCGGCGACGATCAGCTGCACGGCAACGAGCGCGTCGACGCGAGCCAGCTGATACTGATGGTGCACAAACGCGGGCAGGGTCTGGCGCCACCGCGTGCTCGTCGCGAACAGCACCTCGGTCTCGTGGCGGCGGTCCATCAGGCTGCTTACCCAAATCGTTCTTCATTAGAACCTCGCTACGCGAGGCTGGGGTGAAGAACGATTCCATCAGCGAAGAAAGCTCGCGACACCGCTTGCCTGAAGGGGTGGCGGGCAGGGTCTGGGCCGCCGCTGTGCTCGTCGCGAACAGCCCCTCGACCTCGTGGCGGCGGTCCACCAAGCTGCTTACGAATCGTTCTTCATTGGAACCTCGCAATGCGAGGCTGGGGTGAAGAACGATTCAACCCAGGTCACACGACCGTCGCAGGAGGGGCTGATTCACGTTCGGCACGGCCGCGGGCGAACAGAGACCGGCCCCCCTTGATGCTTGAGCATCAAGGACTGCCTTCAGTTCGCGAAGCAGCTCGCCTGGCCGGTCGTGCAATGACCTCCACGTCCACTGCAGCACCCGGAAGCCACGCGACGTCAGACTGTTCGCTCGCTGCCGGTCCTTCTCGAAGGCCATCGGGCTCGCGTGGGTCGCGTAGCCGTCCGCTTCGACGATGACGTCGTGGTCAGGAAAGAGGAAGTCGAGTCGACGCAGGCGACCAGCGACGGTGATGGAACGCTGGCGCGTGGGGCGCGGTAACCCCGAACGGTCGAGAAGTTCGAACACCCGCGCCTCGAGCTCACTCTCACATGGCCCGTCACCGCCCTGGTACTCGCGTACGATCTCGCGCAGCGCACTCACCCCCGCCACCGAGGCGTGCTCGACGAGCGCGACGGCGAGGCGATCGATCGTGGTCCTCTTCCGATTGAGCGCCTCGTCGACCGTCGCACGGAGGTCGGCTTCGGAGACGATGCCTGCGAGGTCGACCAGCGTGCGCGTCACGCTGGTCACGCGAAAGCCCTGCACGCTCGCCAGGTCCCGAGGTGGCAGTCGGGTCGTCCAGTGCAGGACCACTGGTGCTGGCAACTCTCGATGACGCAGCAGCGTCACCTCGCGCGGCCCAGCAGGAAACCGCCTGAACCCATGCAACGCCGCCGCCGTGCGATGCGAGAGCGCGTAGTCCTGCCCTGCCCACAGCGACAGCGCCTTCAATTCCTGATGCCAGCTTCGCGGAGCCCCTTCGACGCGCAGCACCTGTGGAAGCACGAACGACCACTGCTTCGAGCGGACGCGCCGATCGAGTTGCTGACGACTCAGCCACTCCAACGCCTGCCTTCGATGCAGCACCCCAAACTGCCGCGCCGCCACCCGCAGACACTCCACTTCCGACCCGTTCACCCGCCACCTCCCGCGCCCGCCCAATTTCCCGCCTGCTTCGGCCGGCTGCCTGATTACACGCTACCCCTGACATCCAGACGCAACCCGCCGGGAAGACTTGGACTCCGGCGCTGCTCACCCGTACAGTCACTGAACGGGAGACCAGTCATGGACCAATCAACTTCCTTCACCTCACCCCGAAGCACGCCCTGGGGCCACCTGAGCGGCGTCGACGCGGTGGTGGCGAAGTGGCACGCCGACGCGCAGATCTCGAAGGGCCTGGTGCTCGACCAGACGCTGCCGGGCGCCACCGCCGACTCGGTGCCGCTGCCCTCGAACCTCAGCGCGCCGCTTCGGGCCGCGCTCGAAAAGCGCGGCATCAGCACGCTCTACACGCACCAGGCGCAGGCCTTCGAGCTGTCGAACTCGGGGCACGACGTGGTGGTGGCGACTCCGACGGCCTCGGGCAAGAGCCTCTGCTACGTGCTGCCGGTGCTCGAGGCGCTGGCCCGCAACCCGGGTGCGCGCGCTCTCTTCCTCGTCCCCACCAAGGCGCTGTCGCGAGACCAGGAAGCGTCGCTGCGCGGGCTGATGACCGACGCGGGCCTCGACCACGGCGCCATCACCTTCGACGGCGACACGCCCGGCGACGCGCGCCGCATCGCCAAGCAGCGCAGCGGCGTCATCCTCTCGAACCCCGACATGCTGCACTCTGGGGTGCTGCCCCACCACGCCTCGTGGTCGCGCTTCTTCGCGGGGCTGGAGTACGTGGTGGTCGACGAGGTGCACGCCTACCGCGGCGTCTTCGGCTCGCACCTGGCGAACGTGCTGCGTCGTTTGGACCGCGTGGCGCGCTTTCACGGCGCGAAGCCGCGCTACCTGCTGGCGTCGGCCACCATCGGCAACCCGCAAGAGCACGCCAGCCGCATGCTGGGCCGTGAGGTCGCGCTGGTCGAGAAGAGCGGCGCCCCTCGGGGAGAACGACGGCTGGTCGTCTACAACCCGCCGGTGGTGAACGCCGAGCTGGGCATTCGGCAGTCGTACATCAAGGCCAGCGCGAAGCTGGCGACCGACCTGGTGCGCGCGGGCGTGCCGACGCTGCTCTTCGGGCAGTCGCGCAACACCGTCGAGGTGATGCTCAAGTACCTGCGCGACTGGCTCGCCGAGTCGCGGCTCTCGCCCGACCTGGTGCACGCCTACCGCGCGGGCTACCTGCCGCAGACCCGGCGCGACATCGAGGCGCGGCTACGCAACGGCGAGGTGAAGTGCGTGGTGGCGACCAGCGCGCTGGAGCTGGGCATCGACGTGGGCTCGCTCGACGCGGTGGTCTGCGCCGGCTGGCCGGGCAGCATGGCCGCGCTCTGGCAGCGCTTCGGCCGCGCGGGTCGTCGGCAGGGCACCAGCTTGTCGCTGCTGGTCACCTCGAGCGGGCCGGTCGATCAATACGTGGCCGGCACCGCGCACCAGCTCACGCAGGCCCCGGTGGAGCACGCGCGCATCGACCCCGACAACCTCGAGGTGCTGGTGCAGCACCTGAAGTGCGCGGCCTTCGAGCTGCCCTTCGAGGGCGGCGAAGCCTTCCGCGACGTGTCGGCCGAGAAGGTGCGCGAGGCGCTCGACTGGCTGGTGACGCACCAGGTGCTGCACGCCGCGCCGCTGGCCGACGGCCGCTCGACCTACCACTGGAGCGCCGACGCCTACCCGGCCAACGACGTGTCGCTGCGCAGCGTGGGCTGGGACAACGTGGTGGTCATCGACGTGTCGACCGACGCCACCATCGCCGAGATGGACTGGCGCTCGTCGCACACCATGCTGCACGAGCAGGCCATCTACCAGCACGAGGGCCGGCAACTGCAGGTCGAGCGCTTCGACTACGAGAACCACAAGGCGTACGTGCGGCCGGTCGAGCCCGACTACTTCACCGACGCGATGACGCACACCAAAGTCACGGTGCTGCGGCGCGAGCGCGAAGACGTGCGCCCACGGGTCGAACTGGGAGGCGGCGAGGTGTCGGTCATCGAGCGGGTGGTCGGCTACAAGAAGATCAAGTTCCACACGCACGAGAACGTCGGCTACGGCGACGTGCGGCTGCCCGAAATTCAGCTCCACACCAGCGCGTTCTGGCTGACGGTGCCCGAGGCGGTGCTGCTCGAGCTGACCAGTCGCACGCCCAAGCCCGACGTCATCGACGCGCTGGCCGGCCTTAATGCGGCCATGCACACCGTGGCGGCGGTGGGGCTGATGGTCGACCCGCGCGACCTGGGCCGCACCATCGGCAGCCGCGAAGGGGGTGGGCGCCCCGCGCGCGCCGAAGAACCGACGCTCTACGTGTTCGACCGAATGCCGGGTGGCGTGGGCCTGGCCTCGAGGCTGTACGACGAGCGTGACGCGTTGTTGGCCCGCACCCGACTGCTGCTGGAAGGCTGCTCGTGCACCGAAGGGTGCCCGGCGTGCGTGGGGCCGGTGGCCGGTCGGGCGCGCAAGTCGCTGGCGCTCGCGGTGTTGACGCACCTGGGCGTGGGCGCCTGATGCTGCCGCTTTCCCGGCTGCCGCCCATGCGGCGTACCGCAGTGCAGGACTCGGCGCCGCCAGGCCCGCGCACCACGCTCGGCGCGTTGATTACAGCGCAGGTCACCTCGCACGGGGCGCTGCACGTGAAGACCGTCGAGCCCTTCGCCTGCGCTCCGCTCGAGCGCCCGGCCCTCGAAGCCCTGGCGCTGGGCGAGGTCGAGTTCGACGTGCGGCGCCCGCTCTTCCTCGACACCGAGACCACGGGGCTGGCGGGAGGGACCGGCACCCTCGCCTTCCTCATCGGCCTCGCCACGGTTCATCAGGACCGCGCGGTCATCGAGCAGGCGCACCTGCCAGGCCCCGGGCAGGAACGGCCGATGCTGCAGTGGCTGCGCGAGCGGCTGGAAGCGGCGACCTGCCTCATCACCTTCAACGGCAAGAGCTTCGACTGGCCGCTGTTGCGCAGTCGCTACGTGATGAACCGGTTGGCCCCGCCTCCCGAGCGCACCCACCTGGACCTGTTGCACTGCGCCCGTCGGGTGCTGCGCTACCAACTGGAACAGACGCAGTTGGGCACGCTCGAGCGCGCGGTGCTGGGCGTGCACCGGGTGAATGACCTCGATGGCGCGCTCATTCCAGCGGTGTGGTTCGACTACCTGCGCACGGGGCGGGTGGCGGCGCTGGGCCGGGTGCTCGAGCACAACGAGCGCGACGTGCGCAGCATGGTCGAGCTGGTGGCCTGGCTGACCGACGCGTGGGAAGGGCGGCGCGAGGTGTCGGCCGAGGCGCGGCTCGGGCTGGCGGTGGTGGCGGCCCGACTGGGTGACGACGAGCGCGCGCTGCGGTGGGTTCCCGAAGTGCCGGGGCGCTGTGGTGCGCTGGCGAACGAACTCAAGGCCGGCGTGCTGCGTCGCCGAGGCGACGTGCAGGGCGCAGTGGCGTCGTTGGCGGCCGCGTTGGAGGCGTCTCCCTCACCGGCCCGCGTGCACCTGCGGCTGGCGAAGCTCTACGAGCATCAGCTCAAGGACCCGCACCAGGCGTTGCTGCACGCGCCGAAGGCCCGAGACGCCGAGACGCTCGAGGCGAACACCCGGCGGCAGTCGCGGTTGGCGCGGCGAACCTCACGCGGGGACTGAGCTCGCGCCCACCGGTCGCTGCGCCCTGATTGACGGCAGGCCGAACGGCGTGACGATGCAGGCGACGGCCCAGAGCACCGGCCCGCCGATGGTGCCTGCGTCGAGCGCGATGAGGCCCGGCGTGACCTGGGTGAACAAGAAGGCGTTGTCGATGACGCCGATGACCACCAGCGCGATGAAGTACGCCGACCACGACGCCTGCTTCCAGATCATCCACGCCAGCGCCAGGCCGAGCAGCCCGGCCGCGCCCACGTCGAGGCAGAAGTTGAGCGCCAGGTGCCCCTGCACGGTCGAGGTCACCGCGTCGGTCGGGTGCTGGTAGGCCGACACCGGGGCGTTGGCGCCACCCAGGAACATGGTCCACAGCGCGCGGGTGCCGTTGGTCGCGAACTGGCGGGCACCCTCGACCCCGACCCACACGTGCAGCACGCCCCAGAGCGCGAGCACCCCCGCACCGACCTTCGCGGCGAGGCCCACCGATTGCTGGCTGCTCGAACCTGACGTCATGACGACTCTCCTGGTCGAGGGGTTGAGGGGGGAAGCGGCAGTGCTCCCCACGCGGGCTCGACGGCCCTACCATGCGGTCGTTGCATTTTTGCGGCTAGAGGGCGAAATGACGACGCTCAGTTGCGTCTACGCAACTACAAGGAGCAACCCATGGTGCTCGACGAAATCGGTCTCTTCGCCCAGGTCGCGCAGGCCGGCACGCTGGCGGCGGCCGCCAGGCGCCTGGGGGTGCCCAAGTCGACCCTGTCGCGGGCCATCGCCCGGCTCGAGGCGAAGACCCGGGTGCCGCTGCTCTACCGGTCGTCGCGCTCGTTCACCCTGACCGAAGAGGGTCGGCGGTTCTTCGAGTCGGTCGCGCCCCACGTGGCGGGGCTCGAGGAGGCCGCGGCGCACCTGGGCAGCGGCGCCGATCAACCCGAGGGCACGTTGCGGCTGAGCGCGCCCCTGGCCAGCGGCGACCTGCTGGCCGACCCCCTGGCCCGCTTCAACGTGCGCGCGCCGAAGGTGCGCCTCGAGATCGAGCTCTCGTCGCGCAAGGTCGACCTGGTGCGCGACGGGTTCGACGTCACCTTCCGGGGCACGCCGGCGCTCGCGGGCGACGCGCTCACCGCGAAGAAGCTGACCGAGGGCGTGCTGGGGCTCTACGCCGCGCCGACCTACCTGGCGCGCCGAGGCACGCCGACCGACCCGAGGGACCTCGAGGGCCATGACCTGGTCGCGCATGCGCCGTCGCTCAAGGCCTCGCCGCTGCGGCCCGCGCCGGTGCACGCGGCCTTCATCACCGCGCGCACGGCGGTCAACGAGTTCGGTTTCCTGCGCAGCCTGCTGGTGGCAGGGGCGGGCGTGGGCGTGCTCCCGGCGTCGCATGCGGTGAGGGAACTGGGCGACGGCCGGCTGGTGCGCGTGCTGCCGGGGTGGTCGCACAGCATCGGCCGGCTCTACCTGGTGTACCCGACGGCGCGCACGCTGCCCCGGCGCGTCGCCGTGTTCCGCGACTTCATCGTCGAGTCGTTCGCTGTGGCCACCGGCTGACGGTTCGAGGGCCGCGTCGACGAGCGACCGTTGCCCCCGCTCGCCCGCAAACGCTCGTGGCGGGCCTCGCGCTCGGGTAAGCCACGGCGATGCTCGCCTTGACCCTGTTGCTGCTCGCCGCCGACCCACTTCCCGAGGGCTTCGTCTTTCCTGCGAACGTGACCGTCGCCGACGCGTCGATCGAGCGCTGGAGCGAAGTGAAGATCGAGCTCGAGAAGGGCCCCGAGCTCAAGCGCGGCAAACACCTTCAACTCGCGCTGACCACCACCCTGGGCAACGACGAGGACCGCACGACGTACTGGAAGCCCATTCGGGCCCAGCTCACCGCTGCCGGGTGGACGGTGGTCAAGGAATGGCTCGACACCCAGCCAGGGTACGCGACGGTCAGGCGCAGCAAGGGGGGCAAGGACTGGTGGGCCACCTTCGAGCTGTTCAACCGCGAAGACATTCGCGTGGACGCGGTGGAACTGGGACCCAACCCCACGAAGCTGACCTTCAAGGCTCCGGGACCGAAGGTCGAGCCCGTCTCGGACACGCAGATCTGGCCGTGGTTCGGAGTCCCGGCCGGCGCGGTGCTCGCGTCGACCTCGGCCGATTCGGGCGACTTCACCGTCTCACTCGACGACGCCGAAGAGCCGACCCTCATCGGCGAGCACGTCCCCGCCAAGGCCTTCACCGGGCTCGACGCCATGTCGAACCTCGAGTTCGCCGCCGTCTACGCCGACGCCTTCCAGACCGCCGGGTGGACGGCGATCACGAAGATTCCCGAGCACATCGAAGGCACCGACGTCCTGATGGTCTTCCACTACGCGAAGAACGGCCGGAACCTCTGGGCCCGTCTGCACTACATGCACACCGAGTTGAACGTGATGGTCGCCGACCTGAGCGCCGACGACTTCGCCGCCAAGCTCGAGAAGGAGTGCCGCCTGACGCTCTCGGGCGTCACCTTCGACTTCAACCAGGCGACCCTGCGACCCGACTCGACCCCGACCCTCGAGAAGGCGGCGGCCGTGCTGGTCGCGCACCCCGCCTACGCCGTCGAGGTGCAGGGCCACACCGACAACGTGGGTGGCGATGCGTCGAATCAGACGCTGTCCGAGCGCCGCGCGAAGACCGTGAAGGACTGGCTGGTGGCGCACAAGGTGGCGGCGGCGAAGCTGAGTTCGAAGGGCTACGGGAAGACCCAGCCGGTCGAGACCAACGACACGCCCGAAGGCCGGGCACGCAACCGCCGGGTCGAGCTGAGGAGGACGGACTGCAAGAAGTGAGCGTGGTCCCGGTCGACCGCCCCCTCCAGGAACGGAGCGCTACAACGGAATGAGCGTCGAGCCCGACATCCGCCCGGTCGCCGACCCGTACGGCCGGTCGGTCTGGGCGATGGGGTAGAAGCTGGTCAGCCCCATGCCCAGCAGATTGCCGAACGTGAAGTACAGGTCGTTCAAGTCATAGGCGCTGGCGTCGATCGACTTGCCGGGCGACATGAAGTTCTTGCCGCCTGCCACGATGATGGGTGAGCCCTTCGTGGTGCCGCCGTCGCCGCCGTGCTGCCCGTCGTCGACACAGAACCCGGCCATGACGATGGTGTTGTCGAGCACCGCGCTGCCGCTGGGGTCCGTCACGGCCTTGAGCTTGTTGATGAGGTCGACCACCAGGTACAGGTGAATGCGGTCGCGGGTCATGTTCGGGGCGAAGCCGTAGCCGCCCGATTCGCCCGAGATGGGGCTCTGGTGCGAGACCGAATGGTCGTACTGAATGGTCAGCGACGCGCCGTTGTAGTTGAGCGACGCGGGGTACACGCCGTCGTACGTGGTGTAGTTGCCCTCGCCCCCGAACGAGATGGCCACCGAGCGGAACAGGTCGCACTGAAACCCGGTGGCGATGAGCGAATTGAAGGCCATCATGCGGTCGAAGTACGACTGACCGCGCAGCCCTTCCTGGTTGGTGCTCGACATGTCGACGGTGGGTACCCCGGGCGGCGTGCAGGTGGCGCCG
>CAIWFK010000630.1 GCA_903911905.1 uncultured Myxococcales bacterium
CGCGAAACAGGGTCGGGGTGGGCTCATTCTGTTGTCCTCGCTCACGGCCTTCCAGGGCTCGCCGTGGGTGTCGGTCTACGGCGCGACCAAGTCGTACAACCTGGCGCTCGCCGAAGGGCTGTGGGCCGAGCTCGAGGGCAGCGGCGTCGACGTGATGGCGGTCTGCGCGGGCGCCACCACCACTCCCAACTTCCTCAAGGCCGCCCCCAACGGTGCGGTCGGCATGCTCTCGCCCGAGGCGGTGGCGAAGGACGCGCTCGAATCGCTGGGCAAGGGCCCGCTCACCATCGGCGGTCGCTTCAACCGCTTCGCGTCGTTTTTGATGCGAAGGCTGCTCCCCCGACGCATGACCATCGGCATCATGGGCGACCAGACCCGCAGACTGCAGCTCCCGAAGGGCTCCTGATGATCTCCGCGCTCACGCTCTTGCTCCTCGCCGCTGACGTGCCGTACACCAAGGTCGACGAGGTCGACGGCGTGCTGATCGAATCGCGCCCGGTCGAAGGCTCGAAGGTGGTCGAGTTGAGGCTCACCACCACCACCGATCGCACCGTGAAGTCGCTGTGCGCCGCCGCCTTCGGCAACGGCAAGTTCGACCCCGAAGAGAGCGACCTCAAGGCGCGCACGATCCTCTCGGAGAGCGAGAACGAACGCGTCACCTACGATCACATCTCGCCGCCGATGGTCGCCAATCGCGACTACGCCGTGCGCGCGCGCCGCGTCTTCTCGGACGACGGTTCGTGCCGCATGTTCTTCAGCGCCGCCAATGATCTGGCCCCACCCCTGCCCGAGGGCTGGGTGCGCATTCAGAAGCTCACCGGCGTCTGGCAGTTCGAGCCCGCAGGGCCCGGCAAGACGAAGATCACCTACGTCATTCACAGCGACCCGGCAGGTGCCATTCCCCCCTTCCTGGTCGAAGGCACCCGTCGGAAGATCGCGCTCAAGTGGATGAAGCTGATGATCAGCCGCGGCGCTCCTTCCTGACCACCACCACCGTCGCCGCGACGATCAGCAACACCGCGGCGATGGTCCGCCCACCGATGGTCTCGCCGCCGGCCGCTGCGCCGATGGCCACCGCGATCGCCGGGTTGACGTACGAGTAGCTCGTGGCCACGGCCGGCCGCGCGTTGCGCAGCAGGTAGGTGTACGCCGAGTAGCCCACCAGCGAGCCGAACACCGCCAGGTACGCCCACGCCAGCACGGCGTTCAGCGGCGGAGCAGCAGGCACGTGCTCGCCTGCGATGAGGGCAAACAGCGCCATCATCACCCCTCCCAGCACCATCTGCGTCGCGGCCGACATCAGCCCCCTGGCCAGCGGCAGCTTGCGCGCCAACAGCGAGGCCAGCGCCCAGGCCACCGGTGCCACGCACAGAATCGCTGCGCTCTTCGGCTCTGCCGCCAGCTCACCGCCGCTCGCCAACACCACCACGCCGGCGAACCCCATCACCAGCCCGACCCACTCGCGCCGCGTCGGCTTCTCGCCGAAGAGCCCGCTGAGCGCCGCCGTGCACAAGGGCATCGTGCCACACACCACCGCCGCCACCCCGCTGCTCAGGTGCTGCTCGGCCACCGCCACCGTCGCGTTGCCCAGCGAGAACATCAGCGTGCCCACCGGCAGCGCGTACGCCCATTCCTTCAGCGTCGGCCACGGCGCGCCGCGCAGCCGCAGGAAGGTGAGCAGCACCACGCCCGAGAGCACGAAGCGCGAGCTGGCCATCACCAGTGGGGGAATGCCGTCGACGGCGATGCGCATCGCCAGGTAGGTCGAGCCCCAGATCACGTAGACCGCCGCCAGCGACACCAGCACCAGGCGTCGATCTCCAGGCTGGGTCGGCAGGGTCGCGTTCATGGGTGGAACGTGCGCCTGATGCCACGACCGATACAGACGCACCAGCCCCAATCATCGACCAGCACAGCGCCGGTTCGACACCGACCCAACTGTACCGGTCATTCGACCGGGCTACCGGTACAGTGCGAGTCATGACGCTCCTCTACGATCGCATCGCCGACCAGCTCGCTTCGGCCATCACCCACGGGGCGCTGCGACCCGGAGACCGCATGCCCTCGGTGCGCGGCCTGGCCACCCAGCGCAAGGTCAGCGTCGCCACCGTGCTCCAGGCCTACGTGCGGCTCGAGGACGACGGGCTCATCGAGGTTCGCCCGCGCTCGGGCCACTTCGTGCGGCATCGCGCCCTGGTGCCTTCGCTCGCCGAGCCGCGCCTGCCCCGAAAGAACCTCGCCCCGGCGCGCGTCTCGGTCACTCCGGGCGTGCGAGCGCTGATGGAATCGATGCGCGACCCCTCGGTGGTGCCGCTGGGCGCCGCGCAGGTGTCTCCCGCCCTGCTGCCCATTCGCCAGCTCAACCGCCGGCTGGCCGCCATCGCGCGGGAAGTGCAGGACGCCGGTGGAGGGTACGGCGACGTGGCCGGGCTGCCCACGCTGCGCCGGCAACTGGCCCGCCGCTCGGTCGACATGGGCCTGTCGCTCCACGAGAGCGAGATCGTGGTCACCGTGGGCGCGATGGAAGGGCTGCACCTGGCGCTGCGTGCAACTGCGGCGCCCGGTGGGGCCGTCGCCGTCGAGGTGCCGACCTACTTCGGCGTGCTGCAGGCCATCGAACAACTGGGCCTCAAGGCCGTCGAGGTGCCCGCCCACCCGCGCACGGGCATGGACCTCGACTGTCTGGAACAGGTGCTCGCCCAACGCGCGGTGAAGGCCATCGTCGCCGCGCCGAACGTCTCCAACCCGTTGGGGTCGATCATGCCCGACGAGGCCAAGGAGCGCATGGTGCGGCTGAGCGCGAAGTACGACGTGCCGATCATCGAAGACGACGTCTACGGCGAGCTGGCCTTCGACGGCCGCCCCCGCCCCGCCCTCGCGTGGGACCGCGAAGGCCGGGTGCTGCTCATCGGCTCGGTCTCCAAGACCCTCGCCCCCGGCTACCGCATCGGGTGGATCATTCCCGGCCGGTACCAGGAGCACATCGAGCGCCTCAAGTATTCGCTCACCGTCTCGACCCCGCCCTTGCTGCAGATGGCGGTGGCCGAGTTCCTCTCGAGCGGTGGGTACGATCGCCACCTGCGAAGGCTGCGCGGTCAGCTCAAGGCCCAGGTCGAGCGCACCCGCGACGCGGTCTGCGCGCTGTTCCCCCCCGGCACCCGCGTCACCTCGCCCTCGGGCGGCTTCGTGGTCTGGGTCGAGCTGCCCGCCGGGGTCGACGCCTTCACCGTGCAGAGCCTGGCCCTGGCCGAAGGCATCTCGATCGCCCCGGGGCCCATCTTCTCGGCGCGAGATCGCTTCTCGAACCACATTCGCTTGAGCTGCGGCTTCCCGTGGTCGGCCCGTACCGAGCACGCCATCGAGACCGTCGCCGGCATCGTCGGTCGCCTCGCCGGGCCCAACCGCAAGACTGGCTGACAGTCGTCAGCGCCACGGGCCGTGCAAGCGTCGACGGGTGTCAGTACATGACCGCGATCATGGCTGACGGTACGCACCATTCCTTTTGCCGAATCTGTGAAGCGCTCTGCGGTCTCGAGGTGAAGGTCGAGAACAACGAGATCGTCTCGGTCCACCCCGACCACGAGCACGTCGCGACCCGCGGCTTCAGTTGCCCCAAGGGCCTCAAGCAGGGGCAGATGTACAAGAGCCCCGATCGCCTCAAGTGGCCGATGAAGCGCACCGGCGACAAGTGGGCGCGCGTCTCGTGGGACCAGGCGCTCTCGGAAATCGGCGCCAAGGTCAAGCAACTGCGCGGCGATCACGGCCCCGACAGCCTCGCGATGTACGTGGGCACCGCGGCCGGCTTCGGCGTGCTGCACCCGGTCTTCGCGCAGGGCTTCATGACCGGCCTGGGCTCGAAGTCGATGTACGCCTCGGCGACGCAGGACTGCAGCAACAAGTTCGCCGTCGCGCGCGAGGTGTATGGGCACCCCTTCACCCAGCCCTTCCCCGACCTCGACAACCTCGAGTGCCTGATCATCGTCGGCGCGAACCCGGTGATCTCGAAGTGGAGCTTCTTGCAGGTGCCCAACCCGGGCCGCACCCTGCAGGAAATGAAGGAGCGCGGCGCGAAGGTGATCGTGGTCGACCCGCGGCGCACCGAGACCGCGAAGTTGGCCAGCCAGCACCTCTTCATTCGCCCCAACACCGACGTGTTCTTCTACCTCTCGTTCCTCTCGGAACTCGAGCGGCAGGGCGGCGTTGATCGCAAGAAGCTCGAAGGCAAGGTCGAAGGGCTCGAGGCGATTCTGGGGCTCGCGCGGGCCTGGACGCCCGAGAAGACCGCCGAGGTCACGCACGTTCCCGCCGAGGCGCTCCGTACGCTCGTCGCCACCTACCGCACCGCGAAGGGCGCGGCCTTGTACTCGTCGACCGGCGTGAACATGGGCACCAACGGCTCGCTCGGGTTCTGGCTGCAGGAGGCCATCAACGCGGTCTCGGGCAACCTCGACAAGCGCGGCGGCACCCTGGTCGGCCGCGGGGTCATCGACTTCCCGGCGTTCGGCAAGAAGAACGGCGTGCTGGTGCGCAACGATCGCTCGCGCATCGGCGACTTCCTCTCGGTCAACGACGCCTTCCCCGGCGGCGTGCTGGCCGACGAGATCCTCACGCCGGGCGACAAGCAGGTGAAGGCGCTCTTCGTCACCGGTGGCAACCCGCTCATCACCATGGCCAACTCGGGCCGGCTCAAGAAGGCCTTCAGCCAGCTCGAGCTGCTGGTCACCATCGACCTCTTCCGCAACGAGACCGGTTCGCTGGCGCACTACGTGCTGCCGGCCACCACCCCGCTCGAGCGGCCCGACCTGCCCTTCATCTTCCCGCTCATGCTGGGGCTGCAGAAGAAGCCGTACATGCAGGCCACCCGCGCGCTGCTCGAGCCCACTGGCGAGCAGCGTGACGAGGCGACCATCTACCTGCAACTGTGCAAGGCGTCGGGCATCGGGCTGTTCGGCTCGGGCCTCGCGCAGAAGATGATGGAAGCGCTGCTGTGGGTGAACTCGCGCTTCTTCCGCGAGAAGGGGCAGCAGCCGTCGCTGCCGCAGGAACTGCTGCTCTCGGGGCTGCTGCGCATCACCGGGCAGGCGTCGTACGACTCGCTGCTCGAGCAGCACCCCCACGGCAAGCTGCGCGAGCACCACGAGCCCGACGACTTCGTGGGCAAGCGCGTGCTGACCGAGTCGAAGAAGGTGAAGCTCGACTCGCCGATTCTGATGACGCAGGCGCAGAAGCTCGACGCCGACTACGAGCGCGAGAGGGGCCTCGCAGAAGAAGCTGAAGCTCATCAGCAAGCGCGCGGTCCAGACCCACAACTCGTGGACGCACAACATCGCCGAGTTCGTGCACGATCAGACCAACCACTTGTACATGCACCCTGATGACGCGACCGCCTGCGGGCTCGCCGATGGCGCGATGGCCGACGTCAGCACCGAGACCGCCACCGTGCGCATTCCGGTGAAGGTCCTGGCCGACTTGATGCCCGGCACCGTCGCCATGCCCCACGGGTGGGGTCACCAGCACGCCGTCGGTCTGTCCATCGCCAACAAGACGCGCGGGGTGAACGTGAACCTCCTCGCCGCCGACGGGCCCGACAAGCTCGAACGCGTGTCGGGCATGGCCAACCTCACCGGCTTCGTGGTCGACGTGAAGCCGGCGGCCGGCCCGCAGGATCCCACCAGTTGGTCCGGGCTGCCCCAGGCGCAGTGATCGTCTGGGACCGGTAGACTGCCAAGGCCCGTGCAGTTCGACCTCTTCCCGCCGCCGCCACTCGACACCAGCGCCGATCGCGCGCTGGCCGACCGCCGC